>JAKAOH010000230.1 GCA_021812285.1 Acidobacteriota bacterium | reverse complement strand
GGATAACAGGCTGATCGAAGCCGAGAGTTCACATCGACGCTTCGGTTTGGCACCTCGATGTCGGCTCATCGCATCCTGGGGCTGTAGAAGGTCCCAAGGGTTAGGCTGTTCGCCTATTAAACGCCTTTGACGAGATACAACACCGATAGCGCACGATCGTACGAGTAACCATAGGCCTTCCCGTTCGGCGTGATTCTCACGGGCCGCACGTCCGTCAGCCCCGCCGGATCCGAAGGGGACAGCGTTTTCACAAGTTGCCGTTTCCCCGTAGAAAGGTCCAACTGATATACGTCGGCGTACGTTTTTTCGTCCTGGTATACATATGCGGAACGTCCGTCCGCTGTCCAGTTGACCCAAATATCCTGGGGCATGAGCCCGGGGACGGGCTCCGGTTTCCCGCCCTTCAGAGGATACAGCCAACCTTTGCCGGTCAAATCGCGTGCGAAAAGAAATTTGCCGTCCGGGGAAACCAGGTCAGTCTCAATGTACTCAACCTTGACCGAGATCGGTGGCGTGATTGGCTGTGGCGCACCACCTGAAATTTTCTCAACGTAAATTCGCCATTCGTGGCCATCATTCCCGGCGAAATAGGTTTCTTTTCCATCCGGCATCCAACCGAGCGAAGTGATTTCTTTCACCCCGTCGGCACCGAGCGCTCTGGTTTGTCCCGCACCCGTGGGCAAGAGGTCAAACCTAGAGAAAGGGAAATTGCCGGCCAATACCCAGTTACCGTCCGGAGAAAGTACGGGAAGGTTTTCGCGTCCCAGTTCCGTTGGGGCGGACCCGTCCGTATTGCGCAAATAGGCCTTGTATACTCCGCTGCGAGCCGCGGACCCAGCCTCTTCAAAGGCGAGCGCGGCACCATCGGGCGAAAGATCGGTGATGATGGTTGAGTCAAGCCAGGACAGATCTCGCTCCTTACCATCTTTCGGGCCACGGAATTGTAGACCGGTCGTCCACGACTCCTTTGATAGAAGCACTTGGCCGTCGCGAGAAATATCCCAAAGGCGCAGGATTCCAGGCAGCCGGAGAAGGGTGCGTTCCTTGCCAGAGACACTGAGAGAGTGGATGGCATTTGCCCAGGCCTCATTGCGCGTAGCCGAAAACCACACCTCCTTGTCATTCGGTGGCCAAGCCACCCCCTCCACGCTGGGAAATACTGCCGAACGCGCAACCAGTTTGCCGGTGTGGTTCAAGATGACCACCCGCCCTACGTCGCTTCCGGGCTCCAGGTCCGCAAACGCAACCATGTCTCCTTTTGGCGAAACGCGCAAAAAGTCGAGCAAGTCGATGCTCTGATAGATCACATTTCCTAGAGGGAACTCCACGCGATACGTTCCGCCAACTTTCCGAATCACCGCCATCTGGCCGTCGGCGCTCCAGTCCGCCGACGATACATAGTTCGCAATTTCTCTCGGCGAACCGCCTGAAACTGGCACTGTGGCCAGCGTGCCTTCGCAATGCGCGACGATTAGTTCCTTGCAGCCCAGCGCCACGGCCATTCCCCCGGGAGAAACGGCAAAGAGCGTCGCATCGCTCAGATTCAGGGCTCGCGATTCCGGGCTGTTCGGATTCGTTGAATAAACTTGCGTGGGCTCACCCCGCCAACTGGCGCTGTAGTAGACAGTCTGCCCGTCGGGGGCGAACCGAGCGCCGTAAATCGTTCCCCTGCCGAATGTCAACTGGTGAAAAGTGGGCTGCGCGGCAGTGGTGCCGCTGCGGCCCAGAAAATATGCGCCGGCACTGCAGATGACCAGCCCCACGGTGCCGGCCGCAGCGAAAAGCAGTCGGCGCCTTCGGCCCGTCGGCGAACTGCCAGCAAGGACTGCCGCTGTGCCGGCTGTGGAGGTGCTGGAAAGCGATTCCAGATTAAATGCCAGATCCCGCGCTGATTGGAACCGCTCCGCCGGGTTCTTCTCCAGGCAGTGCCGCACCACGCGATCCACCGCCGGCGGTATCTTCTTTCCTTCTCCCGCAAGTTCCGGCGGGTCCTCTTTTAGAATCGCCGCCATGGTGTCGGCCGAGGAGTCCTTCTCGAACGCTCTTCGGCCTGAGAGCATCTCGTAGAGGATCGTGCCTAGCGCAAAAATATCCGACCGCGCATCGGCCGGCTTGCCGCGCACCTGCTCGGGCGACATATAACCGACGGTGCCCAGCACCACGCCGGGCTCGGTCGCGCCAGCCGCGGTGAGCGTCGCGCCCTGCGTCTGGCTTGGCGCGAGCCCTTCGGGGGCGCCGAGCTTGGCCAAGCCGAAATCGAGGATTTTGACGCGGCCGTCGGCGGTCAGAAAAATGTTCGCGGGCTTCAGGTCACGGTGGATGATCCCCTTTTCGTGTGCGGCACTGATTCCGTGCGCCGTCTGCACGGCGATGTCGATGGCCTTGCGCAGGGGAAGCGCGCCCTCGCGTAGGCGCTCGCGCAGAGTCTCGCCTTCGAGCAGTTCGGTAACGAGAAACGGCGCGCCTTCGTTCGTGCCGATGTCGTAGACAGCCAGAATGTTCGGATGGTTCAACGCGGCTACCACGCGCGCTTCCTGTTCGAATCGCCGCAACCGCTCGGGGTCTGAGGCGAAGGAAGGCGGCAGGATCTTGACGGCAACGTCGCGGCCCAGACGCGTATCGCGTGCGCGATATACCTCGCCCATGCCGCCCGCGCCAATCGCGCCGACGATCTCATAAGGCCCGAGTTTGCTCCCCGCGTTCAGCATCGCCTCTACCTAGTCACTAGCTGCTCGTCACCATCCACTCTGGGATTTCCATTATGGACTCCAACCCGACCGACAACATACCCCCGACCGCAGCCATATGCAACTGCCGGGCGGCTTTTCGACGCTCGACTCCCTCTGCGACCACCGCAGGGAGACGTTTCTCTTCTCTGGAGGGCCCCAGAGCTTGAAATTGTCATTTCTCCCGCCGATGTCTCCCACACTTTTCCCTCCCGCGGCCCTCTTCTCGCTGAGGTTGGTTCCGCCAGCGGCAGTCTAACCCGCGGGCAAGGGCAGCAACTCGATGCGCCGGGCCATCGACGCAAACAGCGGGCGCGTCAGATGACCTTCCGCCAACAGGAGCCAGTAATACCGGGCGTGCTTCACCAGCCGACCGCCGGTCTTCACCAGCCGCTGCTGCAAGCTCGTCAGCGACCAGTTGACGATCCTTTGCGGCAGCGCTAGCCGCCGCCAGAGGTTCCCGAGATTGTAAGCGATCACGCTCAGCCACAGCCGTACCTCGTTCGACCGGAACCGGTGGCAACTCAGCCGGGTCAGCTTCACCGCTTGCTTGCCCTCCTTGATCCACTGCTCGCAGGTGCCGCGTTTGTTGTAGAACCGCACCACGTCCCGACTCGGCAAACTCATGTTTGTGACGATGAAGCCCACTCGCGGGAACAACTCACCGGCGTGATGCTCGACCTTCGCCACCACTCGCCGGGCTGTCTTCCAGCGCTCCGCTTGATAGAGAAAGCCCTTGTACCAGACGACGGGCTTGTGGCTGGGCCGTCCGACCGGCCGTGGCAACAGCTCGGCGATGTCCCGTAGCAGTGCGTCGTTGGCGGGGATGCGAATCGCGTACTTCACGCCGCGCTCTTCCAGAGCCTCATAAAGTTCCGGCTTGGCAAAGGCAGCATCAGCCCGGAACGCGACTTCCTTGCCCATCCACTGCTGGCGCTCGATCTCCGGCAGTAGCAGCTCATGCCAACCTTCGGCGCTGTGCACATTGCCCGGCCGCAGCTTGGCCGCCAGGCAGTCGCCTTCTCGATTGAACAGCAGCAGCGGATGGTAGCAGATAGATTCGAAGTGGCCGTTGTAGGCGCTTTGCTCCTGCTGGCCGTAGACCGGAATCTCGGTTGAATCCATGTCCAGCACGACGCGCTGAGAAGAGCCGACGGTTTCCGCCCTGGCGATCAACTCGCGATTGACCGTCGCTAGCCCGGTAAGGTTCTCGTCCTGAGTGAGTAGGTCGGTCTCGAAAGATTGTAGGCGTGAGGTCAACGCCGCTCCCCGCTCCCAGATCTTCTCGGAACCAATCAACCGGAACGTCGGGTCTTGCCAGAGCCGCTCGGCATCGTTGACATCCTCGTAGCCCGCGATGCGGCTGTAGACGGATTGGCGCAGCAGGTCGGCCAGAGGAAGCTGCGTGTTCTTCCCTCGGCGTGAATCGGTCAGGTGCTGAGCGATCAAATCACCGAAGCCCAAGTGCTCGTCCAGCTCACGCACCAGAATCAGGCCACCGTCGGAAGTGACACGTGAGCCCTGGAAGTCCACCTTCAACGAGGGGTTGAAAGAGAGCTGAAATGGGCCGTTCTGTATCTCACCCATTGCGTCTCGACCTCCCAAACGCTCGTACTGCTATGAAACCCGCATGAATATTGATGATGGCGAACATCAGAAGGTTTGCCAAGAAAGCTCAAAATGGAAATGTGGGGTTAAGCCCCGCAGGGCCGATGATACTGTGCTGGCAACGGTATGGGAAAGTAGGTCGCTGCCAGGATTAAATTTTGCAAAAAGGGCTCCGGTTCGCCGGAGCCCTTTTTATTTGCGGGTGAGTCAGGTCGGCCGCGAACGC
>JAKAOH010000229.1 GCA_021812285.1 Acidobacteriota bacterium | reverse complement strand
AGTTTTGCCAGCGTGCCCGGCCATTTCTTTTCGGCCGCTTTCATCGCGCGAATCGCCAGCCGGTAATGCGTGGGGCTGGCGTTGACACTGCCGAAAACCACGTTGTTGCGCAGCACCAGGTCACGGTTGATTTCCGCCGCGTGCACCAGTTCCGTTTTATCGCCGCCGGTGACGCTCAGCAGGCACAAAATGCCGTCCGCGGCCAGCATCTGCATCGCCGCGAACCCCACGGCGGAGCTGCCCGTGCATTCCAAAATCACGTCGGGCGCGGGAATTTGCGTCGCCAGCTTGTCGAGCGGGGAACTGGCGACCGACTGATAACGGCAACCCATCTGTTTGGCGATTTCCGCCCGGATATCGGTTTCCGGTTCCATGCTGACGACGATCGTATCGAGATCCCGCACGCGCAGCGCCGCCGCGCCGAGCAGTCCCACCGGTCCAGCGCCGAAGACGACCGCTCTGCGCGGCGTCGCAGGCAGCCGCTTCTGAATCTGGAGCGATTCCGCCACGCCCTTCTCGACGATGGTCATCGGCTCGAGCAGCACGCCGATGTCGCGAATCGATTTGTCGATCTTGAAAAGAAATTCGGCCGATTCCGTATACCGCTCGGCCATGTACCCATGCCGTCCCTTGATTCCGCGCTCGGTGTAATGGCCGCTGGTGCACAGATCGGCGCGCCCATGCTGGCAATTGAAGCATTCCGTGCAGGGACGGCGCACCGAGGCCACCACGTAGTCGCCCGGCTGGAATCCCTGCACGCCGCTCCCCACCGATTCCACCACACCGAAATTTTCGTGGCCCAAAATCAGGTAGTTGCTTCCGGCCGGCGCTTCACCGTAGAGCGCGGCGTTGATTTCGGCGTCGGTGCCGCACAGGCCCACGCGCAGCACGCGCACGAGCGCTTCCCCGGCTTCCGGTGCGGGATCGGGTGCGTCCTCGAAATGCAGGCTGTTGGCTTTTCCGGGTATGACGGCAATGGCTTTCATGGCGTTTCCTTTCCTCGAGAAGTATCAAAACCCTGTTCCCGCGTTTGGCGCGCGGTGTTGCGCGCCGCGCGTCACGCGAATGGCCTGGCCTTTTGGAAAGCCGCGCCAGGCGTCGCCGGAGCCGGATTGCGAACCGAGACGGATGAGGACGCACGGGAAGCGGTGCGGGCAAAATCCGGGCCGGCAACGGTAAAACTCCTTTCGCGGGGTCTTTCCCATGATAAGCCCAAAGCCTTGCCGCGACCGCCGGAAAAAGAAAAAAGCAACGCCGGGCCCTCCGCGGGAATCTATTAGGGCAAGGCCGCGGGGGAGGAGTCCTGCTCGCCTTTGTTCGAAAAACCAGAATTCCGCGGTGCGGGTCAACCATAGCCGGGGAAACCTGTACCGAGACGGAGGGGATAGCGATGATGAAGCGGTTGCTGATGGCATCAGTTGCATTGCTGTTCTTCGCGGGGCTGACGTTCGCGGCCGGTTCGAAGGCCGCAAACGCGGCGCCCAAAGTGAAAACCTACGTTGGCGTGATCACCGATTCGCACTGCGGCGTGAAGGGCCACATGGGCAGCGCGGCGCAGTGCGTGAAGGGTTGCGTCGCGCACGGCGCGAAGTACGCGCTTGCGTATCGCAAGAAGGCGTACATCATTGAGCCTCAGGAACTGGCGGCCAGCCATCCCGGCGGTTCGACGGTTCGCGTCCGCGGAACGATCGAGGGCGGCACGATTCACGCCACTTCGATCGAAGCGGTCAAAAAGTAACTTCCGCGCGGGGAACCGGCCGTCGCCGTTTCCCCTTCTCCATTTCAGGAAAGCTTTAGAGCGGGCGGTTCGCTTCCGCGAGCCGCCCGTTTTTTTATGCGGGAAAGAGGTCTCAATTGCCCAGTGGCGCGAAGGCCAGTTCGCGGATGGCTTTCTGTTCGAGCTCGTGGGCCTTGGCCGAGCCGGTCGCCGGACTGGCCGAAGCGGACCGTTTCACCGAGCGCACCGCGACGCCCGGCCGCGCGAGCCGCTGGAGCCGTGGCAGCACGTGGTGCAGCGCGCCCATATTCGACGGCTCTTCCTGCACCCAAACGATTTCTCGCGCGGAGGGATGCTCGGTGAGCGCCGCGGCAAGGTCGTCCTCGGGGAACGGATAGAGCTGATCGAGGAACAGAATGGCAGTCAAGGGATCATTCCGCCGGCGCCGTTCTTCGCGCAGCTCGTGCCCGATTTTGCCGGTGACCACCAGCACGCGCGCGGCGCCGCGAAGCTCGGCGTCTGGAACCACGGTCAGGAAACGTTCGGGCGAGAAATCGGCAAGCGGCGACGTCGCGTCCGGGTGCCGCAGCATGCTTTTCGGAGTGAAGACGACGAGCGGCTTGCGCCAGGTGCGCAGCGCCTGGCGCCGCAGCAGATGAAAATACTGCGCCGCGTTCGAAGGCTGGCAGACCTGGATGTTGTCGCGCGCCGTGAGCTGCAAAAACCGCTCGATCCGCGCGCTCGAATGTTCCGGCCCCTGCCCTTCATAACCGTGCGGCAGCAGCAGCACCAGGCCCGAAGGCAGCGCCCATTTGTCCTCGGCCGCCACGATGAATTGATCGATGATCACCTGCGCGCCGTTGGCGAAATCGCCGAATTGCGCTTCCCACAAGACCAGCGATTCCGGATAGTCGCGGCTGTAGCCGTATTCGAAGCCCAGCCCGGCCGCTTCCGAAAGCGGGGAATTGTAGATTTCGAATCGCGCCTGGCCGGGCGAAATATGCTCGAGCGGAATGTAAGGTCGCTCGGTCCGCGTATCGTAGAGCACCGCGTGCCGCTGATTGAATGTGCCTCGCCGGCTGTCTTCTCCGGCCAAGCGCACCGGCACTCCCTCGCTCAGCAGCGTGCCGAAAGCGAGCGCTTCGGCCATGCCGTAATCCACCTCCGATTCGCCGCGCCCCATGGCGGCGCGCTGGTCCACTAGCCGCTTGACCTTGGGATGGATGGCGAAATCCTCGGGCCAGGACGCGATCGCAGCCGCGATGCCGGCCAGCGTTTGGGCCGCGACTCCCGTTGTCACTTCCACCGCAGGTGTCCAGCGCCCGCTCTGGTACCTTGACCAATACGGAGGCAGTTCGTGCAGCACCGGCGTTTTCGTCAGCTTCGCGGCTTTCGAGAGCGCCGTTTCCAGTTCGTGGCGCGCTTGCGCGGCAATCGTTTTGGGATCGATCCCGGTCCGCTTGGCGTAGAGTTCGCCCAGCGGCGGGTGCTCCTTGATCTTGGCGTAGAGCACCGGCTGCGTGATCGTCGGATCGTCCACCTCGCTGTGCCCGTGCCGCCGGTAGCCGACCAGATCCACCACGACGTCGGTGCCGAACGTGCGGCGAAACTCCTCGGCCATACGGCCCACGCGCACGATCGCTTCGGGATCTTCCCCGTTCACGTGAAAAATGGGAATCGGCAAACGCCGCGCGAGGTCGCTCGCGAATCGCGAGGAATGCAAGTCGGCTGGACCCGTGGTGAAACCGATCAGGTTGTTCACCACCACATGAAAGGTGCCGCCGACGGTATAGCCCTCGAGCGTCGCCATGTTCAGCGTTTCCGCCGTCACGCCCTGCCCGGCGAAAGCCGCGTCGCCGTGCAAAACGATCGGTAAAACCTGCTCCCGGCCGTCCGGCCCCAGCCGCATCTGCTTGGCTCTCACGCGTCCCATCGCCACTGGATTCACCGCTTCCAGGTGGCTCGGGTTCGAGACCATGTGCATGTCGAGCGAGTGGCCGCCGCGCGTAACGTAAGTCCCCGTCGCGCCGCGGTGGTATTTCACGTCGCCCCCGCCAAGCACGCTACGCGGATCCACGTCCTCGAACCGGGCCAGAATATCCACCGCCGGCCTTCCCACCACGTGCAGCATCAGATTCAGCCGTCCGCGGTGGCTTGTTGCCACCACCGCCTTTTGCGCGCCGGCCGCCGCGGCGGTTTCGAGCGCCTCGTCGAGCAGCGGCAGTACGCCGCTGGTTCCCTCGAGCGAAAAACGTTTCGTGCCGATGTAGTGCGCCTGCAGCACCTGTTCGAATACGTCCGCGCGCACCAGGCGTTCCGCCACCCAGCGGCGGTCGAATTCGGGCGCTTCGCTTTCCATGCGCTCTTCGATCCAACGGCGCACTTCGGGATCGGGGATGTGCATGAATTCCACGCCGATCGAGCCGCAGTAGATTGCGCGAGCCTGGTCGGCGGCCTCGCCTTCGAGCGCGAGATCGGGCTGCGCGGCCGGTCGGAAAAAGCCGAGAGGGTCAAGATCCGCTTCCAGGTAGCCCCAACGGCGAAACGTATCAAACACCAAATCACGCTCTTCTATAATTGCCTTGGCGGTTTTCATGGTTGTCCGCATGTTCAGTATAGCGAATTTCAGCGCGCCCGTTTTGCCGGGACGGTGACGCGTCGGCGCGCCAGTGGAGGACTCGCGAAGGGATGCTGCGCCGGCTACACGCCCGGATACATTTCGAAGAAGGCCTCGATCGATTGCCCCAGCACGCGCTCGATATCTTCCTTCCCGCCTTCGATCAGGTGCATGGTGATCGAAGCGGTTTTGCCGTTTTTCAGCTTTACCGTCGCCTCCTCCACCCGATCCAGTTCCTCC
>JAKAOH010000228.1 GCA_021812285.1 Acidobacteriota bacterium | reverse complement strand
GCTGTGGATGAAAAGCCCCGCCGCCACCAGCGCGATTAGCGACAGGGTCACCTGCACCATCACCAGAATCCCGCGCAATCCATACCACCGCACGGTGCCCGTTGGCGCGGCGGCTCGATCTTTCAGCGATTGCATTCGATTGGTCCGCGTCGCCCGCAGCGCCGGAGCCAGCCCGAAAAGAAACGTCGCCACCACCGCCAGCCCCAGCGTAAAGAGCAGCACGCGGCCATCGAGCGAGAAATTGAGTCGCTGCGTGAGGCCGGGCGGCAAAAACGAAACGATCAGATTCCGCCCCGCATATGCGAATGCAATTCCGAGCGCACCCGCCGCCAGAGCCAGTACGAGACTTTCCGTGAGCAACTGCCTCGTCAGGCGCCAGCGCGACGCCCCCAGCGACAGCCGTATCGCGATTTCCCGCTCCCGCTGGGCCGCCCGCGCCAGCAGCAGGTTCGCCACGTTCGCGCACGCGATGAGCAGCACCAGCCCCACGATCACCCCCATCAGCAGCCCAGCGCGAACGAAGATGCCGCGCGCATTCGGCGGAATCGTCGTCTCGCTGATCGGCAGCATTTCCACGCCGCGCCCGGAATTGTCTGTCGGGTATTGCTCCACCAGGTGCGCGTCCAGCGCTTGGATCGAAGCGTTCGCCTGCGCGAACGTCACGCCTGGCTTCAGCCGAGCAACAGTGCCGACCATCCGCCCCGCCCGCTCGCGAAAGAACTCCGTCGCCGTGCCCGTGAGCACCTGGTTGTGCATCGCGATCGGAACCCAAACGTCGGGATCGCCGAATCCAGGCATGCCGTGAAACGCCTTGGGCGCCACGCCGATCACGGTGAAAGCCTGCTGCCCGAGCTGGATCGAACTCCCGATTACTTTGGGATTGGCGCCGAATTGCCGGTTCCACAACGCGTCGCTGAGCACCGCGACCGGATGCGCTCCATCCCCCTGATCCTCGTCCGGCAAAAAGAATCGCCCTACCGCCGGCTTTACGCCGAGAACGTCGAAGTAGTTGGCGTTGACGAGCTCCAGGAAAACATTCGCCTCGTGGCCGGAAATCACAAGTTGGTCTCCCGCGGGAATCACGATCGAGAGTCCGGAGAAAACGTCGTTGTCTTCGCGAATGTCCTTCGCGTTCAGGTATGAAGATGGCAAGTATTTCAGTGTCGGCCCGTGCGGGGATTCCTGCGTCGAATACAAAACGACCAGAGTCGAGGGATCTTTCACCGGCAGCGAATGCAGGAAGATGGCTTTGGCCAGCGTGAAAATCGTCGTGTTCGCGCCGATGCCCAGCGTCAGCGAAAGTATCGCCACGGCAGCAAAGCCCGGCGAGCGGGCCAGCATTCGAAGGGCGTATCGTAAATCCTTGCCCAGCGAGCCCATCATCTCCCCTCATTGCCGCCGTCCTGCCGGCAAAAACTGTTCGTTCATGATAGCTTCTTTCCAGTTTGCCCACACACGAATCTTGTGCCCCCGATCATGCGCCAAACCGCAATCCCCCGCGAAACCTGTCCGGATTCGGACACCTGAATCTTGGAATCGGGCAATGGAACTTTTCCCCCGGCTCCTGCGTATCGGGTAACCGTAAGGCTTGTGAGGACTTGCGAAACTATGGGATTGGCAACCTTCCTGCGAGACAATAGAGGCGAGGACTTCTAGCTATGGCTATGGACATTGCACGCCCCGATCTCGCCCGGAAGAGAAAGCGCAAGCGCATCATCTGGGGCGCCATACTTGTAGTTGCCATCGCTGCGGCCACGCTCGGGCTCTCACAGCTCAAGCCTGCACTGCCCAGCGTCGATCGGGCCACCGTCTGGATTGAGCCGGTGCAGCGCGGCAACATGACGATCTCCGTCCGCGGCCTGGGAACTTTGGTCCCGCAATCCGTGCAGGCGATACCCGCCATCACCGAGGGCCGCGTGGTTGAGCGTCCCATATTGCCGGGTACACCAGTGAAGGCGGACACGATTCTGCTCGTCCTAAGCAATCCGCAACTCGTCCAGCAGACGAAAAACGCCGAGCTGGCCCTGAAAGCCGCGGAAGCTCAGTACAACAATTTGAAGGCGACCCTCGAATCCCAGTATCTGCAGATGGCTGCCGCTGCGACCACCGCCGAAGCCAATTACCGCTCCGCGAAAATCGACGCGGACGCCGATAAAAAGATGTACGACCAGGGCGTCGGTTCGCTGATCACCTACCAAAAGGCGGCCGTGCTCGAAGCCGGGCTGAAGAAGACCAGCGAAATGGCGCAGGCCCAACTCCAGCAGCAAAAGCAGTTGATGAAGGCGCAACTCGCCGCCCAGGAAGCACAAGTCGCCCAGGCCCGAGCCCTCGCGGAACTCGACGAACAGGAAGTGGCTGACCTGACCGTGCGCGCCGGAATGAATGGCGTGCTGCAGGATCTGGGGCCCGGCACGGGAGTATCCCTCGGCCAGGAAGTTCAGCCGGGAACCACACTGGCCGACGTGGTGGACCCCACCAAACTCTGGGCCGAACTCGATATTCCCGAAACCGAAGCGAAGGATTTGCTGCTCGGGCAATCGGCGTCGGTCGATACCCATAACGGAATCGTGCCCGGCAAGGTCATCCGCATCAATCCGACGCCGGTGAACGGAACCGTCGCCGTTGACGTCACTCTCGATGGGCCGCTGCCCAAAGGCGCTCGGCCGAACCTGAGCGTCGAAGGTACCATTCTCATCGAGAAACTGACCAACGTGCTCTACGTCGGCCGTCCCGTTCACGCCGAGCGCGATAGCCGTATCGGTCTTTTCAAGCTGACCGACGACGGCAAGGAAGCCGTCCGCGTCCCGGTGTGGATCGGAAAGGTGTCGGTGAACACGGTACAGGTTGTGAAGGGTTTGCACGTAGGCGACCGGGTGATTCTGTCGGATATGTCGGCGCAGGAAAATTACGATCGGATTCGTCTGGAATAAGAGGCTGGCTGGGAGGAGTCGGATGACGCAAAACTCCGAATCACTACTTCGTTTGGACGGAGTCAAAAAGGTCTTTTTCACCGAAGAGGTGGAAACGCACGCGCTTTCGGGAATTCACCTGGAAATTCATCCGGGGGAGTTCCTTTCTATCGCCGGACCCTCCGGCTGCGGCAAATCGACGCTGCTTTCGATCATCGGCCTGCTCGATTCACCTACCGATGGAGGGTTCTGGCTCAAGGGCGAGCAGGTTGCCAACCTGACGGTGCGCGATCGCGCCCGCATCCGCAATCGCGAAATCGGGTTCATCTTTCAGGCGTTCAACCTGATCGGCGACCTTAACGTCTACGAGAACGCTGAGCTGCCGCTCATCTATCGGGGCATGGCGTCTTCCGAGCGCAAGCAGCGCGTTCAGGAAGTGCTCGAACGCGTGGGCATGGCCCACCGCATGAAGCACTATCCCTCGCAGCTCTCCGGCGGCCAGCAGCAGCGCGTCGCCGTCGCTCGAGCCATCGTCGGCCGCCCGTCCATCCTGCTGGCGGACGAGCCCACCGGAAACCTCGATTCGAAGAACGGCGAGGCGGTGATGGAGCTCCTGCGCGAACTGCACCGCGACGGCGCCACCCTCTGCATGGTGACGCACGACCCGCGCTACGCGCGCCATGCCGACCGCACCGTCTACCTCTTTGACGGCCGCATCGTCGAGGAAACGATCGGGGCAAAGCAACTAACCGAGGAACAGCCGTCCTAGGCGTGGACGGCAGGATTTCCAAACCGTAGGGCACGAAATAAGGAACCGGCGCAGAACGACTCTGAAGGTGTACCCAAACGCGGTGGCAGGCAGAGCGGAAACGAGTTTTCGGTTTCGAAAGGATTCTGAATCGGGAGGCGGCGATGGGGACTTGGAACGACGTTCGCCACGCATTCCGGCTGCTCGCCAAGAGCCCGGGATTCACGCTCGTCGCCGTGCTCACGCTCGCGCTCGGAATCGGCGCCAACGCCGCCATTTTCAGCGTGGTCAACGGTGTGCTCCTCAACGCGCTGCCGTTTCCACACGCGAATCGCCTGGTTTTTCTCCACGAGCACAGCAGTCAGGTTCACGAGATGTCGATTGACTATCCTGATTTTCAGGATTGGCAGCGGCAACAGACGGTTTTCGATCCGCTCGGCGCGTTTCAGGTGGACTCGTCCTTCGTATTGACCGGCGCGGGGGAGCCCCAGCAGATTCAGGGATTCAATGCATCAGCGGGATTTCTGCCGGCGCTTGGCGCGCGGCCGATCCTGGGGCGCCTCTTTGGGAAATCGGATGACCGTCCAGGAGCTGCGCCGACGGCCGTCATCAGCTATTCGATGTGGCAGCGGAAGTTCGGCGGCGATCCAACCGCGATCGGCCGCACGCTGGATCTGAATGGAGGCAGCTTCACGATCATTGGGGTTTTGCCCTCCTCGTTCCACTTCCTGATTCCGGCAGATGTCTTCCTCCCGCTTGGCCTGAATGCGGACAAGATGCAACGCCGCGGCAACCACCCTGGGATATTGGCGGTTGGGCGGCTGAAGCCCGGCGTGACGATCGAGCAAGCTCGTTCCGAGATGGGCACGATCATGACGCTACTCGCCCGTCAATATCCGCGTTCGAACGCCGGCGTCACCGCCGTGGTCGAGACGCTCCGG
>JAKAOH010000227.1 GCA_021812285.1 Acidobacteriota bacterium | reverse complement strand
CCACCAAGCTCGATCCACCGTAGCTGACGAACGGCAGCGGAATGCCCTTGGTCGGCACCATGCCCAGCACCACGCTCAAATTGATCAGCGCCTGGCCGGCCACCATCGCGGTGATGCCGAGCGCGGCCATCCGCCCGAAACCATCCGGCGAATTCCACACCACGCGGACCGCGCGCCACGCGAAAAGCGCCAGCAGCAGCAGCACCAGAAGCCCGCCGATCAATCCGAGTTCCTCGACGATCACTGAAAAGATGAAATCGGTGTGCGCGTCGGGCAGGAAAAAGAGCTTCTGGCGGCCCTCCATCAGCCCGACGCCGAAAATTCCGCCCGAGCCCACGCCGATCAGCGATTGGAATAGCTGAAAGCTGTGGCCCTGCGGATTGGACGAGGGGTGCAGGAACGCCTTGAGCCGCTCGTAGCGGTAGGGCGCCATGCGGATCGCTAGGAACAGCCCGGGAATTCCGATGACGGCCGCAGCAGCGACCCAGCGCCAGGAGAGCCCGGCGACGAAAAACATGACCAGTGCAATCAAGACGAGTTCCGCCGCGGTGCCCATATCCGGCTCGAGCAGCACCAGCCCGGCGATCAGGAAAACGGGGGCGAAGCCGGGCAGCAGCGAACGCAACGGGTCGTTGATGCCGGGGCCCTGGGGATTCGACCGGAGTTCGAGGAACCAGGCGAGATAGAAAATCACCGCGAGCTTGGCGAATTCCGCCGGCTGAAAACCGAACGCGCCGACGCGGATCCAGCGATGCGTCAAATGCGATTTATCGAGCGCGAAAACCGCGACCAGCAACACGAGCGACGCGGCCATGCCGGCGTAGGCCACCAGCGGCCGGCGCAAAATCCGGTAATCCATTCGCGCGAGAACGAGCATTCCCACGCCGCCCAGGGCCAGCCAGACCAGTTCGCGCGTGAGGAAAAAGTAAGGATTGCCGTAACGCAGGCGCGAGGTGATGGCCGAAGCGCTGAACACCATGACGGTGCCGACCAGGCACAGCGCCACGGTCGCTCCGAACAGCCAGCGATCCGGCTCGACGCTTCTCGGCATTTCCCCTTACCCTCCCGCCGCCAAGCGGCCACGGACGTCGCCAACAAGCTGTTTGAACACCTGGCCGCGGTGCTCGTAATTGCGAAATTGATCGAAACTGGCGCAGGCCGGCGCGAGCAGCACCGTATCGCCGGGACGAGCGCGTTCGAATGCGAGTGCGACGGCGCGGTCGAGTGTTCCGGTGCGTTCCATCGGCACCGCTCCCGCGAGCTGCGTCGCGATTTTTTCCGCGGCGGCACCGATGAGCAGAACGAACCGGGCGCGGGCCGCGAGCGGAGCGGCGAGCGGAGCGAAATCCGCGCCCTTGTCCTTGCCGCCGAGAATGACCAGCAGATTCGCGTCGAACGCCTCGATGGCCTTGAGCGCGGCGTCCACGTTGGTGGCTTTCGAATCGTTGTAGAAAGAGACGCCGGAAATTTCCGCGACGAATTCCAGCCGGTGCTCGACGCCGGGGAAATCGCGGACGGCCTGGCGAATTACATCGGGCGCGACGCCCACCAGAACGGCGATTGCGGCGGCGGCCAGGACGTTCTCGATATTGTGCTCGCCGCGCAAGGGCACGTCGGAACGATGCAGCAATCCGGCGGCATGGCCGGCGGAGCGGAAAACGATTCGCCCATCCTCGACGCAGACGCCTTGCTCGACCGGCGCGAGCCGGCTGAACCAGACGCGGCGCGGACGCTCTGGCACCAAACAGACCGTTTCGGGATCGTCGGCGTTGAGCACGGCGGCGTCTTCCGCCTGCTGATTTTCGAAAATGCGCGCTTTCGCCGCGGCGTAGGCGGCCAGGCTCGGATGGCGATCGAGGTGATCGGGCGTCACATTGAGCAGCGCGGCAACGGACGGCCGGAAACGATCGGCGATGGCTTCGAGCTGAAAGCTGGAGACTTCGGCCACGGTGATCGTGTCGTCGGTGGAATCCTCCACCAGCGAGACGAGCGGCGTGCCCACGTTTCCGCCGACCAGAACGCGGCGGCCGGCCTGCTTCAAAATGTGGCCGGTGAGAAGCGTGGTGGTGGTTTTGCCGTTCGAGCCGGTGATAGCGACAATGCGCCCGCGCAGAAAGCGCGCCGCCAGCTCGATTTCGCTCCACACCGGGATTCCGCGCTCGCGCGCCCGGGCGATCGGATCGATTCCGAGCGGAACGCCGGGACTGGGCACGATGAGGTCCTGGTCGAGGAACGTGCCCACGCGATGCGGACCGAATTCCAGCGAGGCGCCCGCTTCGCGCAGTTCGCGCGCCGCCGCGGCGACTTCGGTTTCCGGCCGCAGTTCGCTCACGGTGACGAGGGCTCCGCGGGCAAGGCAAAAGCGCGCCGTCGCGAGGCCGGTTCGCTCGAGCCCCGCCACCAAGACG
This sequence comes from Acidobacteriota bacterium, assembly GCA_021812285.1. Classification (GTDB taxonomy): domain Bacteria; phylum Acidobacteriota; class Terriglobia; order Acidiferrales; family UBA7541; genus JAKASX01. Next base: position 2,202 of record JAKAOH010000227.1, on the reverse strand, counting down.
CGTTTGCCCTTCAATTCCATTCGCTCGTTACCTCAACTTCAGCGTGGTCAGGCTGAAAAGGGCGAAGACCAGCGCGGCGATCCAGAAGCGCACGATGATTTTCGATTCGCTCCAGCCGATGAGCTCGAAATGGTGGTGCAGCGGCGCCATCTTGAAAATCCGGCGCCCGGTGAGCTTGAAACTGCCAACCTGCAAAATGACGGAAAGCGCTTCGAGCACGAAAATTCCGCCGATGAAAATCAGCAGGATTTCCTGCATGATGAGCACGGAAACGGTTCCGATCGCGCCGCCCAGCGCGAGCGAGCCGACGTCTCCCATGAACAGCTCGGCCGGGTGGGCGTTGTACCAGAGAAATCCCAGCGACGCGCCAACCACCGAGCCGCAGAAAATCGTCAGTTCGCCAACGAGCGGCAGCTTCTGAATGTCGAGGTATCCGGCCCAGCGTGCGTTGCTGGTGACGTAGGTGAGCGCGGTGAGCGCGCCGGCGGCGATGACAACGCAGCCGATCGCCAAACCATCGAGGCCGTCGGTGAGGTTCACCGCGTTCGACGAGCCGACGATCACCAGAGCGACGAACAGGAGAAACGGGAGATAGGCGAGCAGCAGGAGATGCGGATGGCCGAGCAGGCTGCCGATCACCAGATCCGGATGGATGCGCTTGAAAAACGGCACGATCAGCTCGGTGGAATACTGGCCCAGCGATTTCAAATGAACGAGCGCGACGGCGACGCCGACCGCGGTGAGCGTCTGGAGAGTGAGTTTCGTGCGGCCGCGCAGGCCGAGATTGTGGCGCCGCACCACCTTGCGATAATCGTCGGTGAAACCGATGGCGGCGAAGCAGACCGTCGCAACGAGCGCGATCAAAACGTAGGGATTGCGCAAATCGGCCCAGAGCAGCGTGGGAATCACGATCGACGTCACGATCAGCACGCCGCCCATCGTCGGCGTGCCGGCCTTGATCTGATGGCGCTCGGGGCCCTCCTCGCGAATGTACTGGCCGATCTGCATCGCGCGCAGCCGCCGAATCACCCACGGACCCAGGACGAGCGAAAGGAAAAGCGCGGTAAGGCTGGCGAGCGCCGTGCGAACGGTGATGTAACGGAAAACGTTCAGCGGGCTCCAATGCGGGTGCAGAACGTAGTAGAAGAGATAGTAAAGCATCTCAGCACCGCCCCCGCGCGGCGGACGGCGCCGCTTCGGCCGGCTCGCGGCCCTGCGCAATCGCTTCGACGATCCGCTCCATCCGCACGCCGCGAGAACCTTTCACCACGGCAAGGTCATTCGGGCGCAGCCAATTCGGCAGGAACGCAGCGGCCTGGTCGGCATTCGGGAAGAATTGCGTCCGCGCGGCGGGATGGCCCGCTTCGATCGCTCCGCAAACGATTTCCTCGGCGTCGCCCTGAACGCCGAAAATCCAATCCACGCGCCCTGCGGCCCAGCGGCCGGCTTCGCGATGAAGAGCGGCCGAACTGGGACCGAGTTCGAGCATTTCGCCGGCGACCAGAACGCGGCGCTCGAAGCCGCGCACGCCGGCAAGCCAGCCGATAACGGCGGCGAGCGCGGCGGGATTCGAGTTGTAGCAATCGTCGAGCAGCGCGAATCCCTCGCGGAAACGCAGCAAACGGCCGCGATGGCCGGAGGGACGCAGCCGCGGAAAAGCGGCGCGCGCTTCCTCGGCGCCCACGCCCCAGACGCTGGCAGCGGCCAGCGCGGCGAGCGCGTTTTTCACGTTGTGCGCGCCCACGAGAGGCAAGAGGAGCCGTGCGCGGCCGCCGCGCCAGAGGAAATCGAAAGCGCTGCCGTCCACGCCACGGTCCTCGATGGCATCGGCGCGAAAATCCGTGGTTTCGGAAACGCCGAAGGTGATCACGCGGCCCGGCGCCGCTTCGCCGAAGCGCGAGACGCGCGGATCGTCGGCGTTCAGCACGGCAACGGTATCGTCGCCGGCCAGGTTTTCGATCAGCTCGCGCTTGGCGAGCGCGATTTCGTCCACGGACGCAAAAAAAGCCAGGTGCGCCGGAGCGACGTTCGTGACGACGCCGACTTCGGGCTCGGCGAGCCGCGTGAGGTCCGCGAGTTCACCGCGGTGCGACATTCCCAGTTCGACGACGGCGGCGCGGTGCGTTTCTTCCAGCCGGCAGAGCGTGAGCGGGAGGCCGTAAGCGTTATTCAGATTTCCTTCCGAGCGCAAAACGGGCATGC
>JAKAOH010000046.1 GCA_021812285.1 Acidobacteriota bacterium | reverse complement strand
TCTACGAAACTTTTATGCTCGCCAACCGCGATCCGGATCCCAGTCTTCGCCTCGCCGAGCTCACCGAAGCGATTCAGCTCGTCTTTGCCTCCATGTTCAGTTCCCGCGCCAAAACCTACATGCGAGCCACGCCCTACCGGCTGGAAGAGGAAAAAATGGCAGTGGTCCTTCAGCAGGTCGTGGGAGTGGCACACGGCGGTCGCTTCTATCCGGATTTTTCTGGCGTAGTCCGCTCCCGCAACTTCTACCCCTCTTCCCCCATGCGGCCCGAAGACGGCATCGCGGCCGTGGCATTGGGCTTGGGCCGGACCGTGGTCGAGGGAGAGCGGTGCATTCGTTTTTGTCCTCGTTATCCTCGCCATGTCGCTCAGTTCTCTTCCGTTGAGGAAATGCTGGCGAATTCGCAGTCCGAGTTTTGGGCCTTGGATCTCGAGCACCCCGACGGGGGCCTGGATCGGACCGCGCGTCTCCGGGAAACACGCCACGAAATCGCGGACGCGCTGAAGGACGGCGTGCTGGATATGGTCGGCTCCGTCTATTCGGCGGACAATCACGCCGTCTATGATGGTCTTGGCCGCAGCGGTGTCCCCCTGGTCAGCTTTGCACCGATTCTCAAGCACGGCGCCTTCCCGCTGGCGGAGATGCTCGTCGAGATCGTGAAGATCAGCGAGGACGCTTTTGGGCGTCCCGTGGAAATCGAGTTTGCCGCCCGCTGCGCCGGCACGGAGGGTGCACGGGCCGATTTCGCGGTCTTGCAGGTTCGCCCACTTTCCGTCACTCCCGCGGTGGAATCGCCTCCGTTCGAGCCGGCCGACGCAGACCGGGTGCTTTGCCAGACTTCGACTGTGCTGGGCAACGGCCGGGTTGACGATCTGCGCGACATCATCGTGGTCGATGCCCATCGTTTCGAGCGTGGGCGAAGCCAGGAAGTGGCCAGGGATGTGGCGGCGTTGAATGCCAAGCTCAGTTCGGCGGGAACGCCGTACCTGCTGATTGGCGTCGGCCGGTGGGGGTCGCGCGAGCCGTGGCTGGGGATTCCGGTTGAGTGGGACCAGGTTTCAGGGGCCCGCGTCATCGTGGAGGCGGGATTCCATGATTTCCGGGTAACGCCCTCGCAGGGCAGCCATTTTTTCCAAAATCTTGTTGCCTCCCAGGTCGGCTATTTCACAGCGAATCCCGATACGGGCGAAGGTCGTCTGGACTGGCAATGGCTTGCCGCGCAACCGGCGGTCGAGGAGCGCGGGTGCGTGCGCCATCTGCATTTCGCGTCGCCTCTGCTCGTGATGATGGACGGCCAAACCGGGCGCGGCGCCATTCTCAAGCCTCAGGCCCGTTCCACCGACTCCCCAATCCCCGTCCCGTAAGATCGAATCTCATTTCCCTTCCCCACGACTGCCAATTCGACGACCGCCGTTCTTTTTCAGCGGCGGCCGTTCCGCCAGTCAGAAACGACGCGGTTTGCCTTTGTGAAGTCTCTGATGGCAGGCGTGGCAGAGGGTGATCAAATTTTCTTCGGCGTCGTCGCCCAGGCGGTTGCATGCCAGCAACCCGATCGTGCCACCGACGAAGGCATCCACGAGAAAATGGCCGAGATTATCTCCAGGCAGTAGATGCGCAGGAATTCTTGAAAAGGCCGAGTGTTTCACTACCCGACGGCAAACTGCATCTCACGGGCGTTGCCAACAGTTTTTGAGGCGTCGAGAATCTCGAAGCGGACAATGCCTCCGTCGTACCCGAAATCTGCAATCACGCCGGGCCGGACCTCGTCGCTTTCCTTGATGCGCTCATCACGGAGCGTGATCGTCATCGTATCCGTTTCTGCGTCGTAGGTCACTTTCATGGCGCTGCCTCTCCGATATATTTGCCGATTTTCGACGTAATGTGAACGGTGATGACAACTCGCTCCTGAGGGGTCTCTTCCACCAGTACTCGCACCAGCATTTTCTGTTGAAACCGATCATCAAAATATCGGTGCATGAAGAACTGCCTTGACGAACCCGCGGGGGAAACAGCTTCCGGGTCAACGAGGGCCTTCTCGGCCTCCGTCCGCGGAATCTCGCGGTCAGAAAGATTTCGCAGGGCGTGAACTGTCCACCGAAACGGCTTCACACACGCCTCCCAATCAGGTATGGAATTGTAGCGGCAGCTGCAACCGTTCCGCAACGAACCGGAAATCTTGAAATCGCCGCCTGGGGTCCATTCTACTCCCAGAAATCAGGTGTCAAACGACCGCACGATTCCTGTGGACTTTTCGGTGGCAGGCCGGGCAGAGGGTGATGAGATTTTCTTCCGCATCATCGCCCAGACGGCTGCGTGACTCGAGGTGATGGACTTCGACTCCGTTGAGCGAGCCGCAGAACTGACAGCGCCAACCATCGCGCGCCAGCACTTCTTCGCGCAGCTCGTGGTAAGCAGTCCGATCAAGCCGCAGCCGCGGGCGTTTCTGCCGAAGAACGCTCATAGCCTCGCGCGGAATTGCTCCACGATCTGCTGTTTCTGCTCCGCCGGCAGGAGCTTCAGAAGGCGTTCGAGCGAAAGCGCGAGAGTTGATGGATCCGGTTGTTCGAGCGCGGCGCCGGCAAGAAAATCCGCGCAAATCATCTCCAGACAGTAGCCGCGCGATTTGTCGGTGCCGAGCATCAGCGCCGCGGTTTCGAGCGCCTTCTCGACCACCGGCAACTGGCTCTTGTAGACCTTGAAATAGAGCAGCTCCCACGGCTCCGTTTCGCGCCCGGTCAGGTGGTGTTCGACTTCCCGCTTGAACTGTTCCCGCGGAAGTTCGGCCGCCCTGTGCAACCAGGTTGCACTTTCAAAGCGCTGTCCCTCCCGCCGCGCCACCTTTGCCAGTTCCGCCGCCTTCGCCCAGCCCACTTCCCGCAACTGCTGTTTGGGGATCTTTGGCAGGTGCTCGTGGATGGTCATCAGATAGTACGCTTTCCGGCGTGAGCCCGGGAAGCGCTTCTCCAGGAAATCATCGAACGACCGCAGTTTCTCCAGCCGCCAGTACTGCCCCGAACGCACCTCGCAGAGGTAGCGCCCGAGATCGACAAACCGGGTATCCCGTTCCCGGTCCATGCGCTGTTCCCAAGCTAGGATTTCATCAATCTTGCCCAGCACGAACAGCGCACGGCGTTGGTTGATCTCGGGCGCGCCCACCGCTCTCCCCCTACTCGTCAAACACGCCAACCCAATCAAGCTCGCTCGCTCCCGGCTGGCGCACCAGCTTGTTCTCGGCCAGCGTCGAATTTTCCAGGCACAGTCCCAGATAGGGACAGCTGACGCAGCCGTTCTGCGGAAAGCGGATGCCGCTGTGCGGCAGGAAATCGCCGCCTTCGATTCGCCCGACCGCCTGCTCGACCAGCTCGCCGAACTCGCGCCGCTGCTCCTCGGTGATCGTCGCGTGCAGGTACTGAATTTCGCAGAATTTCTTCCGGAGAAAAACCACTAGCGCCACGTCGCTGATCCCGCTCATCCAGGAATAGCAGATGAGCTGCGGATCGAGGCTGAGCAACCCGTCGGGACCTTCGGGATACCGGCTGCTGGTGGTTTTCCAGTCGATCAAACAACGGGTGCCGTCGAGTTCGCCAAGGGCGTCGATATAGGCCACGAATTCGTCGCCCGTGGGCATGGTCCGCGCCAACTTGACCTGGAGATTCCGCTGCGGCTGCCGGATGCGGATCCGGTCTTCCTGGGCCAGCCGTTCGAGCAGTTGGATGCCCTGACGGAGCAGCTTCGCCCAATCGTCCCCGGAGCTGTATTGGAGTTGGGCTTCCTGGTACGCGCCCCATTCCTCCGAAAACACCACCGTGCTGTCGGCATCGAGGAAATAAGCCTCGAGGGCCTTTTCGAAGCAGCGGCCGAAAAGTAAGGCGGCGCGGCTGTCCTGCTCGCGCCAGCCATCCAGATACCGATATCGGTAGCTGCGCGGGCAGCGCAGATATTGGCTCAGCTGACTGTAGCTAAAAATCATGACTCATCGCCTCGCTTTCCCTCACAGGAGCGGACGCCAGTTCTTCCCAATCCGCCGCCGGAGCAAAACCATCGAGATTCAGAAGGGAGTGGCCGTTGACCTGGACATGCGAAATCCGGACGATGCCCACGAGCCCAACCAGGGCCTTTTCGTCGACTTCGTCACGGCCGAGCAGGTCCTGGTCATAGCCGAAATCGCGCAGGAACCAGTGGAACTTCCAGAGAGCGCGCTGGGTGGTGTAGAGCCGCCCGGAAAAGGACTGGCCGGCATTGGGCTTCGGTTCGACAACGGAAAACCGAACCAGGAAAAACGGCTTGCGCGGATGCCAGCGGTAGAAGGCCCGCTCGACACGGGCGAGGAAAACGCCTTCAAGGGGCGAGGGAGCGCAAGACGGCGCAGCTAGGTTCAGGCCCGGGATATGGCGTTTCATGCGTGCACCTCCTCGGCGGCTGCAAGGCTGTTCAGTTTGCAGACGAGCGCTTCGCGATCCCGGACAGCCCATTCGGCGAGGTGGTTGACGAAGGCTTCGATCTGCTCGCGAGAGGAATCGCGCAGGGCCGCGGTGCCGCAGTACTCGGCCGCGTAGCGCTTGACCAGGACCGGATCGAGACGGTGCTGGCGAACCAGCAGGCAGAGCCGGTCGCGGAGGCGCCCATGCCCGTTCTGCGAGCCGTTGCCGGAAGCCGGTTGAGCAGCAAGAGCAGGCGCCGGTTCAGGCGAGGAGCGGCGGAAGGAGCCGAGCTCCTCGACCGAGCAGAGGCCGATGCCGTAGGCCTTGCGCAGCGCTCGGTTGACGGCCCGGGTCTCGGCGACGCGCATCTCGGCGCCGCTCACGAGCGAGGACACGTTCGAGGGATCGGCGTCGCCGTAGCCGACAAAGCCCTTCGACCCGGTCGACTTGTAGACGGTCGCCTTGAAAACCCACCGATTGGTGGCTGCGTCGGAAAGGCGCCGCTGGAGTGAGGTGGTGATTCCCTGGCAGCGGCGCCGCTCGGCCAGCCGGAGCAGGCCAGCATGAGTGACGTACCATTTCCCCTCAAGAATGAGGAGTTCTCCCAAACAAACGACGAATCCGAATTCCTCTGAAAGAGACTTTAGGGATTGCAAGTGCTGGCCGCTCAATTCCCCTGACCACTTTTTCCTTGCAAGCGCCACATTTCGCCGCGCTAGAAGATGAGACTGTTTGTTCATCGATCCTCCTTGCACTGCGTTTGTAACGCATATTGCGTTACATGTCAAGTGCGATTCTTACACTCCTTGACCCTTAGCATTTCCTTCGGTAGCATCGGGTGGCCGCAATTGAGGGTCTAATGCCGAAGACCGAGACGCTCAACCTCCGCGTATCTCCAGAGTTCAAGAGAAGGCTCATCGAAGAAGCGAAGAGGGAAAAGAGATCGGTAACGAATTACATCGAGGCAACGCTCTTTGAGCTTTGGAGTGCAAGGCCGTCCAAAATTTCTGCGGAGCCTAGAACAAGAAAAAAGACATAGGCGTTGCGGCTCGAAAGGAATGGGCCCTACGCAAAGTTCGCCGTGGCGATCCCATCAGCGTTATTCCCTAACCGCAATTGCGTGATTTTCGCCTGAAATCATTCCGCTATAGTCACAATACAGCGAAGAACAGAGCAGGATTCGTACACCCGGGTGCATAGTTCACTCTGGGCTTTTCCAATCGCGATTGGGTTCTTGGGGGACAGCCCACCGACCGCCAGCCACATTTCCTTCAAAGGATTTATCAACCCCGCATCCTGAATGAAAGCCCTGCCGAGCGCTTCCGTCGGAGGCTCTCGGTGTCCCTGGCCCACGAGTTTACTTACCAGTGGCGTTTGACCCCGCCGCGCAAATCTATATTCTGGAATTGCGGCCGAGAATGCTCCACATCGCGTGCTCAAACGATGGCGGTGCTCGGCCCAGGAGGTGCCATATGAAGCCGTGGCAATTGCAAGAGCGACTGGTTGTGGGTTATTGGAAGGGCCGCGAGATAATGACGGACCATTCGGAACAAATGAACGAGGGAGACGCCAGCGCAGTGGTTGAGACGATCGATGTGCCCGTCGAAACATCCCAGGCCATGGTCGAAGAACCCGACCGGAAACAGACTCATGAGAAAGATGTGGTTGAGACGATCGATGCGCCCGTCGAAACACCCCAGGCCGTGGTCGAAGGACGCGACCGGCAACAGACTCATGAGAAAGATCCGGACGCGACTATCGATGTTCCGAAAGCGACTGGCCCTCGCACAGCGAGGGGCAAGAATAGAAGCCGGCGGAACGCGGTGCGGCACGGGATTTTCACGAACGCGATTCCGCTCGAAGGAGACGCGCTCGCCGAATTTCAGGCGCTTCTGGCCGGTCTGGACGAATCGTTGCAGCCGGTTGGCCCGACGGAAGACCTGATTGTCGAGGAACTGGCCATTCTGAATTGGCGCAAGCGGCAGCTGTTTATCGCTCATCAGGCCGAGGTGCGCAAGAGCCAAGAATTTATCCAATGGGATCGGAAACAGGAGCTCGAGCGTGAGGCGGAGGAGCAAGCGTTAAAAACAACAGCAGGCATCGACATCATGCAGAATTTCGAAAGAAATTTCAGAGCCGGTATGGTCTGGAAAAAGGGCAACCCCATAATCATGGATGCCTGCATTGAACAGCTCAAGAATGTCGTCAAGATCGTCGAATCTGACGAGCGGTGGTGGGATTCGACAGATATCTATTTTTATCGGAAAGCGATTTACGGCGACAACCAACTGGCGCATCCCGATGAAACCCTGAACAATACTTACACGCTGTGGCGCCATAGGGCAGAAGCTTTGGAAACGGGGCGAGGACAGCGATCCCACGCAACCCCCGAGCAGTGCAAAGCGGAAATCCTCAAGGCGATCGCCGAAGAGATCGCGCGCTTGGAACGATGCAAAAGTGAGGCCCTGCAGATGGAAGCTCGGCGAACTGAACTCGAGATTCTTCGCCGGAGCGTTCCAGAGGGGGTAGCGCTTGAGCACCTCATGCGATACGAAGCGCATCTGTCCAGGATCGAAGATCGCAAGCTCACCCAGCTCGAGCGCCTGCAGCGCATGCGGCGCGGCCAGCCGGTGCTGCCGCCGATGAAGGTGGAGGTGTCCCAGAACTAAGCCGTGCCACCGAGTTATCTGTGCGGCCAAGACGGCCAATCTCTGCCCAAGCGAGAATGTGTTGGTAGCGGCCGTTTTGCCGGCGAAGCGGGCTCAGCAGCCTCGAACCGTCGGCACAAGCAGACGGAGCCGTGGTTGTTTGTGTCTCGTTGGGGCTCAAAGAGGCGGCAGATCTTCGGCGCTGCCAGGTTCGGTGGAAGGCAAAATTACAAAACGAACTGCCCCATTGCGCTAAAAACAGGGAACTTAGTCGAAAGCTCGCGTCATTTGTGGCCGCTCGGCCAGATCGAGCGGCGACAACAGAGCGTCCGGCGTGGCCAGCCGGTGCACCGCCGGCTAATTGATAGGTACGACGAGCAGGGTGGCGTCATCGTGAAAGTGGCCGTTGCAGACGTCCCGTTGAGTGCGTCAAGCCGTCTCTGACGCGGAGAACGGGTCCGAACTCTCTGAAGGGATTTCAGTTATCACGCACGCAACTATCGAACCGGCCAGGTGGTTCCGGAGCGCGACGAGGCGTCACGAAAGTGCTACCACTTTCGTGGGATGAGTAAGAATGTAAACCTTCCCTTCTTCACATCTTGTTCTGTGTCATAGCCAATGCAAGGATGAATCCACCATGATCATTGGCGAACGCATCAGATTGATCAGAGAAGGAAAGGGCCTCTCTCAGGGCGAAATTGAGAGGCGCAGTGGCATGTTGCGGTGCTACGTTTCGCGCGTGGAGAACGGCCACACAGTGCCATCGCTGGAGACCTTAGATAAGTTTGCTCGGGCACTCGAGGTACCCCTTTATCAAATTTTCTACGAAGAGGAAACGCCCGCCGCTTTGCTCACGCCGAACGCGGAAATGATCGCGTTGCACCAAAAGCAGGGCTCTACAATGGGTCAGCTTGCCAAGTTGTGCCAGAAACTGACCACCCGGGACAAGCATATCCTGGTCCGAGCCGCTGAGAGCCTGAGCAAGCTGTGAGCTAGTGTCCCGAGTCGGAAATTCGCCGTACGGTTTTTCGGCGGTCGGAGCGGAACCTGTCCCGGCATGGCCGGGAGCACGTGAACCGGAATTTCCAATATGGACTCCGGCCTGGCCAGCAGCGTAGGACTGATCGCCCCCCATACAAGAGCCGGCTGGGTTTTCGACGCTCGACGCCCTCGGCGACCACGGCGTCACTCGTTCTTCTGCTCTGCAGAGCCGCGGAGCTTAGTTTCTGCCTTGTCGATCAACTCGCGATTGACCCTTGCCAGCCCGGTAAGGTTCTCGTCCTGACTGAGCAGGTCGGTCTCGAAAGACTGCAGGCGCGAGGTCAACGCCGCTCCCAGATATCCTCGGAACCGATCAGCCGGAACGTCGGGTCTTGCCAGAGCCGCTCGGCATCGTTGACATCCTCCTAGCCCGCGATGCGGCTGTAGACGGATTGGCGCAGCAGGTCGGCTAGAGGAAACTGCGTGTTCTTGCCGCGGCGTGAATCGGCCAGGTGCTGAGCGATCAGATCACCGAAGCCCAAGCGTTCGTCGAGTTGACGGACCAGAATCAGGCCACCGTCGGAAGTGACACGCGAGCCCTGGAAATCCACCTTCAACGAGGGGTTGAACGAGAGCTGAAAGGCGCCGTTTTGTCTCTCACCCATTGCGTCTCGACCTCCCAAACACCTGTATTGCCCTGAAACCCGCATGAATATTGGTGATGGCGAACATCAGAAGCTTTGCCAAGAGAGCTCAAAATGGAATGTGGGCTGAAGCTCAGCTCGCGCGCGGAGAAATGATGCACTAAGGCCAGCCGGCGCCGCCACCGTTGAGATTTGACGCCTCCAGGGACGAACGCGCGTGAGACAACGTCACCAATCTTTCGAATTCCCCAAGGGCGTTGCCCCGAACCGCCCAGCGCGGTCCGTCCATCGATCCGGGACAACTTTCGAACACCCGGCGAGATGGTAAAATGCGTTATGAACGTGGGGTATGGAGGACGCCGCGAGGCGCGATCTCCGTATCTTCGGCGGGAGATGCAAGCGCTCTTCATAAGGGCCTGAGTACGCCTGTGAAGATTCCAGGCGGCGCAAATACCGGTTAGCGTAAGCAGTCGGCATTGTCCTAGCGTCCGGTGGTGTTCCCGAAGCGGTGGTCAAACGGTTGGAGAGCGAGAACTCTCAAAACAGAAGCCTCGGCGCAGCGGCACGAATGCAAAGTGTCGATAGACAGGGCGCCGGACGGAAGCAGCCAGGAGGCCGACTCCGCGCTTGCGCGGCGGATGAAGGTGTCCGATGGACGAACCGGAAGGCCGCAGGCGGCTTCTCGAAGCGCTTTTCGACCATGCTCCTGACGTGGTCGTCGTGACAGATGCCGACGGCCGGATCGCGGAAGTGAACGCACGGGTCGAGAGGATTTTCGGCTACACGCCAGCCGAATTGCAGAGAGAATTCATGGAGCGGGAAATGAAGCCATCTTTCCGGCATGCGCGGATCCATACGAGCCGTGGCCACTTTCTGCACCCAACGACCGCAACTGCTGTAGGGCCTTCGTGCTAAACAGAGGAAAAGCGGGACGATGCTCTCCTGCCCTGGCAGGTGTGCTGTTGGTGGGTCTGTGCCTGAATGCGACGGCTGGCGGGCAATCAGGCAAAACGCAAACTTCTCCCGACCACGTGTTGGAAGAGGCGCAGATGGATATGCTCAGCCGGGATTTCTCTAAAGCTGTCCATCTTCTAAAGAAGTCCCTCGAACAGCACCCGGAAGATAATCGGTTGCGAGTGTTGTTAGGCAGAGCTTATCTCTACCAGGCAAAGGAAGCCCTTGCCATCAAGGAGTTCCGCGAAGCGCTGCGTCGTGACCCGCAAGATCGTTTCGCCAGGCTGGAACTTGCCCGCGCTCTGGCCGACCGTGGAGACTACAAGGCATCTTCCCAAATCTACCGGAACCTGCTCGCCGCCAATGCAGGCGACGAGGCGGCAGCCATCGGCCTGACGAACAATCTGATGTGTAAGAAGCAGGCCGCGGAAGCTTTGCGCGTGGCCAATCAAGGCCTGGCGCACCATCCCGACAGCCTGGTGCTTCAGGAATACAAGGACCGAATCCGGCAAGGCGTATTCGGCTGCGATGCGAACGTAGTCGAGAGGAAGGTGAAAACCCTGGAGAGCGGAGTGAACTACATCAGCGACTCCGCCGGGGACCGGACATGGGAATTCTCACAACGCTTCAACTATGAAATCACAGCTCATGTCCTCAATCGCCTGCGCGTGGAAGAAAGGAACATGACCAGCACCGGCAGCGCCCCGGCCAAGGTGGAGGCAGAGACGGACACACTCCAGTTCGGTCTGGGCCGATGGGCGATTTTGAATCTCGGAGGCGGCGGCGTCACCTTCGGTGACGGTACGGCTCGCACCCTCTACCGGGCGGGTTTGGATTTCCATCCTGTAAAAAGCTTGTGGCTTGGCGCCGGCTTCTCGCGCACGCCTTTCTACCCGGATGCCAAGGCGGCCAGCTATGACCTGACTGCCGAGGGTTGGCACGCTCTGGCAGCTTGGCGGCCCGAATCCTGGCGCGTGAAGGGTTGGTGGTCGCGCGAGCACTACACGGACGGCAATCTGGCCCGGCGCGGCGGCGCGGAAGTGTATCGCTGGTTTGGCGGACCTGCCCTCTCCATTCAGACCGGCTATCGATACACCAATTACGAATTTCGCGTGGATCTGGACCACGGTTATTTCAGCCCTGACGAGTATCAGAGCCACCTTGGCCTGACTGGTGTGCGCTTCCGGGTGAAGAGAGTGTTCCATGCGGAATATCTGGCTCGGGTGGGAGCGGAGTCGATTTCAAGGGGCGGGCCGTTTCAGAGCGCGTGGGAGATTTCCCTGCGAAACTGGGTAACGCTGGGAAGATGGGAGATGGGTGGCCTGTATTTTCGCCTTCACCTGTTACAGAATACTGGGGCCTTCGTCTCGCATGGCGGCCGGTTCTACGTGCGGTACCGTTTCTGACCGTTGAGCAGAGCAAGTCCAGACGCCGTGGTGGCGGAGATGTGGAATCCCGATGTTTTTCGCGGTCACTGAAAATGGGTGAACCTTATCGCATTCTCATTGTGGACGACGATCGCGCAACCACACAATGGCTGCGGACGGTCCTGGCTGCCGAAGGCTACTCCTGCGACGTTGCCCACAACATCGGAGACGCGGAGGCTCTCCTGCGTGACAAACCCGCGCAACTGGTCTTGATCGACATTTATCTGGGAGAAAAGAACGGGCTCGACTTTGTACCGCGCATTCGTGCCGTTTACCCGGATTGTGATTGCGTGATGATGACGGCCCAGGCCAGCGTGGAAACGGTCGCGCGCTCGGTCGCGGAGGGCGCGGTTGAATACCTGGGCAAGCCATTGCTGATCGACGAGTTGCTGGCTCTGGTGCACCGCTTGGAAAACCGCCGCAAAGCTCCACCGGCGGGGTCCGCAAGCCTTGACCTTGAGCCCTCGCCGGATTCAGCCATCGTGGGACGCAGTCCAAAGATGCTAGAAGTCTATCGCGCCATTGCGCGCGCCGCGCCGAGTGATGCCACGGTTCTTATCACTGGTGCAAGTGGCACCGGAAAGGAACTTGTGGCCAGAGCGATCCACGCCCACAGCCCGCGCGCCGGGAGGCCGTTTACGCCCGTCAATTGCGGATCGCTTTCAGAGACGCTGCTGGAGAGCGAACTGTTCGGCCATGAGAAAGGCGCCTTCACCGGCGCCGTCAACCGGCGCCAAGGATTGTTTGAGGCGACAAATGGCGGAACGATCTTCCTGGACGAAGTCTCGGAAACCAGCCTCGGTTTCCAAGTGAATCTCCTGCGCGTGCTCCAGGAAAAGCAGGTGCTGCGGCTGGGCACCAACGTCCAGGTTCCGGTGGATGTTCGCGTTCTGGCAGCGACCAACCGAAATCTGAATGAGTTGATAGGGGCCGGGAAGTTTCGCGAGGATTTGTACTATCGTCTGAGCGTTGTCACCATCAGCCTTCCGACGCTGGCCGAGCGCCGGGAAGATATTCCATTGCTCGTGAGCCACTTTCTGGACGATTTCAATCAGCGCAACAACCGCCAGGTGTCGATGGATGCGGATGCCATCGCGCGCCTGGCGGCGATGGAATGGCCTGGCAATGTTCGCGAGCTTCAGAACGTGATCGAGCGGCTGGCCATTTTTTCTCCCGCTGGACGCATCGCCGCCGAAGACGTGGAGCGCGAGCATCCAGGGAAGACGGAGACGAAAACTGCAGAGGAGACTTCGACGGCTGGACCGGTTTCGCTGCGAGATATGGAGCGGGAGCACATTCTGCGGGCCTTGCAGCAAGCGCAGGGCAACAAGTCGCTAGCGGCTCGGCGTCTGGGCATCGAACGGAAAACTCTTTACAAGAAGGCCCGGCGGCTGGGCATCGATCTGGGACCGGGAGACAATTGACCATCCAAGAGAAGAATGTCACGAGCGCCCGGCGCCACCGCTTCTGGCGATGGGTCAGGCTGAACGTGCTGTTGCTTGGTCTGGTCGGTTTGCTGAGCCTCACTTATCCCGTTCAGGAGGTGAGCCGGCGGCTGGACGATCTCTATTTCCGGCTGCGCGGCAGCCAAGCGACCTCGCGGCAAGTGGCGTTGGTGCTGATCGACGACGCCAGCCTTAGCCAGTACGGGCGCTGGCCCTGGCCACGCGCTCTGCTGGCGCGCCTTGTGCTGGCCGTAAGCGCCCAACATCCACGCGCCATTGGACTGGACGTCCTCCTTTCCGAACCCAGCGACGAGAAGGATGATCGCGAACTGGCGTCCGCATTCAAGACAGTTACCAACGTCGTCTTGCCCACCCGGATCAATGCCTCGTCCGAAGGCCCGAAGTGGATGGGGCCTCTGCCGAATTTCGTGCACAGCGTGGCGGGCGTGGGGCACGTGATGGTGCGGCTAGGGCCGGACGGAATCTGCCGTCGAGTTCCGGCGGCGGAGATGAGCGCCAGCGGACCCATTCCGGCCTTCGCAATCGAAATCGCGCGCGTGGCGAGCCGGTCGAAGCCGAACGCAGCCGTACTCGGGCGAGTCGACGCTCCTCTTGAGCGATCGGCGGTCGGTGGTCAAAGACTCCTCCCCGAATTCGTGACCATTCCCTACCGCGGCCAAGTGGCGCCTGGCCAGGCGGACTCCCCGTTTGCAGTGGTTTCGGCTGCCGACCTGCTGAACGGAAAAGGCGGCGCGGCGTTGCGGAACAAGGCGGTCCTGATTGGTGTTGTGGCGGCGGGTATTTCGGACCAATATGCGACGCCCGTAAGCGACCGGCTGCTCATGCCGGGGGTTGAGGTCAATGCCAATCTGGTGGACGGGTTGCTCTCCGGTCGGAAGCTCCAGCCGATCAGTTCGGGTGTTGAGATACTCGCCCTGTTCTGCGCCAGCCTGGTCCTGACGTGGCTCCTGCTCCAGTGGTCAGGATGGCGAGGGCTGGCAGTGCTGGCAGCGGTGACGGTGGCGGGTTATTTTGCCGGCTACCTGTTGTTTGCTCATGCCGGGTGGCAGCTTGCATACGGCCCGTTTCTCTGTCTGACGGTGATGGTTGCTCCACTGGCGCAATTGGAAAATCTGTTGATGATCGACCGGAGCCTGACGCGCAGCCTCCACCAACTCCAGGAAGCGTTGGGGAAACCCTTTGGCGGGAGTTCCAGATTGCGTGCGGCGACTGCCGGTGAGCTGGCGGTGGCTGGCGGTGATCTGCATTGGAAAGTCGCTACGGTCAACAACCTGCAAGCCGAGTTGGGTTCACTTTACGCCTTCGATGAAACACTACTGAAATCGATGCAGGAAGCCCTGGCGGTTTTCGCCGCCGACGGTAAGCTGTTGTATAGGAATCCACAATGGGAAAAGCTGGCCGTGAAACTCGGCTGGGAGTCTGCGCCGACGCTCAGGCAATTCCTGGCAGCGGTCGGACAGCCGGGCTGGGCCACCCTCTCTGACGAACTGACCCATTCAGCTCCTCCTTTGGAAGCTGAGTTGCTCAACGATAAGGGTCTCTGGCAGGTGCGCTTGATCCGGCTACCGTCAGGGTCGCGCGATGGCGTTGGTCCGCTGCTGGTGGTAACGGCGGATCTAACCGACAGGCTGGAGCGGGACCGCGCGCGGGCCGAGGCGCTGGGTTTTGTAACGCACGAGTTGCGCACGCCGCTGGTTTCGATTCAGGGTTTTGCCGAGTTCCTGCTGCGTTATCCAGAGAACGCGGGATCGAGCCAGGCGGCGGAGACCATTTTTCGCGAGTCCAAGAGGCTGGTCGCGATGACCAATACTTATCTCGACGTCTTGCGGCTGGATTCAGGAGTGAGGCCTCTGAAGAATGAACTGGTGGACATCCCGGAAATTCTCGCGCATCTGGAGCGAGTCATGCTGCCGCTGGCGCAGTCCGCGGATATGACGATCGAGGTCGAGGCGCCTCCAACTCCCACTCCGTTGCGGGGCGATTCGGCCCTGATTGCAGGGGCGCTGCTGAATTTGCTGAGCAACGCGGTGAAATACGGCTCGCGCGGCAGTGAAGTCAAGCTGAAGACGCTGAACGGCGTGGACCATGTGGTTTTCGAAGTCTGGAACCGCGGGCCCGTGATTTCCCCGGAACATCTGGCTCGCCTGTTCCAGCCGTTTTATCGCCAGCCTGAGCAGGAAGCTGCTGTGGCCGGCTGGGGACTCGGGCTCGCTTTCGTCAAGCGGATCGCCGGAGACCATGGCGGAAAAGTCGAAGCCAGCAGCGATATGATGTCCGGCACCTGTTTCCGCATGGTTCTGCCCACCGAGCTCGCGTCTCCTGATGAGGAGGAATCATGACTCGCCCGATGCTTCGTTACTCCATGGCTGCCGTCCTTCTATTTGCCTGGGTGGCTACTGCCGCGGGACAGCAAAAACCCAAGCTCGTTCCGGTGAACGCCGCTCCCTACGCCGGTGCGATCATTTCCGAATGGACGGGCAAGATCAGCCTGCAATTGCCGGGCAAGCGGTATTCGGGTCCGTCACGTGGAGAGCGGTTGCCGGTCGGCACGTTGCTTGACACGCATGCGGGCATGCTGGTTCTAACTCTCCAGGACGATAGCCAGATTCTGGTGCGACCGCGCACCCGCCTGATTCTCAGGCAGCCGGGCCCTGGCAACTGGGAGTATTTTGAACTGCTGTTCGGGTGGGTTCGCGCCTACATTACTAAGCGGACCGGAGGGGCGCCGCCCTTCGAACTCGGCACGCCGAGCTCGGTTGTTGCCGTGCGCGGAACACGCTTCAACGTCATCGTTAATCGTCTGGGCACCACTGAGGTGGACGTCTTTAGGGGCCTGGTAGAAGTTGCCGGCGTCGGCATTCGGGGCAAATCCGTTCTGGTGGGTCCCGGATATTCCACCCGCGTGGCCATGGGCAAACCACCCATCCCACCCGTCCCGACCTATGATATTCGTCCTGGCGCTTCGCCTCCCAACTCGACGATTGCCGCCGATTTCGCGCGCGAAGCCCGCGAGCAAACGCTTGAAGCCTTTGGAAACGAGGGGAACGAGCGCCAGGATTCCGAGATGAACGAGCTTGAAGAAGAGAGCCAAGAGGCGATCGAAGGTCCTAACGATCCCGATCACTAGTAGATCCACAACCGGGGTGGTTCCCCTGTCCCTCAATTTCGATTCGAACGGCCTGGCGAGAAGGAACCTTGTCGATTTGATTCGCGAGCACGCGCAAGCAAACTCCAATGTCCCACGACCATTTCGCTGTGGGTCTCATTTGAACCCAGCCTGTTTCCGATAGCCCCGGCCGTTGGTTCGAGCCTGCCGCGCCAGGCCTGAATTTCAGCTTTCCAGACTTCCGTTCTGTCCTAAGTCCCTAATTTTCCTTACGGTCGCAGATTTAACCGTGCTGTCACATTCTTGGCCCCTGATGTGCCCAAAGTGCATACGGGTCAGGCACGCAGATGTGGATGATTACGGCACGCGAGGAACACAAGGCGATCACGCTGAGGCTGGAAGGAGAGTTTGTCGGGTCTTCCATAACCGAACTCGAACGAATTTGGCGTTCCTTAGCACCCAACTTGGGGAGATACACAGGAAAACGGGAGTAGCGTTTCTGGCCGATTCGCCGCTTACGAACTACATGGCCGAACAAGCACGAGGCCAAGTCTGTCCGAAGGAACGGCTGGGCAAGGTAGTGAACGAACGATAGCAAGGAGAGTTCATGAACCAAGAAGTGAAGTCAGTTTTCCGGCCTGCTCCGATCAGCACCAGTTGCGGGCATTCAACCAACCACGCGATTCGGATCCGCCTGGAGAATGGCTGGGCCACCATCTGCATTGAATGCTGGCGCTCGAAGAGACGAGTCTACCGTTCGCGGGAGGACCGATCTCGCCCGCGGATGTATGGGATCGGGAATGGCTCCGGCGCTGCGGACGAGCGGTCAATGCCCGCGGCGCTGCATACTCCCGCCAGGGCAGCAGACGCTGTGGGTGTTTCACGGTGTCTCGTCACGGGCGCTGCGGGATTCATCGGATCGCACCTATCGGAGAAATTGTTGGGCGAGGGTTATGAAGTCGTGGGCGTCGACTGCCTAACCGATTACTACAGTTCCGATCTCAAGCGGGAGAACCTCAAGGGGCTGCTGTCCAATCCCCGTTTTCGGTGGGTCCCGGAGGATCTCAACGAAGCTGACTTGCCCTTGCTGCTCGAAGGGGTGGACTGGGTGTTTCACCTCGCGGGCCAGCCGGGCGTGCGCGGGAGCTGGGGAAGCGGTTTCGGGCTTTATATCCGCAACAACATCGAAACCACGCAAAGACTGCTCGAGGCGGTTCGCACAAGCGGCGTAAAGAAGTTTGTTTACGCATCTTCTTCCTCGGTTTACGGGAATATGGCGCCGCCGATGACCGAAGACAGCCGTACCCAGCCGTATTCGCCTTACGGCGTGACGAAACTGACCGCGGAAAATCTGTGCCTGCTGTACGCGCGAAACTACAACTTGCCCATCACGGCCGTGCGCTATTTCACGGTCTTCGGGCCGCGGCAGCGACCAGATATGGCGTTTACGCGCTTCCTGCGTGCGCTGCTCGAGGACTGCGAACTGCCGATCTTCGGGGACGGCAAGCAGACGCGGGATTTCACGTACGTCGCCGACGCGGTGGAGGGAACGCTTCTGGCCGCAAAGAGCGGCGCTCCTGGCGAAGTGTACAACCTCGGGGGCGGTTGCCCGGCAGCGTTGATCGACGCCATCCGGGCCATGGAACGGGCCACCGGCCGGACGGCGCGGCTGGCTTACAGCGCGGCGCAGAACGGGGACGTGACGGATACGCTTGCCGCCACGGCGAAGGCTCGCGACGAACTGGGTTACTCGCCGGCGGTGAGCTTGGAAGAGGGAGTCAAGCTGCAGGCACGTTGGATCGAGCAGGAGCGCGCGAGCCGAGCGGCCGCGCCGAGAATCGCCTCGACAAGCGATGAAGAGACTCGCGAGGAAGCCGGGCTCAGAGAAATCGAGCGGCTCCTTTGTGAACGGCCGCGCGTTCTGCTCTACTCGCACGACACCTTCGGTCTTGGCCATCTCCGGCGGAATCTGGCCATCGCCGACCATCTCTTGAGCCGCAACCCTCCCTTCTCCGTCAAGCTGTTGACCGGGTCGCCAGTGGTGTGGTCGTGGCCGCTGCCGGAAGGATTGGAAGTACAAGCGCTTCCGCCCGTCGTCAAGGTCGGCGCGGAACAATACGCATCGCGCGAGAGAGCGGAATCGTTCGCCGAAGTCAAAGCAAAGCGTGAGGAACTCATTCTCGAGACGATTCAAAACTATCGTCCCGACATTTTCCTCGTGGACCACGCGCCGGCAGGGATGAAAGGCGAACTGCTCGAAGCGCTCGCGTATCTGCGCAAGGAAATGCCGGAGACGCGGACGGTCATCGGCCTTCGAGACATTCTCGACAGTCCAGAGACGGTACGAGAGCTTTGGAAGGAACAGGGAATCTATAAGCTTCTCCGGGAATCTTACGACCAGGTGCTTGTTTATGGCAGCCGCCATCTTTTCGATCCTGTTCGTGAATACAACTTTCCGCAGCCAGTCGCACTGAAGACCCGGTTCTGCGGCTACATTGCCCGGAGTATCGGCGGCTTCTCGGCCTACGATCTCGACGTTCCACAAAGGCGACCCGATCGGCCACTGGTGCTGGTCACAGCTGGGGGCGGTGGAGACGGCTACCCACTGATGGATGGCTATCTCCGTGCCCTGGAGGAAATCGGGCCTGGCACCATGGCAAGCGTCCTTGTTCCCGGTCCGCTGATGGCGGCGGAGCAGAGGCAGGCCCTGGAACGCGTGGTTGCGCAACGGGCAGACGTGAAGCTCATTCAAACCACGGAACTCGAATCGTTCATCTGGAGGGCAGACCTCGTAGTTTCCATGAGTGGCTATAACACGACGGCCGAGATCATTGCGGCAAGGAAACCAGCCATCCTGGTGCCCCGTGCGGCGCCGCGTGCAGAGCAGCGAATGCGCGCAACTCTGTTGAGCAAACTGGGCTTGGCGCAGGTCGTGCAACCCGAGGAAGACCTAGTGGTGCGGCTGGCCGAACAGGTCAAGGCCGCTCTCGCCGATGACTCTGCCGTGCGGGGCAATTGGAATGCGGTGGACTTGGGTGGCGTGCATCGTGTCGGCGAAGCGTTGGCTGACCTCCTGACGACCAGCGTACGCGACGAACAACCGGCCGAAGTCATGTCCGAAACAGCGGCTGCCGTGGGAGCGGGAAAGTGAAGCGAGAAGAATCACAGCCGATCGGGTACGTTCTCAAACGCTATCCTCGTCTGTCGGAAACCTTCATCCTCAACGAGATTCGCGCCATGGAGCGACTGGGGACGAAGTTGCACATCTTCTCGCTCATGCGGGTGGAGGGATCGCTCGTGCATCCGACGGTCGACGAGGTCCAAGCGCCCGTCACCTATTTTCCAGCTCGCTGGTTGTGGGCGGCTTTTGCAGTGGTCAAGGCTCACGCGGAGATGGCAGTTTGGGCTCCATCGCGGTACTTGCATTCGGTCCTGCTCGCCCTGTGGTGGTCGGTGAGATCGCGCCGGCCGCTGAGCGTCTGGAAGCAGTTCCTACGTTCAGGCTACGTGGCCAGCGGCTGTCGGGAGCACAATATCCGACACCTGCACGCCCACTTCGCAAACGCGCCGGCCACTGTCGCACGCTTGGCGGGCGTCATGGGCAATATCCCCTATAGCTTCACGACCCATGCCAAAGACCTCTACCTGACTCCAAAGAAAGTGATGCGCCGGCGCATTTCGTCGGCAAAGTTCGTTCTGACTTGCACGCGCCACAATCTGCAATATCTGCGCAGCTTCGCTCGTCCCGAGGATCTCAGCAAGATTCATCTGGTCTACCACGGCATTGACCTCGCCGAGTTCACGCTGCCGCCGACTGCCGGAGAGATTGGGGTAAACGGAGGCAATGACGGAGATGCGCCGCTAATCTTGTCGGTCGGCCGGCTCGTTCCAAAGAAGGGGATGGCGGATCTCATTTCCGCTTTCCATTTACTGATGAGGCGTGGCGTACGCTTCCGCAGCGTCATTGTTGGGGAAGGGCCGCTTCGGGAGCAGCTCGAAGCGCAAATCGGCGAACAGGGATTGCGTGATCGCGTGATGCTGGCGGGCGCGATGGCCCATGATCGCCTGGTTGGTTTGTACGAGCAGGCAAGCGTATTCGCTCTCGCCCCGCATATCACGCAAGACGGGGATCGCGATGGAATCCCCAACGTTCTGGCCGAGGCGATGGCCGCCCGCGTTCCAGTTGTCTCCACCTCGGTATCCGGTATTCCTGAACTCGTCGAAGACGGTCGAACAGGGCTGTTGGTTCATCCCCGGGACCCCGAAGCGCTGGCCGATGCCATGGAACGCCTGCTCGGCAATCCGGCATTGAGGCAGAAACTGGCCCTCGCCGCCCGTCGCCGGATTGAAGGCGGATTCGAATGTTGGGAAACGGCCAAAGCGTTGCAGAAGCTGCTGCCGATAGGAGTTTCCGCATGAACATCGCCTACCTTTGCGCTGACCGCGGGGTGCCCGTCCTAGGCCACAAGGGCGCGTCGGTGCACGTGCGTGAATTTGTCACTGCCCTTGCCGGGTTGGGTCATGAGATCACTCTGCTTTGCTCGAACCTGGGTGAAGGAAACGGACGCCCTTCGGCTCGGATGATCGAACTTCCGCTGGACCCGAGTCCTGCCGAAGTAGCTCAGCAGGGCGCAAAGCTCGGTTTGGGAAATCCAGAAACCGACCAGGTGTTGCGCCGGGAGCTGCGCGAGATAGCGGCCGACGGCCAGTTGACGGCGCGCGCGCTCACCTTGCTTGACGAAGCAGGTGTGCGGTCCGAAGCTCTCTACGAACGCTACGCCCTCTTTCATCGCGCCGGCGAGCAGCTTGCCCAGGCACTGGGGATTCCGCGGATTTTGGAAGTGAATGCGCCCCTGGTCGAGGAACAGGAACGGTTCCGCGGCTTGCGGCTGAAGGCGCTGGCGGCTGAGATGGAGTCGGAAACGCTTCGCCGCGCCGACCATATCGTCGCCGTGTCTGCGGCGGTGAAGGAGCGGGTGCTAGCTTGCGGCGTGCCGGCGGAGCGCGTCACGGTCTTGCCCAACGGGGTTGATACCACCCGTTTCCATCCTGGCGTGAGCAAGCAGCCCATCCAGGAGCGCTACGGACTCGCCGGCAAGTCGGTGATTGGCTTCGTCGGCAGCCTGAAGCCGTGGCACGGTATGGATTTTCTGCTCGACGCCTTCGAACAGACCGTCGCAGCTCTTCCCGAGGCGGTGCTTCTGATCGTTGGGAACGGCCCGGGCATGGCTGACCTGCAATTGCGGGTAGCACACGAGAGTCTCGAAGGTCGGGTCATCCTGGCAGGCCATGTCCCCCACGCCGAAATCCCCGGTTACCTCGCCGCGATGGATCTGACTGTGGCTCCCTACGCCGCTCAGGACGGCTTTTACTTTTCTCCCATGAAGATCGTGGAATCACTTGCCGCAGGCCGGCCGGTCGTTGCGCCGAATCTCGGCCAAATCGCGGACCTCATCCAGAGCGGCGTGACGGGCCTGCTCTACCCGCCGGGCGACCGCGAAGCTTTCTCCCGCCAAATCGTTTCCTTGCTGAACGACCGGCCACGACTTCACGCCATGGGCCGGGCGGCTACGGCCATGGCACAGACGGCGTTTAGCTGGCAGAAGAATGCCCGGTGGGTGACCGCGCGGATGGCTCAATTGTCCCAAGCGAGAAGCAGTTGATGAATCCGGCAAACCAAGCTACGCGCCGATCGTTCTCCTTGT
>JAKAOH010000045.1 GCA_021812285.1 Acidobacteriota bacterium | reverse complement strand
TTCCGATCTGTTCTCGCCCGGGTATTCGATCGCCGCCGTTCTCGCCAATGAATTCGTCGAAGCGACCACGCCCACCTACATCAGCGCGCTCGTGGAACTGGGCCTGGTCCTCTTTTGCCTCACCATCGTCATCAACGCGCTGGCCCGGCTGTTGATTCTCGCGACCAGCCGCCACGCGGGAGCGCACGCATGAGCGCCGCCCGGCGCCGCTGGCGCAAGATTTCCAACCTGGTGATGCTCACGTGCACGGGCCTGTGCGCCCTGCTCGCCGTCGGCGCGATGGTGGCGATTCTGGGTTTCCTCGTGTGGAAAGGGGCCGGCGCGCTGAACTGGGATTTCTTCGCCAATCTGCCGGCGCCGGTCGGCGTGCCCGGCGGCGGCATGGCCAACGCGATCGTCGGCACGGGAAAACTTCTGCTGCTCGCCTCGCTGTTCGGCCTGCCGATCGGCCTTCTCTCCGGCGTCTACCTGGCCGAATTCGGCAGCCGGCCGTCGTCCTTCGTCATCCGCTACGTCACCGACCTGCTCAACGGCGTCCCTTCGATCGTGATTGGGATTTTCGCCTACGCCGTCATCGTACTGCCGATGAAGACGTTCTCCACGCTAGCGGGCGGCTTCGCCCTGGGCGTGATGATGATTCCCATCGCCGTGCGCAGCACCGAGGAGTCCCTGCGCACCGTGCCGCCCGGCCTGCGCGAAGCTTCGGAAGCGCTCGGCGCGAGCCGCACGACCACCGTCGTGCGGGTGGTGGTTCCCGCTTCTTTCCGCGCGGTGCTGACCGGGATGATGCTGGCCCTGGCCCGCGTCGCCGGTGAAACCGCGCCCCTGCTTTTCACCGCGTTCGGCAACAACGATTGGAGCTCCGGCTGGATGAGGCCCATCGCTTCGTTGCCGGTCATGATTTACAATTACGCCATTTCGCCCTTCCGCGACTGGCACCGGCAGGCGTGGGCCGCCGGTCTGGTGCTGCTCGGTCTGGTGCTGTTGGCGAATATTGCCGCGAAGCTGCTCATCGGCCGCGCGGCGGAAGCGGAGTACTAAGGCATGGCGGCTGGTGGCGTGCGTGGAGTTCCGTTGGCGGGCGCCGCGGCGCGGCGATCGGCCGAGCCCGAGGGAAAACCCGAAGCGGTCACGCGAATCGAAGTTTCGCACCTGAATTTCTTCTATGGAGCGCGCCAGGCGCTGCACGACATCAATCTCGCCGTGCCCGCCAATCTCGTCACCGCGCTCATCGGGCCCTCCGGCTGCGGCAAATCCACGTTCCTCCGCACGCTCAACCGCATGTACGAAACCCAGCGCCACACCCGCCTCGACGGCTCGATCCTGCTCGACGGCGAAGACGTCCTCGAAATGGATCTGGCGCTGCTCCGCCGGCGCATCGGCATGGTTTTTCAAAAACCGAATCCGTTCCCGAAATCCGTTTTCGACAACGTCGCCTACGGCCCGCGCATCAACGGCATCGAAGGGAAACTTTCCGACGCGGTCGAGCGCAGCCTGCGCCGCGCCGCCCTTTGGGATGAGGTGAAGGATCACCTTCAGAAATCGGCCTATGCGCTCAGCGGCGGCCAGCAGCAGCGGCTCTGCATCGCGCGCGCCCTCGCCGTCAATCCCGAGGTGCTTCTGCTCGACGAGCCCTGCTCGGCGCTCGATCCCGTCTCGACCGCCAAGATCGAGGAATTGCTTTTCGGCCTGAAGGAAAGTTGTACCATCGTCATGGTGACCCACAACATGCAGCAGGCGGCCAGGGTCAGCGAATACGCGGCGTTTCTGCTCGACGGGCGCATGATCGAATACGCCCCCACGCCGCGCCTCTTCACCACCCCTTCCGACCCGCGCACCGAGGCGTACATCACCGGCCGGTTCGGCTAGGAGCGCACCGTGGAGAGACGCCACTTCGAACTCGAACTCGAGGAACTGAAGCAGCGCCTGCTGTGGATGGCCGGCCTCGCCGAAAAAGCCGTGCACGAGGCGGTGCGGGCCCTTTTCGAAAAGAAGGAAGACCTCGCTCGCGAGGTCCTCGAGGAAGAAGCCGCCATCAACGACATGCAGCTCGAAATCGACGACCGCGTGCTGCGCCTGCTGGCCCTCCAGCAGCCGATGGCCGTCGATCTGCGTTTCATCTTGTCGGCTTCGCGGATCAATAACGATCTGGAACGCATCGGCGATCAGGCGGTCAACATCGCCCAAGCCGCTCTCCGCATTCTGCGCCATCCGCAGGTGAAACCCTACGTCGATCTGCCGCGCATGAGCGCGCTCGCCGAAGGGATGGTCCGCGACAGCTTGAACGCGCTCGTTCAGCGCGACGCCGAACTCGCCCGCTCGGTGCTCGTCCGCGACGACGAGGTCGATCGCCTCCGCGACCAGATTTTCCGCGAGCTTCTCTCCTACATGATGGAAAATTCCGCCGTTATTTTCTCCGCGTTCGAGCTCATCCTCGTCGCCAAAAACCTCGAACGCATCGGCGACCACGCCACCAATATCGCCGAAGACGTCATCTACATGGTCGCCGGCCGCGACATCCGCCACCTCGCCCCCGACCGCCGCTGATTTCTGCCGCACTGCGGTCGCTCCCTCCGCCGGAATTGACAAGCTCGGCGGCACCATGCACAATTTTTTTGCTACGCCCAAGTGGCGGAATTGGCAGACGCGCTAGATTCAGGGTCTAGTGGTCGCAAGGCCGTGGAGGTTCGAGTCCTCTCTTGGGCACCAAACTCATTCCACAGGATTTAACCATCGTCGCCCGTGAACGGATACGTCTGCCTGGACCGTTCCGTTTGGGATTTCGTGGCCCCGCGGGCCTGCCTCACGGCATCGGGTGCGTGGCCTGGTTCGCGTTGGGCACAATTTGCTGATAAATGGCGCTGGGCACGTCGGTTTTCCAATGCCCGGATAATTTGGCGTAGCCGACGATGCCGAAAAGCAGCATCGCAACGGCCAACGCAACCGCCCACGCCGGCAAGTACCGAGAACGCCGCCTGGCGCCGGGGAGTTGCGCCAGCGAAATTCCCAGCGCTCCTTCGGCCGGGCAGACGGCGACGCATTCCATGCACGCCGTGCATTCCACCGAATGCACCGCCAGGACCCGGTCCACCGAGATGCGCGAGGGACACGCCTTGGCGCACTTGGCGCAATCGATGCAACGTTCCGGATCGCGCCGTATGGCCGCCGGACTGAAAAACGAAACGATTCCCAGCAGTCCGCCGTACGGGCACAGATAGCGGCACCATAAATTTTTCACGAAGAGCGACCCAACCACGAGCACCCCAATCACGATGAGTCCCGTCTCGCCGATAGTGCGGAAGAAATCCAGCAGCTTCACGTCGGCGATCAGGCCAAATGGCGTGTGCATGAAACCGCGAATCTCGGCCGCCGGCATCGCCGCAACCGCCCAAACGAAAAATCCGAGCAGCAGATATTTCAGCCCGCGCAGCGGCAGATCGAGCCAGCGCGGAAATTCAATATTCCGCCGCAGCACCTTGCGGCCCAATCGCCATAGCGATTCGGAAAGCGTTCCCACCGGGCACAGCCAACTGCAAAACGCCTTCCGCAACAAAAACGCGATTCCGAGAAATGCCAGCAGCAGAAACAGCGCCGCGGGATGCACGCTGGGCACACGGCCGGTCAAAGCCCAGTATTTCAAGTTCATCAATCCGCTGATCGGCAGCCATCCATCCACGCCCGCCGGCCGGCTGAAATGGGGCGCGACGCCCGCCTCGTAATCCCGCACCCACAGGTAAAATTCGCCGCCAATCCAGATATTCAGCAGAAGGAACGCCACCTGAAACCCGTGCCGGACGACCTGGGAGCGGTCGGGACTCGCACGGCGCACCAGTTTCTTTTTTGGTTTTCCGGCGCACCCCGTCGCGCGCGCCAGCTCTGCAAGCGAAGATTGAATTTGAATCGTCGGTTCGATGCGAGTCCCGGTGGCCACGCTCCCTCCTGACACTCTCAGCCTAGAATGCGTGTCCACGGGGCGCTGCGACTTAGGTCACGGGCACACGGGCGGGACGCCCATGCCACTCCCGCGCTCGGCGACACAAACGCCCAATGCGAAGGAGCTTCGCGCCGCGCCCCGTTGCCGGTACAATGCGTGGCCGAAAGGAAGGCCGATCATTCGCACCTGGAACCTGGCGCTCGTTGGCTTCGGAAACGTCGGCAGGGAATTCGTGCGTCTGCTCGCCGCCAAGCGCGAAACCCTCCGTCACGATTACGCCATTGAATTCCGGCTCACCGGTCTCGCTTCGCGGCGCCTGGGCTGGCTCACCGAGCCCGAGGGTTTCGATCTCTCCGTTTTGCTCGCATCCGGCCCTCCGTCAACTCCTCCGGATGGTCCGCGAAATGTTCGCGAATGGCTCGCCGCCGCGCGCGCCGACGTTCTTTTCGAAGCCTCTTCGCTGAATCGCCGCACCGGCCAGCCCGCGACCGACCATTTGCGCGCCGCGCTCGAATCGGGCGCGCACGCGATCAGCGCGAACAAAGGCCCGATCGTTCACGCCTACCGCGAATTGCGCGATCTGGCTCGCGAAACCGGCCGCCGATTCCTTTTCGAATCCACGGTGATGGATGGCACGCCGATTTTTTCGCTGTTTCCCCACGCGCTGCCGGCCGTCGAACTTCGCGGCTTCCGCGGCATCCTGAATTCCACCACCAACGTGGTCCTGCGCGAGATCGAGCGCGGGCTCGATTTTGACGCGGCCGTCCGCAAAGCGCAGGAAATCGGCGTCGCGGAAACCGATCCCACCGACGACCTCGACGGCTGGGACCCTGCCGTGAAAATCACGGCGCTGGCGATCGTCCTGATGGGCGAGCCGCTCACGCTGAACCAGGTGGAGCGCGTCGGCATTCGTTCCGTTTCGGCCGAGGAGATTCGCGCCGCCGTCGCCCAGGGCATGCGCTACAAGCTGGTTTGCCGCGCCGAACGCACCGCGAACGGCGTGCGCGCCTCGGTGCGGCCGGAAAAATTGCCGCTCAGCGATCCGCTGGCGCAGCTCGAGGGAACCACGTCGGCGATACGATTCGATCTCGACGTTTTCGGGCTTTCGATCATCGAGCACAAACCTGGTGTCATCGCCACAGCGTACGGTTTGCTCGCGGATTTCGTTCGCGCCGCCGCGGACATTTAGGCGCATTCATTCGTTGCGCCCACGGGCCATTGGGAGTAGGAATGAAGCTTCACAAACGAGGTGAACGCCGATGAAAAATGATGGGAAAGTTTCGCGCCGCGATTGTCTGGTTCTGCTCGGCGCGGGTGCGGCCGGCGCCGCGGCCACAAAAGCGGGTTTCGCCGCCCCGCTCGCCACGCCTGCCACGAACTCCAGCCAGAGCTTCGCGCAGCGCGAAGCGAAGGAAAACGCCGCCGAGCAGGCGAGCCGCGAGCGAAGAATGAAATGGTGGCACGCGGCGAAATTCGGCATGTTCATCCATTGGGGCCTGTACAGCCTGATCGGCCAACACGAATGGGCGATGGACGAGGAAGGCGTTCCGATACCGCAATACGAGCGGTTGGCGCAGCATTTCGTGCCGCGGCCGCACGCCGCGCGCGAATGGGCGAGGATCGCCAAGCGCGCCGGCCAAAAATACATGGTGATGACGACCAAGCACCATGAAGGATTTTGCCTGTTCGATACGAAGCTCACCGATTACTGCGCGCCGCGGCAGGCGTGCGGGCGGGATCTGGTGGCCGAATTCGTCGAAGCGGTGCGCGGGGAAGGCCTGCGCGTCGGTTTCTATTATTCGCTGATGGATTGGCATCATCCCGACGGCGCGCGTTGCGCCACCGATCCCGCGGCGCGCAAGCGATTCGTCGAATACACGCACGGCCTCGTTCGCGAGCTGATGACGAACTACGGCAAGATCGACGTCCTCTGGTACGACGTGGATTGGCCGCTCACGCCCGAGCAGTGGGAATCAGTGAGAATGAATGAGATGGTCTTCCGCCTCCAGCCGGATATCATCGTCAACAACCGCAACGGCCTTCCCGGCGATTTTTCAACACCCGAGCAGTACGTCGGCTCGGCGCAGGGCGCTCGCGCGTGGGAAACCTGCATGACGATGAACGACAGCTGGGGCTATCAGCGCGCCGACGACAACTGGAAATCGCCGAAAACGATCGTTCGCGACCTCGTCTCCTGCGCCAAAGGCGGCGGAAATTACTTGTTGAACATCGGGCCGCGGCCCGACGGCTCCGTGCCGGAAGAAGAAGTCCGCATCCTGACGCACGTCGGCGACTGGATGTCGCGCAACGGCGAAACGATTTACGAATCCGAGCCCGTCAATGCCGGCTACCACCCCTATCTCGATTTCACCCGCAAAGGAAACACGCTTTACCTTCACGTCTATTTCTGGCCCAACGGCACGCCCGCGGCCGAGTGGCTGCCGTTTTTCGATCCGCGGACGGTGGTCGCCGTCGGCGGGTTGCGCGCGAAAGTGAAATCGGCGCGGCTACTCGTTTCGGGCCAGCCGGTGGAATTTCGCCAGGACGATATTTCCGTTCAGTTCACCGGCCTTCCCGCTCTCGCTCCCGACAACCCGGTTTCCGTCATCGCCGTCGAATGCGATTCCGAGCCGTCGGTGAGCGAACTCTACGTGCGCACGCACCGCAAGCGCTACAACGTCGGCGTCACTCGGTCCTGATCAAGCGCCAGCAGACGCGAAATCTCCACCTCACGCCAGGAAGAAAGTAAAGGTTTGTCTTTTAGCGCGGGAGAATTGACTGGGCCCAATCGAAGATCGCGCGCGAAAGAGCGACGCGCTGGCCGGAATAGTCGTGATCGGTGTTCCAGTGGCGCTCGGTAATGCGGGTGTCTCCCGCTTTGTGGAGAGCTTGCGCGAACGCTTTGTCCACGGAGGCAAGGCCATCGTGCGCGGTGATGATGAAAACGGGGCGCGGAGCGATGGCAGCCGCGAGGTTATTCATTTCGAACGCCGAGCGATTTTCATAGATTTCACGGGCCAGCGCCGCGGCGGTAGTTCCCGCGAGCGGCAGCATATTGTCATCGGCGGCCAGCGCTTTCGCTTCCATGGCGATGGCCTGCGCCGCGGAACGGGCGTGCAGGCCGTCGTAATCGGCGCTGGGGCTCCAAGCCGAGATGAGCGCGACGCCGACGACGCCCTTGTTGTGAGCGGTCGCCGCAGCGGCCATGTAGCCGCCCATGCTGTGCCCGATGACGATCACGCGATGCGTATCAACGCCGTACTTCCGCGCGTTCGCGGGATTCAGGACAAAGCGGACCTGCGCATCGGAATCCTGCACGGCGTGCTCGAAGGAAAAATCGCCCTTTACGCCCCAGGAGCCACGATAGTGCATGGCGAGGACGTTCCAGCCGCGGGCGCGAAGAAATTGAGCGATGTCGAGATTCTGCTCGTAGCCGGGGAAGCCGTGGAGAAGAACGGCCGTGGGATGCGGGCCCGCGCCGGCGGCAAGGTAAAAGATGCCGAGAAGCATATCGCCGTGGCTCGGCAAGACCATCTGTATCGAGGAAGCAGGCTTGGAGGCGGGGGCTTTGCGGGTCTGCGACCTGGCAGCGGCTGGCGCGGCCAGGAAAAATGCGAATACGACAATGGCTGAAAATTTCATGTGGGGAGTATACATGGGCTCACCTCGTCTGCGGACTGTTTTCGCCACACGGCCTGGACTCTTGCTTTGGACCGTATTTTGCCGGCCGTGGACCGGCCAGCGACCAGCAGGGTCCAGACCGCACGGCAATTGTGCTGGGCGTGGGTGGGGCGATATAGTGGGCGGTTTTGGAGGAGCGGACATGAAGCTTCAAATTAAATCGTTTTTTGCGCGGCTTTCGAACCTTGCCATCATTTTCACGCTAATCGGACTTGGCGGCGCGGGCGTGGCGCTGGCGCAGCAGTATTCCGAATCCTTTTATACCGGCATGCGCTGGCGCACGATCGGCCCGCTGCGCGCAGGACGCACGCGCGCGGTGAGCGGCGTGCCGAGTGAGCCGAACGTCTTTTACATCGGCGCGGTGAACGGCGGCGTGTGGAAATCGGAAGATTACGGGAG
Organism: Acidobacteriota bacterium; assembly: GCA_021812285.1. Taxonomy (GTDB): domain Bacteria; phylum Acidobacteriota; class Terriglobia; order Acidiferrales; family UBA7541; genus JAKASX01. The sequence goes on along the minus strand of JAKAOH010000045.1, from coordinate 13,444 downwards.
GACGTGGAAACCGATTTTCAACCACGAGCCGACCGGCTCGATCGGCGCGATCGCCGTTTCGCCCTCCGATCCGAACGTTATTTACGTCGGCAGCGGCGAAGGCCTACATCGGCCCGATCTTTCCGTGGGCGACGGCGTCTACAAATCCACCGACGCGGGAAAAACGTGGGTGCATCTGGGCTTGCGGGAAACCGAACAGATTCCCGCTGTCGCCGTTGACCCGAACAATCCCAGCATCGTGTTCGTCGCGGCGCTCGGCCATCCCTACGGTCCGAATCCCGAGCGCGGGATTTTCCGCTCGACCGACGGCGGCAAGACCTGGCAGAAAGTGCTCTACGTGAACGAATACACCGGCGGATCGGACGTGGAAATCGATCCGCAGAATCCGCAAATCGTCTACGCGGCTCTCTGGCAGGCGCAGGAAGCGCCATGGGAAAACGGCGCGTGGAGCGGGAGCGACGGCGGACTTTTCAAATCCACCGACGGTGGCGCCACCTGGCACAAAGTCATGAACGGGTTCCCGAAAGACGTGGTGCAGGTGAACGTGGCGATCGCGGCGAGCGAGCCGAGCCGGCTCTACGCGACGCTGGCGTACGGACAGCGCAGGCTTGCGATTTACCGCTCGGACGACGCCGGCGCGCACTGGTACAAAATCACGAACGATCCGCGCCCGGCGGCCCGCATCGGCGGCGGCGATTTGCCGGTGCCGAAAGTGGATCCGAAAAATCCGAACGTGGTCTACAGCTGCAGCGTGGTGACGTGGCGCTCGACCGACGGCGGCAAAACGTGGGTGGGCATTCGCGGCGCGCCGGGCGGCGACGATTACCAGAACATGTGGATCAATCCGAACAACCCGAACGTTATTCTGCTCGCGAGCGATCAGGGCGCGATCGTCACCGTGGACGGCGGGAAAACGTGGAGTTCCTGGTACAACCAGCTCACCGCGCAGGTCTATCACGTCAATACCGACAACGCGTTCCCCTATCGCGTGTGCAGCGGGCAGCAGGACAGTGGCTCGGCGTGCGTTTCGAGCCGCGGCAACTGGGGCGAAATCACCGAGCGCGACTGGCTGCCGGCCGGCGCCGAGGAATACGGCTATCTGGTGCCCGATCCGCTGAATCCGAACATCGTCTACGGCGGCAAGCTGACGAAATTCAATCGGCTGACGGGACAGACGGCGGACGTGGCTCCGGTCGCGTTGCGCGATCCCGATTACCGCGTGCTGCGCACCGAGCCGATCGTTTTCAATCCCGTGAATCCGCACATCCTCTATTTCGCCGCGAACACGCTGTGGGAAACGATGGACGGCGGCGATCACTGGAAGCAGATCAGCCCCGATCTTTCGCGCAAAACCTGGGCGATTCCATCGGTGGTGGGCAAATACGCCGCCGATACGAAAGTGACGCGGCGCGGCGTAATTTACGCCGTGGCGCCTTCACCGCTCGACGTCAATCGCATCTGGGCCGGCACGGATGACGGGCTCGTCTGGCTCACCAGCGACGGCGGCGCGCACTGGACCAACGTCACTCCGCCGCAGCTGAAGCCGTGGGACAAGGTCTCCATTATCAGCGCGGGCCATTTCAGCGCCGGAACGGCTTATCTGGCGATCAACGATCTACGGCTCGACGACATGGCACCGATGATTTTCCGCACCACCGACAGCGGCAAAATGTGGACGAAAATCACGAACGGATTGCCAAACGAGCCGATCAACGTGGTGCGCGAGGACCCGATACAAAAAGGTTTGCTGTTTGCAGGGAGCGAAACCCAGGTCTTCGTTTCCTTCAACGACGGTGACCAGTGGCAGTCGCTGCGCCTGAACATGCCCGCTTCGTCGGTGCGCGATCTCCGCATTCACGATAACGATCTGATCGCCGGCACGCATGGCCGCGGCTTCTGGATTCTCGACGACATCACGCCGCTCCGCCAGATCGCCGCTGCCGCAGCAGCCAACGAAGCGTATCTCTACCGGCCGGAACCGGCCTGGCGCGTTCGCTGGGACGTCAACACCGATACGCCGCTGCCGCCCGACGTGGCGCACGCGCAGAACCCGCCGGACGGCGCGATTCTCGATTACTATTTGAAACAAGCGGCTGCCGGTCCTGTCACGCTCGAAATTCTCGACAGCGCCGGGCAAGTGGTTCGCCGCTATTCGAGCACCGACAAGCCGCGCATTCCCGATCCCTACGCGCTTTCCGTGCCTGCGTATTGGGCGCGGCCGCATCAGCCGCTCCTGACCGGTGCGGGAATGCACCGTTTCATCTGGGATCTGCACTGGACGCCCGCGCCGGGATTTCCGGTCGGTCTCCCGATGCAGGCCGTCGTGCACGATACGCCGCCCGGTTACACTTCGCCGTGGGTTTTGCCCGGCCGTTACACGGTGAAGCTGATCGTGGACGGGCAAAGCTACACGCAGCCGCTCACGATTCGCATGGATCCCCGCGTAAAGACGCCGCCAACGGGAATCGCCGAGCAGTTCCACGTCTCGAAGCAGCTCTACGATGGCATGATCGAGACCTACGAAATCACCCGGCGGATTCACGCCGTGCAGGACCAGCTCAATCAGCGCAAAACGCAGACCGTGCAGCAAACGGCCGGCGACGCGATCGGCGCGTTTGAAAAGAAACTCGAAGCCGTGGAAGGCCAGCGGATGAACATGTTCGCGTTCTTTTTCGGCGGAGGGAGCGCTGCGCCTTCGTTCATGACACTACGGTTCGAGCTGGCCGGGCTGCTCGGACAGGTGCAAGCGGCGGACGTCGCTCCGACCGCGGTACAAATTGCCGCCGCGGCCCAGGTGCGCGCCACGATGACGAAACTCGTCGCGCAATGGAACGCGATCCGAACGACGGATCTCGCCCACTTGAACGCGGCCTTGAAAGCGGCAGGCGTCGCTCCGGTCACCGTCCCGGCAGAAAAGCCGTAGCAAGGATTGCGCGCAGGCGGACGTAGCGTCGGGATCCTTCGGGCCGATCGAAGACATCGGCCCTCAGGATGATAGCCCGTGGAGCGGCTCCCAAGGCGTGGACGGATTGCGCAGAGCGTGATTTTCGGCTGGCGCCGGTGCGCGGCGTTTAGGGTATGATGCGCTGAGTCCGGAGGGTTCCGATGCGTATGCGCGGTGCGATCTGGTCCGGTTTGGCGCTGCTTTCCTGCTTCTCGCTGGCCGGCTGCGGGCTGTTCTCGAGTTGCAGCATGAACGGCAACGCGGTGGTTTGCGGCGATGCTCGCTTCGAGGCGCTCACGCCGTCTCTCGTTCGCGTGGAATATTCGCCTTCTGGGCATTTCGTCGACGCGCGCACGGCCGTCGTGAAGCGCCGCGATTGGGCGCCGGTCAAATTTTCTTTCCAGAAAACCGGCACGTGGGTCATCGCGAAAACGGACGCGGTTATCCTCCGCTACCGCCTCGATTCGGGGCGTTTCACCGCGCAGAATCTGCAAATTTCCTGGAACGACAACGGCTCGGTGCGCACCTGGTCGCCCGGCCAGAAGGACCCGCTCAATCTCGGCGGCCTTTCCTATTCGCTCGATGGAGCCCGGCAGGGCCATTTCCCGAAAACGTCTGAAGGAATCCTCAGCCGCAGCGGCTATTTCGTCCTCAACGACAGCAAGTCGCCCGTCTGGGATTCCGCGACGGACTGGATCAAGCCGCGTCCCGAGCAGAACGATCAGGACTGGTATTTCTTCGGCTACGGCCGGGATTACCGGCTTGCGCTCCGCGATTACGCCCAACTTTGCGGACGCGTGCCGATGCCGCCGCGCTACGCGCTGGGCACGATGATCACCGATTTGAATTACGAGTATTTGCCGGAAAGTCCGATGGTGAGGAATTACCACTACACCGATCAGGACGTCGAAAAGATCGTCAATCACCTGCGCGGCGCCGGCATTCCGCTCGACGTTCTGGTGCTCGATTTCGGCTGGCACAACTACGGCTGGAAAGGCGGCTACGACTGGAGCCCGGTTTTCCCGCATCCGCACCAGTTCCTCGCCTGGGCGAAGAAAGACGGCCTGAAAATCAGCCTGAACGACCACCCCGGCTATGCGGATTTCCTGACAAATCAGGGCGTCCTCTCGCCGCAGGATAGCCACTGGGCTGAAGTGCACAAACTGCTCGGCCTTCCCCCAAATCAGCCGATTCGCTGGAACCTGGCGGAGAAAAAACAGGCGGACGTGTTCATGGACGTGCTGCATTTCCCGCTGATGGACGAGGGAGTGGATTTCTGGTGGGTGGATGGCGGCGCCGGCTCGGCCAGCATGCCGGGCCTGAATCCGCAGATGTGGACCAATCGCGTCTATTACGATTTTTCTCAGCAGCACACCGGCAAGCGCGCGTTCATCATGAGCCGCTACGGCGGCTGGGGCAACAACCGCTATCCGGGATTTTTCACCGGCGATACGCACTCGGAATGGGACGTGCTGAGCTATGAAATCGCGTTCACCACGCGCGGCGGCAACGTCCTCGATCCGTACATCACGCACGATATCGGCGGTTTCCTCGGCCGGCACGTGCCATTCGATCTCTACGCGCGGTGGGTGGAATTCGGCGTATTCAGCCCGCTGGTGCGGCTGCACAGCCAGTATGAAAATCCGCGAGACGGCAATCTGCGCATGCCGTGGACGTACGGTGCCCAGGGCATCGCGCTGGTGAAGCGCTATTTCCAGTTGCGCTATCGCCTGCTGCCCTACATTTACACCTACGACCGCGCCACCTACGACGACGCGATTCCGCTGCTGCGGCCGCTCTACCTGGAGTATCCGTCCCTCGCGAAAGCCTACGCCTATCCCAACGAATATTTCTTCGGCGGAGACATTCTCGTCGCGCCGATCGCCGATCCTTCCGGCCAGGAAGAGGTTTATTTGCCGCCGGGCACCTGGACCGATTATTTCTCGGGGCAGGTGTACAAGGGCGATTCGCTGCTTGCGGTGCAAGCTCCGGTGAATTTCACGCCGATTTTCGTGAAAGACGGCGCGATTCTGCCCCTCGCGCCGGATATGGCCTATTCGAATCAGAAACCGCTCGACCATTTGACGGTCGCCATGTACGGCCCCGATGGCGGCAGCTTCCGTTTCTACGAAGACGACGGCGCCTCGCTCGGCTACGAGAAAGGCGAAGACGCATGGACGCCGATGTCGTTCGAACCGTCGGGTTCCGGCGTCTGGCAAGTGACGATCGGCCCGACCACCGGCCAATTTCCCGGCCAAGTCGAGCAACGCGCTTACACCGTGGAACTCCACAATCTCCTCGAACCGGGCAACGTCAGCATTGACGGCAAGCCGCTTCCGCACAGCAACAGCGGAGCCGAAGGATGGTCGTGGGACGCCGCAAAAGGCGTAGCGACGATTCGCCTGGCGATACGCTCTGTCCGCAGCCCGGTCCAGATCACCGTCGCCCCGCAATAAAACCGCAGCCCAGTAGCACAGGCATTCCTGCCTGTGCCCACCCCCGCGGCGCCGGTCTGCCACGCCATAGTTCCAGCGTAGGCGGGCAGTCAGCCGGGTGCCGCATCCTTTGCGCCGTTCGCAAAGGGTGCGGATTTGCGTAGGCGGGCTTGCCGGCCGTAGCTTCAGCGAAGGCCGGTGCCCCATGTTTCGCGCTAGCCAAACGTGGGGATCTTCCCCGCGCCACCCAATCCACAACGCACTGGTAGGGGCGAGGTCCCCTCGCCCGCCTGCCGCGCTGGCCCGCCGAAGCCAAGCGTAGGCGGACCGTAGCTTCGATCTTGGCGACGACCCGAGGAGTCCCGATTCATCCCACTCCGGAAGGCGGGCCTTCCGTCCGTGGAAACCTTGGTAGGGGCACGCTGCCGCGTGCCCAGCCCCTAAAAGTGCAGCCCTAGCATCTCCGCCTTTTGCATTTGCGTTCTTTGCACCTGCGCCTTCCGCATCTGCACTTTTTGCATCTGCGCTTTTTGCATCTGCGGTTTTTGCACCCCGATGCTTTCTATCGGGGCCGATGCCTTCCATCGGGACCGTGCCTTCCACAGCGACCGCGACTTTCGTCGTCTCCGGCAGCCACGACACGCTTTTCGTGTGGCGGGGTATTCGGCCACCATGGTACCGGTGCCGGCATTTGCGTTCCTCGCACCTGCGTTCTCCGCATCTGCGCCTTTTGCATTTGCGTTCTTTGCACCTGCGCCTTCCGCACCTGCACTTTTTGCATCTGCGCTTCTTGCACCCCGATGCTTTCTATCGGGGCCGATGCCTTCCATCGGGGCCGATGCCCTCTACCGGGACCGTGCCCCCTTCCCGCGCCCCGCGCCGGAAGGCTGGGTAACAGTCCCAGAAGCTACCCTCGCAAATAAACAGAAGAAGCGACGCTCCGCCCCGGGGCGCAAAAATTCCTCGCGTCACCAATCCAGAAGACTCTTGACATCACAGCTAGCCCCCACCCTGAGTTTTGAGGTCATCCTTGAGGCTGCGACAAACTCTAGGGCGGAAGAGTTTGCTGGAATTTCGGCAGAAATCCACCCAGGTCCACGCTGAGGCGGTTAACGAGGCTCACCATCCTACTAGAGCCGGAGAACTCGTCCATGGTACTTCGGTACAAGACGCCGAGAAGTTTGATCGCCTGTTGAATTGTTCTCGAAGACTGGAGGGCCGGGAAGACTGCGGCGATTTCAATCTGCCGGCCACCTAGTTCGTCCCCTTTTCGAAGCCGCTCAAGGCGACTCGTCCCTCCCGAATGAATGAGCCAGAGGCCAGCCCTGAGGTATGCCTTCTCCCAAACCTCCGCGTTAGCAGAAACGAGCCTCGACAGCGAATCCAAGGGGAGCTCGCCGGATGCGGCCACCCTACACACGTAACGAGCTCCGTAATTCCTAGTTGTTGCCTCTAAACTGAGACGGAGAAGGCTCCCGTCGGGGCTGCACGAGAAACGGGCCGGCATGATGCTGGCGCACACGATCTCCTCTGTGTCGTCCTGACAGGGTGTCGTGCTCCCTGTTTTTAGCCGAAATCCTTTGGCTTGCATTTCATCGAGCGTGTCCTCAAACAAACCAGCGATAACGGCGCGCTGCCCGCGCCGCCATTCATCCGGAGCGGGTGCAGATTCTGTCGTCATGCTGTCTTGGTCTCGCCGGAAAAGTTTGCGTCGACGAAAGTCGCGAACCCCTCCGAGACCCTGCCACGGTGCAGGCGGCTGTGGAAAAGCTGATTACGGTATTCTCGAAGGCAGGCGTAGCAACTATCTTGGCAATCATTGGGGCACCGCCGCAGGCGGGCGGAAGCAGCCACAAAGAGTTCTGCGGCACGATCTCCTAGTTGGCGGGCGTAACCCGCCCCGCCGGCCGTCGTGTCATAGAGAATGATCTCCCTGCTCCCGAGCACCCCTGCTTCGTAGCAAGGGCGCACGACGACTCCAATCTCTTGAGGATCAACGTCAAGGATTCGCTGGCATCCCGCGAGACGGAGGGCTGTCGCCAGCGTAAGCCAAACAGAATCGTGAAGCCACCCGGAGCGTGAGGGGGCGGAATGGAGCTCGTCCTGAAACAAAGGCGACTGCAGTATGAGTTGCCCCGTGCCGTTATCGAGAAATCGGATTTGGAGAATATCCGTCGTGAACTGGTGCATGAGGTGATAGGAGTTACCTTCTCCCCTCGCAACACGCCGCAGACAGGCTGCAAGCTTTGCATGCGGGACGGCAGCGTCGGAAAGCTTTTCGACTGCCATCGGCAATCCTTCATGTGCTGGCCGAGGGCTGAAGATTCGCATTTTGGAACGGAGCATGCTTCGCGCATCGACGAGAGCAACCGTCAGAGCCGTGCCGACCTTTCGCGACTGTGGGCGCGGGTCCTCTTCGGACGGGTCAAAGTAAACGTCCGTCACTTCCGTAGGAGTTCTGTCCTTGGATTCACTGGCGCTGTGGACAATACGACCGAAGAACCCGCCGCTGGGAATGACGGCCCTTTTCTTCTGGACCGGGGTCCCGCACTTCGAGCAAGTCGCCGCAGCTTGAGAGTGGAAATTAACAGTAGAGCACGTGGGGCAGAAGGCAAAGCCAAGCGGATCATAGCCGTCCCACAAGCCCTGTGACTCTATGGTGCACTTACCGGCGACGAACGTCCTGCCTGGGCAGTATTCACGCAGCGCAATAGACCGATCCCGTTGTAGCTTCAGATCCAAACGCGGCGGCAAATTTGATGGGCACTCCCGCAGCCGCAGCTCATCGACGTATATAGGGAATGCGTAGGAAGGTAGAATTCCGTGATCGCTCAGTACGTCAAGACACCCATCCTCCGCATGCAGGGGGAGGTAGGTGGCCTTAAGCGCCTGGAGCCGGTTCCTAAGATCCTTCCAGCACTCATCCCCTGCAGCGCGCTCACCAACAGCGCTTAGAAAGTGGTGGAGACGGATAGAAAGCGTTTCTGGTGGGCGAAGCTCCCGAACGATTTTCGTGTCGATGAGACCAGACAGAACAAGGTCCACAAAGGCCGCCGCTGGCGGTCCGGTAAGGCCCATAGCGCCGGGGTGTTCTTGGCGATAAATCTCCAAAAGCCGGCCCACGAATATGGCATGGACATGCCTCAGCAACACCTCCTTGCTTGAAAGCGACAGTTGGGGAACAGGCAGTTCACCGGCGACGAAATCCCTTGGGTTTCCCCAGAAATACTGGTCGTGCGGCCGCTGTCGTACGTAATTGAGCACTAGAGGCAGCGTTCCGGGGCGCCTCCCCGCCCTGCCTGCTCTCTGCCTGTAGTTAGCGGCCCTTGGGGGAAGATTCGACATGAATACGGAGTGAATCGAACCCAGATCGATGCCAAGCTCAAACGTTGTCGACCCGCACACCACGTCGACGCCGTCCTCTCCGCCCCGCCGAAAGTCCCGCTCGATCTCCGCCCTCTTTACAGGTGAGATCTGTGCTGTGTGCTCCTCCGCCCTCAGAGGCGTAACCGACGCCGACGTAATAAGTTTTCGGTAATGCCTAACGGGGCTGAAGCGATTTCCGTCGATAGCTTGGTGGGTTGTCGGCCTGAGCGATCCTCTGCAATCCCTAACAGGACAGACCCCTCTAATTGAGTAAAAGCTGACCCGGCCGCAGCGGTCACACTGAAACAACGGCTCGTCCATCCCCGCTCTTCTCCACTTAAGTGATGAGAAGTTGAGTTGGATCTGACACCGATCGGGATCGGCACCGCCCGTATTGAGAAGTGGCCGCGCGGCCGAGGCGAGGTCGACGGCCCAGAGGCGCCGGGACGCGAGCACCGAATCCCAGAAAGGGCGCACCGCTGCGTGAAGCTCGTCGAGATCCACCCCCTCCGCCCCGCCGAGAAGCCTCTGAGCCAACCGAGTCGCAAAGTTGAACGCGGCGTTCCTTTTGTTTTTTTGCCTGATGAGGAAGCCAACAGTTTTCTGGTCCTCCCCACGGAAAAGAGTTGCGGCTTTTGGAAATACATTCCACTCCTTGAGGGCTTCGTAGTTCACGGAGGGGCCAATCCATTTGTCGGGGCCCATGGCGAACCGCACGAATCTGAGGCCCCAATCTAATAGAAAACAGAACCATTGCTGCATTTCTTCTTGTGTAAGTCGGTTTAAGAGCTTGCTTCGGCAGCTGACCTCCCTAGCGGCACCCAAGAGCGACTCGTCGTACTCAACTCGCACCAACCCCTGGGCCTCCAGTGTGAGATAGGCCGTCACGGCCTCTCGGTAAAGAAGCGTAGCCAGCTGCTCGCGCAGCGCCGAGTTGTCGGGAGCCTTGGTCGGATCCGGCCCCATGACACGGCGTAGCTTCATCTCGGCCCGTGAATAGCGAAAAAGCTCATCTAAGAGGAGGTCAGTCGTGCAGGCTTCGTCGCCAAGGACGCGATAAACGATTTGGCGGAAGGCGAAGTCTCTGTTGGTCCCCTGCAGCCTTAATGCAAGTTGGGCCGCTTCTTGGCGGGTGTCAGAAAAGCTAATTATCCTAGAGTCGCTATCAGCCGCCTCAAATTGCCGCTTTAGCTCTTCCAGGCAGAGGGTCGACACGGCATACGTTGACGGGGCAGGCGACGTAATCACTTCCTGCCCTTCCATCCAATGCTGATCGCAGAAGAGGCACGACTCCATCTGCCCGCCAGCCAAGTGCTTCGGCAGCCATGCCCAGATGTCCAGCAGACTGTCCGGCCCACACCCATGCGACTCTTGCGTCGCGGGGAACGTCTCGTATTCTCGGCCGACGAAGTGCCTTCCGCAACGAAGACAGAGAGTGCGTGCTTCGCCAGCCTCGGTGGCGGCTGCAGACAGGTCCGAGTTCCTCGGGCGGAAAAGCCATCGCTCGTAAATGTTTGGGTCTTCCGCACTATTTCTCTCTGGCCAGAGAAATTTACCGGCGCGCCATCCTTCCATATAAACAAAACCACACCGCCGACAGAGGTAGAGCGAATACACCCTTCCGCCGCATTTGTCGCACGAATTGTGATGAGAGACATACAACTGTCGCCACCACTCGTCGGCCCCGCCCGGGGCCGGGGCGCAACTTGGATTAAGGCAGAGCTGTGCGTCCTTTGCCTCGTTTAGGAAGAAGTGGGCCCGCAGCGCCAGCGTTGGTTCCCGGTTGTATGTAGAGCAACCAGCCAGTGCTAGAACGAGGCCTGTGACGGTCTTCGGGTCTGCGGTCTTTCCGGCGATCGCATCGGCGAGCGAGTCCAGGTCGATGCACGCTCCGGGCTCTGTCTCGATGAGTGATCTCAGTTGGTCGCGCAGGCCTGATTCGACGAGCATCGCACCGAGCCTACTGGCAGGCGGCTCCGCACCGTGCTCGTGGGAAGGAGACACGCCCAGCGCCCTCCCAAGTTCATCCCAAGTCTCATCTGATGCACCGGCTTCTTGTCCGCTGAGCAGGGCCGATAGTGCCTCCCGTTTCTCAGAAGCCAAGGCTATGAGCCCCCGCCAGCGGGCGGGATCCCACTTGGGATGCACGCGGTTCGGCCGGCTTCCGACGATGACGTCTTCAGCTTTTATCTCGACGCCAAAGATGGTACTCGCGAAGCCACTTGCGTCTTTCCTGGGGTCCGCGCCTCCGAGAGTCGCGCTGGTTCCGATGCAGTGGATTGGGAGACGCTCCCCCGCCTTCCCTTCCAGGAACCCTCGCAGCCGCCTAAGAAGCATGGCGACCTCCATCCCCTGTGTGCCCGAATAAGTGTGCACCTCGTCGAGGACCAAGGTTGAAAAAAGTTGTGGGCTCTTGAAGAGTTGGTTGTCGTCCTCCCTCAGCAGCATGTACTCCAGCATCGTGAAATTGGTGACGAGAATATCGGGGGGCGACTCCTGCATTTCCTTTCGGTAGATGAGTTCACCAAAGCCCCTCAACGACTCCTCAGACTCTCGCCGCTTGAAATCTCTCTCGTCAAGCGGAGTGTCGCCCGTGTACCGACCAAACGTTATTTGCTGTGTGCGACCTTCGCGCCTTCCGTGCTCGTGAAACTGTAGGTTGACCCAAAAGAGGAGCCGCCGGAGGCGGGCGCACTGGTCCTCGACAAGGGCATTCAGGGGATAAATCAGCAGAGCGCGGACGCCGCGCCGAGCTCGAATTTGTTCGGGCTCAGCCAAGAGGCTGTAGAGAATCGGGAGTTGGAAACACTCGGTTTTGCCGCTTCCGGTTCCGGTGGCAACCACGATGCTCTTCTGCCCATACACGACTCGGTCGAAGGCCTCCCACTGGTGAGTGAAAAGAGGCCGAGACCAAGCTTCTTCCTGGGTCGTCTTTGAACTTTCGAGACCGGCCTCACTTGAGTCGGGCCGCCAGATCCTGTCCCTAAGTGGGCGCGCCGGGATGAATTTGTGATCGACGTCCGCCCACGAATATTTCGGGCGAAAGCGCTGTGCAAATGTCCTGTCTTCCGACTTCTCTGCCGCCTTGTCAAATCTGTCGCAGAGAGATCGCTGACGTTGGTACGGCGGAATCGTCTCGAAATAAGGACCTTTGAACAGGTCTTTCTGCCATGCCTCGAAGAGCCTCTGGCCCAGAAAGATTTGAGAAGCGTGGTTACCAGCGGGAAGAGCAGAGGTTAAATAGCTCAGGAGACGTTTCTTAAGCGCCTCAGCAATTGCGGCCGCGTCCGCCATTAGCACGCCTTACCCCTGGTACCCGCCCCAGAGCACGACGTTATACCAAAAATCAGATTGGCCGCATCGACGCGGGAGGCACGCAACCGACGCCGCGAACTGCAGGCGCGAAGCCTGCGTTCCTGACAGAAGACGCCATATGCTCCCCCCACCCCTCCGATCTTGCGCACTCGTGTGGGTCCGAACATTTGCGTCACAAGACCCCGTTTGAACAGAATTTGCCCGCAGTCACCCAGCATCCCAGCGAACGCCAGAATTATACGCAACCCAGTGAGCTGTTTCGACAGGATACTTGACACCCCGAACCCGCAACGTAACAGGGACCGCGACGGGCCGAACGCGCACCGGCAGACTTAAAGGCCGAGTTCCATATAGCCCATTCCCGGGCGCGTGTCGATTGTGCCCTGCATTTTGTTCCGTTCTCGAAAAGAAAAAACGCCACGACGCGGGTGAGCAAGGTCGCACCTGTCGGGCTCCGCGCACCGGAGGAAACCGGGGACAGACCGGAGGCTTGCCGCTATGTCGGCTGCGCGTGACCCACGCTTCTAACCTCGGTCGTCCACTCGCCGCGCCGTAGCTTCAGCGGACGAGGGCCGCCACCAGGACCGGTCAACCGGACCAAAACGAGGAACTCGCTTTTCCCATGCGCTGCAACCCCTCTCGCCTCCTTACGTAGAACCACCCCTCGCGCTCGCATTCGCATCGCGCGAAAATGTCCTCGCGTCCGGAAAACAGCGGCCCTTTACCCGCACGCAGAAGGAAGCGTCTCATGCCGGGGAGCAGGTCGAGAAGCAAACTCATGGTCCGAACTTCCGTCACCGTTCCATTCGAGCCCACGCGAGTGGCAAAGCCCCAGGGTGACCGGCCCAAATCCGCTCGGCCAACAAATCCCCAATACCAATGCGGCTTTCGAGCGATTCAGGAAGAAACAAAACACCGCTCTCGTGACGCCCTCCATCGTCCACCCAGCCGGGCGTATTCCATTGAAAATACGGGCATAACGGGAGAAAGAAACCCATTTCGCCAGGTTCCGCAAGTGACACCCTCCGCCTTGCAGAGCGATTTCGCGATCCGGGCGAGCGCCCCACGCGCCGGAGCGAACGTTCCGCGCACCGAAGTCCACTCAAAAGTGCCTCAAAAAGTGACACCCTGGAAAAATTATGTCGCTGAAACAAAATCGCTTACCGAAAATTTTGCTCGACAACCTGTGTCACCCTGCCGCAGCCAATCCGAGCCCTCTTTTTTCCTCGCTCGTCGCGCCCAATCTCCCAAGCCGACCCGACGGAACCGGCCATTCTCACTCTGCATTGGCACGCGCCCCGCGTCCGTTGACTTCGACGCTGGCGCAGCCTAAGATTCGCGCATCGCGATGGGGGAACAACCTCTTACCGGCAAGACGATCGGC
>JAKAOH010000226.1 GCA_021812285.1 Acidobacteriota bacterium | reverse complement strand
GGCGATTTTTACACGGTGAATCCGGCCGAGCCCGAGGCGCAGGCCGTCGCCGTGCGCGACGGCAAAATTTTGGCGGTTGGTTCGAACGCCGAGATACGGGAATTCATCGGGCGGAGAACTCGCGTGATCGACCTGCGCGGGCGCTTCGCCATGCCCGGTTTCAACGATGCGCATACGCATCTGGGCGGGGCGGGCGCGCTGAAAATGTCGGTGGATTTGCGCGGCGCTCGCTCGATCGCGGAATTCCAGGCACGCGTTCGCCAGGCGCTCGGGCGCTACCGCCGCGGCGAGTGGATCACCGGTGCGGGATGGGACCAGACGCTCTGGCCGGGCGAACAGTATCCCACGCGGCAGGAACTCGACGCGGTGAGCCGCACGCATCCGATTTACCTCGTGCGCGTGGATGGTCACGGCGCGGTGGCCAATTCGCTGGCGCTGAAACTGGCGGGAATCACGCGCGCCACGCTCGATCCGCCCGGCGGCCACATCGTGCGCGATCCGAAAACCGGCGAGCCGACGGGGATGCTCGAGGAATCCGCGACGCAACTGGTCGAGCGACGCATTCCGCCGCACTCCCAGTCCGAGCGGCGCCGCGCATTGTTGCTCGCTATCGCCGACGCCAATTCCCACGGCGTCACCAGCGTGCAGGATTCCTCCGGCTGGGCGAATTTCCTGGTGATGAAACAGCTCGAACGGGAAGGAAAGCTGACGCTGCGCGTCTACGAGTTCGTCAATTTTTCGCGCCCGCTCAAGGTGCTCGAAGAAAGGCGACGAATTGGCGGAACGACCGATCCAATGCTGAAGGTCGGTGGCTTGGGCGAATTTCTGCTGGACGGCACGTTCGGCTCGGAAACGGGCGCGATGTTCCAGCCGTATTCCGATAATCCCGGCGACGTCGGCATTCTGCGCATCCAACCGGAGAAATTCACGCGCATGGTGATTCGCCGCGACCGCGCCGGATTCCAGATGATGATCCACGCGATCGGCGACCGCGCCGTCCACATCGCGCTCGATGCGTACGCCGCGGCGGAAAAGGCGAATGGCCCGCGCGACCGCCGCCAGCGGATCGAGCACGACCAGATCGTTTTGCCCCGCGATTTCATTCGCTTCGCGCAACTCGGCGTCATCGCTTCGATGCAGCCTTGCCATTTGAACGACGACGTGCGCTGGGCGAGTCAGCGGCTTGGCCCCGCGCGTTCGAAAGACGCCTACGCCTGGCGCACGATGCTCGACGACCACGTGCATTTCGCCGTCGGCACCGATGATCCCGTCGAGCCGATCAATCCCATGGGCAATCTGTGGGCGTGCGTCACGCGCGAGACGCCCGAGGGCTGGCCGAAAGGCGGCTGGGAACCGCAGCAGCGGATTTCCATGGATGATTGCCTGCGCGGGTACACCACCGGCTCGGCTTACGCGGAATTCGCCGAGAATACGAAAGGCGAACTCAAGCCCGGCATGTTCGCCGATATCGTGGTGCTGTCGCGCGATCCGCGAAAAATCCCTCCGCCGGAGTTGTGGCAAACGAAAGCGCTCCTGACGATGGTCGGCGGACGAATCGTTTACGACCGGCTGCGGGCCCCGGGCGCTACTCGCTAGGGTAGGTCCCTTACGGGAAACAGGAATGGCAATGGGGCGGCAATGAGCCGACGATTACAGGCCGATTTGTGGCTGGCGTTCTGCAGCCTGATCTGGGGCGCGACGTTCGTCGTGGTGAAGAGCGCGCTCTCGGACGCTTCGGTATTCGTGTTTCTCCTGCTGCGCTTCGCGCTGGCCGCGGTGACGCTCGCGCTGATTTATCGCGCCGCCGTGCGCCGCATGGATCGCTCCACGCTTTGGGCCGGAGCGGCGATCGGATGGTTCATGTTTTCCGGCTACGCACTGCAGACGATCGGGCTCGAATACACCACGCCCTCGAAAGCGGCATTCATTACCGGAACGAGTGTGGTGATGGTGCCTGTCCTCCACGCGCTGATTTCGCGGCGGCGCGCCGGCGCATGGGTTTGGGCTGGAGCGATTGCGGCCCTCGTGGGGCTCTACTTTTTGACCGTCCCGAAAGCCGGCCTGGGCAATTTGAACAAAGGCGACCTGTGGGTGTTCGGCGCGGCGGTTTTGTGGGCGTTTCATATTCTCCTCGTTGGGCATTTCAGTCCGCGGCATTCGGTGGGCGCGCTGACGTTCATGCAGGTCGCGGTGTCGGCCGGGTTGACGGCGCTTTTTTTGCCGGTGGTCTGGAAAACGGGACTTGAAACGCCGCGTGTGGCCTGGACGCCCAATCTGATTTCCGCAGTGCTCATCACCGCCTTTGGCGCGACGGCGATCGCCTTTTCGATTCAGGTCTGGGCGCAGCGATTCACCACGCCGGCGCACGTGGCGATTCTTTTCAGCCTGGAGCCGGTTTTCGCCGCGCTCACGTCCTTCGTCGTCTACGGAGAATGGCTGAGCGGCCGCGCGATTCTCGGTGCGGCGCTCGTCCTCGCGGGTATCTTGGCCGCGGAGCTGAAAGGACCGGCGCCCGCGGCGCCGGAGGGCGCGACGACGGGCCCGGGAACCGGCGGTTAGCGCCGGGCGCCTGGGCTGAACTTCAGTGGCCGGGAGGGAAAATGAGCGACTCGAAGCGAAGGGGCTGGTCGTGGCGAGTGGCGGCGATGGCGACCGCATTGGGTTTTTGCCTGGCCGGCGCGACGCCGCTGGCTGCGGCTCACCGCGCAAAGGAAAACGAGGCGTTCGGCGTGGCGCACGCTCGCGCGCCGCGTGCGCGCGATTTGGGCGTGCCGTTTGAAGGCAGGCCCGGCGCGAACGACGCTATTACCGACGTGAAGGGCGTCGAAGTCGGCTACACGACGCTGATTTCGGGCTCGGGAAAATTGGTGGTGGGCAAAGGACCGGTGCGCACGGGAGTGACGGCGATTCTGCCGCGTGGAGAGGATTTCCACCATCCCGTTTTCGCCGGATTTTTCTCGCAAAACGGTAACGGCGAAATGACCGGCATCCACTGGGTCAAGGAATCGGGGTTTCTCGAAGGCCCGATCATGATTACGAACACGCACAGCGTCGGCGTGGTGCGCGATGCCGTGATTGCGTGGGAAATGAAGCACGGAGCGACGCAATATCCCTGGTCGCTGCCGGTGGTTGCCGAAACCTGGGATGGCTGGCTGAACGATATCAACGGGTTCCACGTCAAGCCGGCCGACGCGTGGCACGCGATCGAAACCGCGCGCGGCGGTCCCGTGGCCGAAGGAAACGTCGGCGGCGGAACGGGGATGGTCTGCTTCGGATTCAAAGGTGGCACGGGAACGGCATCGCGGGTGCTTCCGGCGAGCGAAGGCGGCTACACCGTCGGCGTGCTGGTGCAGTGCAACACTGGCTCGCGGCGCGAATTGCGAATCGGCGGCGTCGCCGTGGGCAAGCACGTCAATTTTCCCGAGCCTTACGCAAGGCTGGTCCCGCCGCAAGAGTACGACACCGGCTCGATCATCATCGTGATCGCAACGGACGCTCCGCTCGTCGCCGGCGAACTCGACCGGCTATGCAAACGCGCCACGTTGGGACTCGGGCGCGTCGGAGGAACGTCAGGAGACGGCTCGGGGGACCTGTTCGTTTCGTTTTCGACGGCCAATCGAGACGCCGATCCCGCGCGCGGGCACGACCAACTGACCGCCGGAGGAGCGCCCTCGCCGGTGAACGTTCGAATGCTGCCGAATTGGGCGATGGACCCGCTCTTTGGCGCAACGATCGAAGCCACCGAGGAAGCAATCGTGAACGCGATGATCGGGGCGCGAACGATGACGGGAATTGACGGTCACACGGTTTATGCGTTGCCGCGTCGCCTGGTGAAAAGGCTGATGCACGAAAAGCATGCGCCCGCGCCTTGGTGAAACGCTCGCGCCGGCGTTCCGCATGGCCTGACGCGCTTGGCGGGTGTGGGCGGCTAACGGGCGGCGGCCGGCGCGTCGCTGAGAGCGATGGACGTGAGGAAATCGTACCCGCCGGCGGGACCGACTCGCACGTTTTCGATGCGGGCGCGGTGAACGACGACGTTGTTGCGATACCAGAGCGTCAGGTAGGGCTGATCGCGGGCGATGATCTGCTGCACCTGATCGTAGAGCGCGACGCGTTTGGCGCGGCATGGCTCGACGCGGGCCTCTTCGAGCAGCCGGTCGAGCGCGGGATTCGCGTAGCGGCCGCGATTGGCGCCCTCGGGCGGAATTTCCTTCGCATCGAAAACGTAATAGAAAATGTCGGGATCGTTGTTCGCGCCGATCCAGCGCAGCGTGTAGAGCTGGAACTGTCCTCGCGTGATATCCGCGTAAAACGTGCCGAATTCGAGCGAATGCAGCGTCAAGGCGACGCCCACGCGCTTCCATTGCTGTTGAAGCACCGCGGCGAGCAGGCGTGAGGTTTCCTCGGTGGACGTTTTCAGCGTCAGGTGGAACCGGATGCCGTCGGGGCCGCGCGGGAAACCGGCTTCATTGAGCAGGCGATCGGCGCGCGCGGGATCGAACGGGTACCGGGGAATCTTCGCGTCGTAGGCCCAATTTTCCGGCGGGAGCAGGTTCTGGGCGACCCGCGCCTGGCCGCGCAGCAAGTAACGCACGATCTGCTCGCGATCGGTGGCGTAGGCGAGCGCGCGGCGAACGCGGGCGTGGCGCAGAATGGGATCCGAGCAGTTGTAGGCGACATAGCGCACGATCGTAGATCG
>JAKAOH010000044.1 GCA_021812285.1 Acidobacteriota bacterium | reverse complement strand
GTTCGCTTTCGAGCAGATTTTCGGGAATGGCGGTGCTGTTGATTTTCACGAAGGGACCCGAGGCGCGGCTGGAATGCTGATGAATCGCGCGCGCGATCATATCCTTGCCCACGCCGCTCTCGCCGCCCAGGAGCACTGTCGCGCTGGTTGGCGCCACGCGTTCCACCAGCGCCAGCACCGCCTGCATTTTCGCGCTGTGCGCGACGATATTTTCGTACTCGTAGCGCCGGCCGAGTTCCTCGCGCAACGTCCGGTTTTCGTCGCGCAGCCGCTGCGAATCCAGTTCCTTGCGAATCACCAGCACCAACTCGTCGAGCGAAAACGGTTTCAGCACGTAATCGCTCGCGCCGGCCTTCATCGCTTCGACTGCCGTTTCCACCGAACCATAGGCGGTCATCACCACAACCGGCAGCGCCACGTTTATGCGCTTGGCCGCTTGCAGAAATTCCAGGCCGTTCATCCCCGGCAGCCGGAAATCGGTCAGGACTAGGTCCACGGGATTTTCGCCCAACAGTTTCAAACCGGTTTCGGCGTCACCGGCCGAGACGGTCGCATAGCCCTGCTCGGCGAGCTGCAGTTCGATCAGCCGGCGCATCTTTGGTTCGTCTTCGACGATCAGAATCGCCGCCATCGCATTCCCCGACCTTTCGCGCTCATTCCACGCGTTTCGCTGCATCCCCGCCGTTCGGCTCGGCCGTTGGCAGGAACACACGAAACCTCGCTCCGCCTTCCGGGCTCGGTTCCAGGCGGATCGTGCCCCGGTGGTCGTCCACGATCTTGGCGACGATCGCCAAACCCAGCCCCACCCCGTCTTTTTTCGACGTCACGAACGGATTGAAAATCTGCTCGCGCAATTCCTCGGGCACGCCGGGGCCGCTGTCGCTCACGGCGATGGCGACGCCCGGCTCTTCCGCCGCGCTGCTCGCCTCGGCGATTTCCAGCTCCAGCTTGCCCGGTTTCCCGTCCATCGCCTGAAAGGCGTTCACAATCAGATTCAAAAAGACCCGCTCGACCATCTGCTGGTCGGCGCGAATGGGCGGCAAATTCGCCGCGTAGCGTTTCTCGACTTCAACCGGCGCCTGGGGAAATTGCGCCCGGGCCGATTCAAGCGCGCGGTCGAGGAGCGCCGAAACGTCCACCGGCCCCAGATCGAGCCGCGACGGCCGCGCGAAATCCAGAAAACGCGCGATCAATGCGTTCAGCCGGTTCACTTCCGTCGAAATGTATCCGGCCAGTTCCGCCGCCACCGGCGTGGCGTTGCCCAGGTCCTTCGCCAGCATTTCCGCCGAGCCCTTGATCACGCCGAGCGGATTCCGAATTTCGTGCGCGAGCCCGGCCGAAAGCTGCCCGAGCGCCGCGAGACGCTCGGCGCGCCGGGCGTCGGCCTGCGCCTGACGCAGTTGCCGGTTCGTTTCCGCCAGATCCTCGGAGAGCGCCTGATACCGCTGCATCTGCCGCCGGTTTTGCTGCACGAACCGGTTCACCAGAATCCCGGCCAGGAAAAAGAACAACACTCGCGTCGCGAGGGTCGCTTCGCCCTCCGTCGTCAATTTGTATTCCTGCAACACCGGGAACAGGTACGAGCAATAGGCCGCCGAGGCGAACGCCGTCCAACCCAGCGTTCCCGCGAGATTGAAATACATTCCCGCCGTCATCACCGGCAGAAAGATGATCGGGTAGTAGATGCTGTTGATGGCCATGCCGCCGGTGTGCGCCAGGAGCAGCGTGGCCAGCAGCGTTTTGAGCAATACGGTGTAATAGCGTCCGCGCGTCGGCTGCCAGGCCACGAGGCGCCCTTCGAGCAGCTGCAAAGTGCCGAATCCCGCCAGGATCAACTGCTTGTGGATCTCGTCGATCGGCGGCAGCACCGCCAGCCCGGCCAGAAACGCCAGCCACAGGACATCAATCCATCCGATTCGCAGCTTGCGCAGGTCCACCGCCCGCGTTCCTCCCTGCTGAATCTACCATGGTAACGGCCCGTGAGACGCCTTTGATGCCATGGCACGATGATGCAAGTCTCAAGGCCACGGGCCCTGCCGGAATCGCATTTACGCGTCAGCGCCCACGGCGATTGCTGAGTCGCCCAGCCAAATCGAGTAGAATCGAGTCGTGGGGCTGTAGCTCAGATGGATAGAGCAGCAGTTTCCTAAACTGCGTGCCGGGAGTTCGAGTCTCCCCAGCCCCACCAGCCTTCGCTCGCGCAGCGAGCTATGGCTCGGCGTGCCTGCCTTCCCATGCGTTCCGCCCCATATAGAATCCGCCTCGGCGAAGGCGGGCGCGCCTGCGTGCTGCAATGTGTAACGGATCGCGTGTGTTTAGTGGTGAATACTGCGCGTATTCGTTTGCCCGCCCCGCGCTTGGGTCACGGAACGCGAAGGGCGTTTTTCGGCCGGAGCACTGCGAGTGTTTCAGTGTTCTGGTTTGGGCCTCGATTCAACCAGGGGAGGGTGAACGGAACGCCTATCTATTGGGGTGAACACTGCGTGCGTTCCTGTGTTCACCCTTTGCACAGGCGGGCGCCGAAGGCTTCAAGGACTTTTCGCGAAAGTCGGGACATCACAGGCGGAAAGAGCCCTCTTGAGGTTCCAGATCGCGATGCTTGTGCCGCCGTTCACCATCGCTGCGGCCAGCCATCGGCCGTTGGCACTGAGCGCTACGGTACCGTTGCCGAGATTTGCTTTGTAGCAATATTGTTTGCCTGTGGTGCCCCAAACCCCGAAACCGCTGCTTGAGTACGTGAGGATTATTGTCCCGTCGTCGCCGAATGCCGCGAAGTTTGTGTAACCCTGCCCAACGTTCGCTACTTCCTCGCCGGAGCTGATCTGCACCAATCGCGCATTCTTAGGGCCACCCACTACCGCAAGATTCTTCTCAGGAAATGCCGCAATTTGTGTCACGTAGTCCGGACCATTCGGCACATCACTGACCTTGGTCCAGTCTTTCGTATTCCATTCAATTAGGTGCTTCGCGTTGCCGCCTACTACGGACGCGCCGTCGCGCGAAAACTGCCCCTGCTGGGTGGCTGTGAGCGTGGCAACCAACTGCCCAGAAGCGACACTGAACACCACGTCGTTTTCCCCGTTCGAAGAGACTAGCAACAGGCTTCCGGACGCGTTGAATTGTAGCTGGTTTATCGTGCGCTGCACCCCCGGCGTGGGTGTGGTGAGGGACCAAGGGATTCGTCTGATCAACTTGCCATTCGCCGTGTTGCAAATTTCGATGCCGTCGCCATCCTTGGCCAGCATTCGTCCATCCGCACTAAGAGCAACCGTGCTGCCCCCTTCAAGTGTACGGAGCTTCTTGCGATCATCGACATTCCAGAGGTCAACCCGGCCAGGGGTGCTTGCGACTGCCAACATTTTTCCGTCGCCGCTGAACGACAGGTTTCCCACTTGAATAAGCGACGAGCCCCCATATACGGCAAAGGTTCCTTCGGTTCCTCCCTTCCCGTCGCTCTTCATAGGGCCGAAAGCAACGCCGCCCTCACGTGGCTTCAGGCTCTTGTCGCGGAGTATGAAATCCGGTCCAGGGAACGATTTAGTGCCGGGCTGTGGGGCACCCTTCTGCTGCCCCAATACTGGAGCGGATAAAACAAGTAATGCCAAAATGCAGATTGCTCGATTCATCGAAAGCGTACGATACAGCAACCCTCAAGAACTGGCCAGTTTAGAACGGATTGGACTGAGAATCCATTTCTTCCAAAGGAAGGTTCCCGACGAGCACAGAGTTCTAAGATCGTCGGCCAGGGCCGACCAGCCTTCGCTCGCCGCGGCGAGCTTCGGCTCGGCGGGCCAGGCTTTCTTTTGAGCGGGCGAGAGAAGACGGCAGCTCTTGACATGTGTCTCGCATGCCCTCATGCTAAGCGCATGTCACGAATGATTCAGGTTCGCAACGTTCCGGACGGTTTGCATCGCACGCTAAAGGCACAGGCGGCCATGGCCGGCATGTCCCTTTCGGACTTCCTGCTGGCGGAAATTCGAAGGCTCGCCGAGCGGCCGACGGTTGCGGAGTTGAGGGAGCGCATGCGCCGGCGCTCACGTGTCACTGGGGCGCCATCGGCGGCCGCAGCCGTACGCCAGGAGCGGGAGGCGCGGTGATCGTTCTAGACGCGTCCGCCGCCATCGAGTGGCTCCTGCAATCTCCAGCTGGAATCAAGATTGATGAACGGATTTTCGCTCCTTCCGAGTCGTTGCACGCTCCTCACCTCCTCGACATCGAAGTCGCCCAGGTGCTTCGGCGCTACGTCCGGGAGGGGACGATCGGCGCGGAGCGCGGGCGGGCAGCGCTCGATGATCTCGGAGACCTGCCGCTGGAACGCTACCCCCATGATTTCCTGATGCCTCGCGTTTGGGAACTCCGTGCGACGCTGACGGCGTACGACGCGGTGTACGTTGCGCTGGCGGAAGTTCTCGGCGCTCCGTTGCTCACTCGCGACCGCAGGATCGCTGCCGCGTCGGGCCATCACGCCAACGTCGAGGTCGTGTAGTGTCCCGAGAAAGTGGCCTATGACATGAGGCCTGCGACCCCTCCCGAATCCGGCGAGCGCGCAAGGGTGGTCGTAACGACGGGTGCTTCCCGCCAGTCAGCCGGCGGGCGGGCGCTTCGCTCAGCATGACAGGTGCGTATGGGATTCGCGAGCAAACTTGGATTGCCTGAGCCTGAGACAGACCAGCAGAGCCGTCTCGGCGAAGCATGGCCCCGAGCCGGGACGCCAACTCACCCCTGCAATCCTCGGCATTCGCGGGCAATCTTTTCGGCGCCTGGCCGCATGTCCGGCGCGGATTCTTGAACGAATAGAAAATAGAGGACCACTGATGCGTTATTTTTCCAAAATCTCCAAAGTCTCCGAAATCGTCTCGTGCATGGCCGTTCCCGCTGTCGCTCTGGTGGTTGCATTCGGTTTCGGCGGGGCACTTTCTTCGCGCGCGAAGGAGTCGGCGGGGAAGGTGACCGTTGGCCCCGTGAAAATGCATCGGGCGCTAAAATTTGACGAATCGGCCCCCCTCACATCGTTTCATCCGGCATCGGTTGCGGCGCAAATCAACCGCTGCGCTTCTCTTGCTTGCGGTACTTCGCCGGGAAATTCGCGCCAGGCGCAGATGCAGGCCGAAGCGCCGCCACAGATTACCGCTGCCGGCGCGGCGATTGAACAGACCACCGAAGGTTCGCGCCCTGCGCTGCCGGTGCTCGACAGTTTCGACGGCTTGGGTGAGGGATTCAAAGGGCCGCAGGGTACGGGACGGTTCTTCAATCCGTCCGACAACAGCCTCGCCGTCGGCCCGAACGACATCGTGCAAATCGTCAACGCGCGCTTCGCCGTCTTCACGAAAAAAGGCGCGAAGTACCCAGAAACCGGAAAAATTCTTTATGGGCCGGTTCCCACCAACGAGTTTTTTCATGGCTTCGGCGGCCCATGCGCCACGCGCGATAATGGCGACGCGGTCGTGCGGTACGATCAGCTCGCCGGACGATGGCTCATTGTGATGCCGATTTTCCGGCCGATTCTGCCGCGCCAGCCCAGCCCTCCCTCACGCCATGCGAAGCCCGGCTTCCACGGCGTTCCCGCGTTGCCCGGGACGCCTTCGGTTCCCGGGCCGCCGGCCGGGCCGCCGGCGCACCCTCCCGCGGCGAAAGGAACATTTGGCATGTGCTACGCGATCAGCGTCAGTTCGAATCCGCTCGGGCGCTATTACCGCTACGCGTTCGAGCGCACGAATTTTCCCGATTATCCGCGCCCGGCCGTCTGGCCCGACGGCTACTACGTGGCGACGAGCAGCGGCGACACCGTCATCCAGAAACAGGTTTGCATCGTGGATCGCGCGAAAATGCTGAAAGGCGAGCCGGCCACCGAGCAATGCGTCGTGATTGACGGCGTGAATTTTCTCAATAACGCCGATATTGACGGCCGCGAGCTGCCACCGCGCGGCGCGCCGAACATCATGATGGCTGGAGGCGGCACGCAACTGAAGAAAATCTTCCACAGCGACCACATCTACTACTGGAAAGTCCACGTGGATTGGCGCGACCCTTCCAAAACGAACGTCACGGGCTCCGGCAAAATCCGCGTGGCTCCCTACAATTATCTTTGCGACGGCCAACTGACGAATTGCGTACCGCAGCCCGGCACGAGCGTTCGCCTGGACGCGCAGGGGGACAAGCTCATGCAGCGCCTCGTTTACCGGCGCATCGGCGATCAGCAATCCATCGTCGCGGCGCAATCCGTGGCGACGAGCGCCGGCGGCGGAGGGGTGCGCTGGTACGAATTTCGCCTTGGCCCGCATTTCGATCCGCATCTTTATCAGCAAGGAACTTACGCGCCGGGCGGTCTCTATCGCTGGATGCCGAGCATCGATATGGACAAAGCGGGCGACATCGGCGTCGGGTATTCATTCGGCGGATCGCCGAATTTCGCCGGGCAGCGTTTCGCCGCGCGCAAGCGCACCGATCCCAAGGGACAGCTCACGTTTCACGAATCGGTGCTGGCGCGCGGCCAAGCGTCGCAAACCACGACGCTTCGCTGGGAGGATTACACCACGACGGCGATGGATCCCAGCGACGATTGCACCTTCTGGTACGTCGGCGATTATCTGAAGAAAGACGAAACCGTCTATTCCACCCGCATCGGCGCGTTCCGCGTTCCGGGCTGCCGAAGCGCGAAATAATCCACGCCGGAAATTCGCGCGTTGTGATGGCTGAAAACACAAAAGGGCCGGCGCACCGATTCCCAAGCGCCGACCCCGCTTACGCCTCCCGTTGGATCACCGGCGAAGAGTAGCCATGGGTTCCTCCGACACAACGGTCCGTGCCAGCTGTCTCGACTGCCTGAATTCCTGTCGTAGCGCTGTGATTTCTCCGCCGTATGCCGGATTCCCGGCGAGGTTTTGTTTTTCCTCCGGGTCCGTTTTCCAATTGAACAGAAGCGCACCCAGACGCGGATCGGAGATGTATTGCAGCTCCGGTCCTACCGCTGACCTCAGCGGACCGTACTCGTCCGGAAACGTGGGCGAAATCGAGAGCTTCGCCAATTCGGAAATCGGCACGGGCCAACTCTCCGGTCTAGCCTTTCCAGTCCAGAGAGCGGACAGGGATTCGCCCGGAAACTTCCCTTGGGGTTTGCCAAGCAGCGCCAAGATGGTCGCGCCGATGTCCTTTGTTGAAATTGGCTGGCTCACGCGAACCCCTTCCGGCACGTGTCCCGGCCACCAGAAAATCAGCGGCACATGGATTTGCGGATAATAAAGCGCGTTCGCGTGATCGAAAAAGCCGTGCCCACCGAACGCCTCGCCGTGGTCGGAGGTGACAATCACCAGCGTGTTTTGCAGCAGCCCGCGGCGGCGCAGCGAGTCCAGCAGTTTCTGGATCTCGTGGTCTTCGTAGGCGATTCCGCCGTCGTACGCCTCCATCTCGGACCGAATCTGAGCCGAGGTCAGCTTGGGCAGGTAATTGATTCCGATGTCCAGCGGGCCGCCGGGATCCCGATGGCGTGAAAACATGTGCCGCCATGGCTGCGGCGGCACGTACGGATCGTGCGCATCCAGGTAGTTCAAGACCAGGAAAAACGGCCGTCCGCTCTCGCCGAGCCAGCCGAGCGCGGCTCGATTGATCTCTGCCGCTGTTTGCCTTCCCAGGAAGTTGTGCGCCCAGCCTCGGCGCAGGAGAAAGTTGTCAATGGCGTTGACATACCGTACACGGTCGAGCGCGTCGGTCGGTGATTGAAAAAAATCCCCGAAATGCAGGAATCCGCGGCCAAAGCCGTGCTGCCGGTCAAAGAGATAAATGTTGGCTGAAAACGCGCCCGTCCGATAACCGTCATTTCGCAGAACCCCGGCAATCGTCGGCAATGAAGAGGGAAGCTGCGCCGCGCCCGTGTCCGTATGGTGCACGTCCGGGTAGGTTCCGGTCATCATCGTCGCGTGGGACGGCAATGTCCACGACGCCGCGGCGATCGCGTGCTCGAACAGAGTCCCTTGCCGCGCGAGCCGACCGAGGTTCGGGCTGGTATCGCGCGGATACCCGTAGCACGAGAGGTGGTCCGCCCGCACCGTGTCCATCACGATCCACAGAACGTTTGGCGCGTTCGCGGAGATTCCTGGCAGGGATTTTGTGGCTTGCCATTCCGCCCAGCGACCCTCGGCCGGAATAGCCACCAGACACGCGAGGGCCGCCACGGCGCTCCATCGTAGGGCCTGCTGCCCCACGCGTCTCACAAACTGATTGTCTGTGTGAGCCCAGGCCGCAACCGGCAGAAGCAAGACGAAGGCCCCCAGCGCCAGAATCCACTCGAAGCCAGAAACGCACCACGAACCAAGCAGACCGAAGAACAAGTAACTGAGCGCCGCGGGAAGGTTCTGCCCAAGCGCCCGGGCCAGAAGCCATAGGCCCAATCCAAGAATTACAAACAGTCCCGTATCAGCAAGGAGCGTCACGCACAATATGGCTGGCGCATGGATGTGCCCGGCCGTCAGATCTATCACGCCCTCGATGAATCCAGACAGAATTCCCAGCCATGCGGCAATGGTCAGCGTGTGAAACAGATTTTCAGTTCTTGATTCCAGACCCCGTGGTGTGACGCTCGATGGTGCAGCTCGCGTTCGTGCAGTCATCCCCTGCCTCTGGGGACTTCCTGGCAAATCAAGCTTGGGGGGCAAAGTGCCCGCCCTTTACGTGGATGGGACCCTGCACGATTCTATCCCGTTGCCGCAGTCCAGCGACCGGAAAAGGCGAGATGGTTCTATCCCTGCACCGCCCTGGGTTCCCCGTTCCGCATGACGATCCCAGCGGTCGCGCAGCTTACGCGGCTCTGCGGCGCCGCCTGCGTTGGTGCGTGGGCCGCACGGGTTCGACCGTGCTTGCTTGCGGACCGCGATCGCCGCGCTCCTCGGCGAAACGGACGGCTGCGCCGGACGCAAGGTTCGCGAATCCGCCGCGCAACACGCTGTTCTTGTGGAAGTAGATTCGCCGGCCCTCGGGCGTTTCGAGAAATCCGTACCCGCGGGCCGGAAAAATCTCGGCCACTTTCGCCAGGCTTTCTTCGTGCGCTTTCACCTGGCCGCGCTGCGCCCGCAGCAGATCCTGCAATCGGCGCCCGGCCGCACGAAAGGCCTCTGAAATCGCCACGTGGAGTTCCTTCTGTCCCGCTCCGATTTCGCTCTGCTTCACTTTTCTTCCCGCCACTTGCAGTTTTTCGGGATCCACGGGAGCGGCCAGGTTTCGCGCGACCGCCTGCCCGCCCGGCACGGACACCAGCACTTTCACCAAGTACCGGTTGCCGCGGCGCAGGTGCCGGTGATCCATCTCGATGGCCACGCGGCAGCGAACGATTCGCTGGTGGAACGTGGTCAATTTCTTCGCATGCAGTTCAACCCACTCTTGCACGCCTGGCGAAGGCTCGACGTTCCGGAAACTGATCTGAATGGGGAAATCCATCGCTTGCCTCCCTCCGGTTGCGGTCCGGAGAGCCGCCCGCGAGTGGCACCCTCGGCCGCCGGCGGTCGGTCACCTGGAAGACCCGCACGCCCCGGGCCACGAGCAATATTTGCGCGAGATTCTTCGAACTGCTTTCCGGCGTTGCTCTTAGGGACGGGTCGTTGCGCGGCGGTTGCGCTTGCCAAAACGCACAGCAGGGCGGGAAAAATCGCGCAATCGGAGTCCAGTCGCCACTCATCCGGCGATCCGCGCTTCGGCGGGCTGGCGCAGCCAGCCGCCGATTCCCTCGGCGCCTTCCAGGCGCTCGCCGGCCTCGCCGCTGACGATTTCGATTTCGGTGTTCTGCTTCCAGGCCAATTCCAGAGCGGCTTCTCCCACGGCCACGATCTCGCGTTCGCCTCCGCAGCGCCGGCAAATAGCGTCCGCCGCGCGGTCCGCCAGTCCGCAGCGCAGGCAGCGCCGCAGCTTCGCGTCCATGTTCCCGGCGAGTACCAGCCGGCGAATCCTGCCTTGTTGCAACTGCGCGAGCGTTTCGTCCATTCCGATCACCGTTTTGCGTCCGTTTCCCAGCAACGATTCCACCACCTCGGCTTCGTGCAGGCGTTCCCACCGGGCGATCGCCGGCGCCAGATGCCGCGCCAATTCGCGCGTCGAGACGCGTCCCAAATCCTTTTCAATCTTCACTACATGGCGCGCGGAATCGCGCGAAAATCCGTTGGCGACTTCGGCAAGCATCTGGCCGGCTCCGGCGATGAAAACGGTATGGAGATTTTCGCGCGCCGCCAGTTGCGTCGCCTGATGCGCCGTCTCGGCGCACAGGCGCGCGTAGCGCGCGTCCATCCGGCGATCGAACGTAGCGCGCTGGGAACCCCGCGTCTTCTTGACGACGCCGGCCGCGCCGCGCCGGCTGCGCACCGGAGCGGCGGCCACTTTGCCCATATCCTTCTTGCGCCAGCTTGAAGTGTTCACGTCGAATGGCCTGGCGGCGACTTCGGTCACTTCCCCCATCTGGTAGCGCAAGAAGCGGGCGCCTTTGCGGTCCAGAATCACGACCTCGTGCGGTTTGTGCTCGCCCATCAGCCGCAGGAAGGGCGCCACGTACGGCCCGCCCCACCGCGCTTCGTCGCCGATTTCTCCTTCGATGGCGAGAACTTCCCAAGCCTTTGGCCCCGCGAAAATCACCAGCCCGCTTCCGCGCACAGCGCGGTCGCGCAGAAACGTCTCGACGCGCTCGAGCTGCTGCTGGAAAACTTTCTGTTCTTCGAGTGGCAGCGTCCGGCTGATGGTTTTCGCCTCGGCCTTGAGCCACGTCAGAAATCTCGGTTCCGGCTTTCGATTGGCGGGTTTGGCCGGATTGGTGTTCAGATACGCGGTCAGGACGGGCTGCGGCAAGTCGAAGTACCGCCGAACTTGCTCGGGCTTGAGCACGGACCCTCCTACCACCCCCAGCCGCTCGCCTACATCTATTTACTCACCGGATGTGCACGTCCATCCCCAAAAGCCAACGAAATGAAACCCGCGCCAAGTGATTTCCGCTCAATACCTGGGAAATTGTTGAACCGCAGTGCCGGGCAAAATTCATCTTCCGGTGCCCGCCGGGAGCGTGAAATCGCACACCTCGCCCTCAGAATCGGCCTTCAACGAGGGTGTGGCGGAAAGCGGAAACGGGCCGCTTCGCATCGCAACCGCCCGGCATTGCCCTCCAAAGCGGCTTCATTCCTTTGAAAGCCGCATGAATGTTGGTGCAGGCGAGGCTCCCAGGGTTCACAACCGGACGAAATGCAGTTCGAGATCGGGGGAGGGTAAGCTCCCTTTTCGGGCGGTGTTCGGCGTCGCGAAGCGGATTACTCGGCCGCGTTCTTCGCTTCCTTCTTCGTTGCCTTCTTTGCTTCCTTCTTTGCCCACGGCAGATAGGTTAGTTTCACGTTCTTGCCCAGCACCCACTTGTCGTACCAATTGAACCAGTATTGGAAGCGGTCACGAATGTAGGTCGGGCGCGTGAATACGTGGAACTCCTGCGGATAGACGATCAGCGCCGAGGGCACATGCAGCGTCTGCAGCGCTTCGTACATCTGCTCGCCGCCGACTACCGGCACGTTGAAGTCGCTCGTGCCGCCCATGAAGAGAGTCGGCGTGTGGATCCGATTCGCATGGAGGAAGGGATACCCGATCTTGAGATATGTTTGAAGATTTTCCCACGGCGGGCCCAGTTCAAAGTTGTACTGGTTCACGTACTCGTCCACGCCATACAGCTGCAGCGGATCTCCCATGCCTGCACCCGCGGCCGCCGCTTTGAATTCATCCGTGCTCGCGATCATGAAGTCCGTCGTGATGCCGCCGTAGCTCCAGCCGCCCACACCCATGCGCTTGGGATCGACGATACCTTCCCGAACGATCTTGTTCACGCAGGCTTCAATGTCCTGCACCTCGTCCACGCCCCAGTTGGCCCAGATCGCTTTCTGATACGCGATCCCGCGGCCATTGCTGCCGCGGTAATTCACGTTGAGCACGGCGTAGCCGCGCGCCGCAAAGAGTTGGCGCATTGCCGAAAACCCGTGCGCGTCCTGTCCCTGCGGCCCTCCGTGAATCCACAACAGCATCGGATACGGCTTCGCCGCCCCGGCGTTGTCCGGCAACGTAATCAGGCCATTCACTCGAGTGCCGTCTTTGCTGGTGGCATGCATATTGGCCGTCCTGGCCAGCACCAGCTCGCTGAGCAGCTTCGCGTTCTGGTGAGTCAACTGCCGCAAATGCCCATCGCTCAGGGCATAGACTTCGCTCGGCATCGTATCGGTGGTCCAGAGCAGCGCTTCATGTCCCGCTTTTCCGGAGTGGCCCCACGAAGAGCCTTCGCCGTCAACCAGCCGCTTCACCGTATCGGTCGTCAGGTTAACGCTCGCCGGATACCGGTTCCTGTCATCCGTCACGAGCGCGATGATAAGCTTGCCGTCCGGCGTCCACTGAGGATCGTGAATCGGGCGGTCGAAATTCGCCGTCACCACCGTCGCGTGGCCGCCGCCATCGGCCGCGATCACCGCCAGGTGGTCCTCCTGGTATTGCCAATATTTCACATGGCCGCCGCGCAAAAACGCGATTTCCTTCCCATCCGGGCTCCACGCCAGAGGTCCCAGGTCCGCGCCCGTGTAGTGCGTCAGTTGGCGCGGCGCCGAACCCGCTTTCGCCGCGACCACAAACACGTCCGTGTTGATGTTGCGTTCCGGTTCCGCGGTGTGATTGCTGATAAAGGCAATCTCTTTTCCATCCGGCGACCATACGCCGTCCTGCTCGTCGTATTTCTTGTCGGCCGTCAGCTTCTTCATCTTGCCGGTGGCAATGTCGTACAGATAGAGGAAGGTGTGCGACTTCGCCGTCACGTACCCGATAATGTCCTGCTTGAACAGGTAGCGCGTAATGACAATCGGCGGAATGTACTTTTTCTCTTTCGCGTCGTTGAAAGCGTTCGCGCTCACCGTCCCGCCGGTGTGAACCGTCAGCAGCAGCGACTTTCCATCCGGAGACCACCGGTAGGCCTCGATCGTGCCTTGCTTCTTCGTCACATCGGTAAGCTGCCGCGCTTCGCCGCCACTCCGGCTCAGCACCCACACCTGCGCGCCCTGTACCTTGCCCTTGCGGCTGGACAAAAAGGAAATGTACTTGCCGTCCGGGCTCCACGCGGGCGAACTCACCGACCCGTTATACCCATAGGTCAGCTGGACGTCCTGCTTCCCATTCCAGCTCACCATCCACAAATCCGTGGTCCGGTCATCCTTCTTCAGATCCATTGTCGAGACGGTATAGAGCACCCAATTTCCGCCCGGTGATACCTTCGGGTTTCCCACTTCTTTCACGCGAAACAGATCGTTCAGCGTCAACGGATGGGGTTTCACGGCGGTTCGCGCCACGGTTGGAGCAACGGCCACAAGCGCCAGGGAAAATAGCAGGAATCCAAGTTTGGGTCTTAGCATGGCCCGGAGTATATTCCAAGAACCTGTGAATTCTCCACCCGGAACTTCCACACGATCCGAGCTCAATGCCTGAGAAATTCCGGAATTGCCGCTCCCGGGAAAATTCGTGCGCCGGCGCGGGACGGGAGCGCCAAGTCGCGGACCTCGATCTCAACCCCATGGGGAAGGCTCGCGGACGCAAGGGGTGGGCAGGGCGAGCAAACGGGAGATCGCTCCGGCGCGCGGTTTGCGGCTTGACAGCGACTCCAGCTTTAAGACAAGCTCCCCGGCGGAAATCGAAACCGGTCGGAGGCAAGCGATCATGCGGAATCCCCCAATGGCCAGGAAGACGAAAACGGCGGCAAATCCGCCAGCTGGCCGCGCACTGCGCGGCGGGCTGTGGGCGACGGCGTTGCTGGGAGCACTGGTGTTTGTGGTTGGCGCTTCGGCCGGCGCCTCGAGCCGCGCCGAACGAAATCCGTTCGGCCAATTGCATTGGCGCTTCATCGGTCCCAACGGCAACCGCGCCGCGGCCATCGCCGGCGCACCGGGCAATCCGCTGGTGGATTACGTGGGCGCCGCTTCCGGCGGCATCTGGAAAACGGAGAATGGTGGCGTCACGTGGAAGCCGGTCTTCGACCACGAGAATGTGTCCGTGATCGGCGCGCTCGCCGTTTCCGAGTCCGCTCCCAACGTGGTCTGGGCGGGGACGGGCGAAACGTGGCTGATTCGCGCCTACTACCCGATGGGCAACGGCGTCTACAAATCCACCGACGGCGGCGATCATTGGCAGCACATGGGCCTCGGGGCTACCGGCCACATCGGCCGCATCGTGATCGATCCGCACGATCCCAATCGCGTTTTCGTCTGCGCGCTCGGCCAGGCGTTCCGGCCGCAGCACCAGCGCGGCGTTTTTCGCACGCTCGATGGCGGCAAAACGTGGCAGCAGGTGCTTTTCGTGAATCAAGACACCGGCTGCTCCGATCTCGCCATGGATCCCGGGGATCCCAATACGCTCTACGCCGGCATGTGGCCCTTGCTCATCCATCCGTGGAATCTGGATAGCGGCGGCACCGGCGGCGGCGTTTACATCAGCCGCGATGGTGGCAGCACGTGGAAAAAAGTCGTCGGGCATGGCATGCCCGACGCAAACCATGCTGTCGGAAAAGTCGCGGTGGCCGTCGCTCCGAGCGATCCCCGCCGCGTCTACGCATTGGTGCAGGACAGGCAGCCGTCGCTCTATCGCTCCGACGACGCGGGCCGCACGTGGACGCTGGTGAGCCACGACCACATGATGCTCCAGCGCGATTCCTACTATTGCCGCTTCGCCGTTTCCCCCACCGACGAGAATCGGCTCTATTTTTTGAGCCCCAATTACGTGATTTCGCTCGATGGCGGCCACACGTTCATCCGTCCGCGCACGCACGGTTTCGGCAGCGCCGGCGGCGACAATCACGACATCTGGATCGATCCGCGCAACGCCAATCGCATCATGGTGGCCAACGATGCCGGCGCTTCCATCAGCCTCGACGGCAGCCGAAGCTTCGAATACGTGCGCTTGCCGATCGCGCAGGTCTACCACGTCACCACAGACGACGACATTCCTTACCACGTCTACGGCAACATTCAGGACAGCAGCTCGTTCCGCGGCCCGAGCAATACGCTCGAATCCGGCTTTTTCTCGGGCGGGATACGCGCCGGGGATTTCCGGATGGTCGGCGGCTGTGAGAGCGGCTTCGCGACGCCCGACCCCGCCGATCCGAATATCATCTGGTCGGGTTGCTACGAAGGAGTGATCAGCCGCCTGAATTTGCGCGACGGCCAGGTGCGGGACGTCAGCGTGTGGCCGAATGTGGATGATGGATGGGCGCCGGCCGACGTGAAATACCGCTGGAACTGGTCCATTCCGATCGCGTTGTCTCCGTTCAATCCCAACGCGGTCTACGTCGGAAGCCAATACGTTCACGAAACCACCGACGGCGGCCAGACCTGGCGCACCATCAGCCCCGATCTCACCTTGAACGTGAAGAGCCACGAGGGAAATTCCGGCGGCATCACTTACGACAATCTCTACACGTACGACGCTGCGGTCATTTATTCCCTGGCGATTTCACCCGTGAAACCCGGCATCCTCTGGGCCGGCACGAACGACGGCCAGGTGAGCGTAAGCCGAGACAACGGCGCGCACTGGACGAATGTGACGAAAAATATTCCCAATCTTCCGCCGATGGGCACCATCTGGAATATCGAGCCTTCGCCGTTCGACGCCGGCACGACTTACATCACGGTGAACCTGGAACAGATGGGCAATTACAACGCCTACGTCTATAAAACGTCGGATTACGGCCAAACGTGGAAATTCATCAGCGGCGACATTCCGCATTCGATGAACAGCTCGGCGCACTGCGTGATCGAGGATCCGGTCCGCAAGGGAATGCTGTACCTTGGGACAGACAACGCGGTCTACGTTTCCTGGGACGACGGCGGCCACTGGACGAATCTCAGCAATAATCTGCCGCCCGCGCCCGTTTACTGGCTCACCATCCAGAAGTATTTTGGCGATCTCGTCATGGCGACCTACGGCCGCGGCGTCTATATCCTGGACGACGTGACGCCGCTGCGCGATTACGATCCGGCGAAATCCGGCGTCCAGTTTTTCCCTCCGCGTCCCGCCTATCGTTTCCGCCAGGTCGGCGATGGCCGCATGTCCGAACCTGGGGCCCGGATCGTCGGCCAGAACCCTCCCTATGGAGCCGATCTTAATTTCTACCTGCCTTCGGCCGATTCGCATGCCGTGGTGACCATTCTTGGCGCGGACGGCAAGACCGTTCGCACGCTGAAAGTCAACGGCAAATCGGGCATCAATCGGGTCTGGTGGAATCTGCGGGCGGAGAACGGCCACTTGCCGCACATGCTCGTGCCATCCGTGGGAGCGCCGTGGGTGAAAAACGGCCCCAAAGGCTACCACCTGGAAACCGGGATCATGGTTCCTCCGGTGGTTCGCGGCCCGCTGGTTCTGCCCGGCGGGTATACGGTGAAACTCACGGCCGGCGGCCAGACGTTTTCGCAGTCCTTGACCGTCCTTGCAGATCCTCATTCGCTCGGCACGCCGGCAACGCTCCGCGCCGAATGGAATTTCCAGAACGAGCTGCTCGGGGAAATCAATCAAGTGGCGAAGATGATCGAGGATTTGGAGTGGGCGCGGAAACAGCTCGCTTGGGTGGAAATGCGCTTCGCCTCCGACGCGGCGCAAGGGCCAGTGGTTGCAGCCGCTCGTTCGCTCTCAGATCGCGCCGTCGCCATCGAAGGCAAGCTGATCGACGTCTACCTGACCGACGGCAACGAGGACCTGAATCGCCATCCTAGCCAGCTCTACCAGAAGCTGACCGCACTCTACGACAAGAACGAAGCGGATCAGGGGCCGACCGCTTCGGAAATCGCGGTCAACGATTATTTCCGCCAGTGGATGGCGCAGTCGCAGGCCGCGCTGCGCGAATTTCGGCGGAAAGATGTGCCGGCATTCAACGCGCTTTTGAAGTCGCACAAACTGCAACTGGCCATCCAGCCCTGAACGGCCGCCGCCGCTGGGCGCCGTTCACCGAACCCGGGCCCCAAGGAGAACGCTCTTTATGCGTCTGATTTCTCGCGGTCGCTTTTTTCCCGTCATCGTTGCCGTATTTCTGTTTTTCACCTGCGGAGTCGCGTGGGCCGCCGGCGCGAGCGCCGCCGCGCGCCAAAGCAAAGGCGAATTTCAGCGCCATCTCGAAGCCATTGCTTCCACTTTCGGCGGCAAAGTCACGCTCGCCGGCGTGGATTTGAAGACCGGAGAGCGATTCGGCATCCACCCGAACCGTCCCGTCGCGACCGCCTCGGTGATCAAACTGCCGGTGATGGTTGAAGCGTTCTATCTGATGCAGGAAGGCAAACTGAAATGGTCGCAGCCGGCGAGCGAAACATCCTTCGATCGCGTTCCCGGCTCCGGCATTCTCCAGTTCCTCCATCCTCAGATCGGCCTGACGCTCGGCGACGCCATCACGCTGATGATCGATTTGAGCGACAACACGGCCGCCAACATCGTGATTCAGCAGACCGGAATCGCTCCGGTCAACGCGCGAATGCGTAAGCTGGGCCTGAAACACACGAAGCTGTTCGGCTACGTCTTCCATGCCGGTCATCGCACCAGCGCGGACGCGAAAAAATTCGGCCTCGGCATGACCACGGCGAACGACATGGTGAAGCTCCTGACGATGATTCAGAAGCACGAGATCCTCACCCCCGCCGCCTGCGACCAGATGCTGAAAATTCTGGGCCAGCAGATGGATAACGATGCGTTCCCCCGCTACACGGGCGGCATCCCCGGCGTATCCTGGGACCACAAAACCGGCGCGCTCGACGCCGTTCGCAATGACGTTGGCATCGCGCAGACGCCCGCCGGGCCGATCGTACTCGCGGGTTTCGCCTACGACTCGCCGGATCAGCAGTGGACCGCCGAAAACGCGGCGTTGATCGTTCTGGCCCGGCTCGCCCGCGCGGTTTTCCACCAATTCTTGCCCGCGGCCCATCCGGCCGCAGCGTCGAATTGAGACGGGGGAAGGGAAGCGGAAAAACGTTCCGTGCGGCGGCTGCGTGCGCCTGGCGAAGGGCTGTAAAATAGCGAAAGCATGGTCACCGATCGCGGCCCGCGCAAGCCGGCTCTAGTCTCTGACTTTCTCAAGAGCGACCAGAATTGCTCGCTCAGCCTTCCATCTGACGATCGCATCACGCTTGCCGCGCGGTCGGTCGAATCGTCCCTCGCGACGGCGGCGATTCCTCCCGTCCGCGACGCGTGCGCCGCGCTCGCGAGCGTCTTCGCCGGATTTTATCAGGTGGAAACGCCGTCCGTTCGCGTCCTCGCGGTGCGGCCCATCCGCACGTGGGAAGGCGGATGGGCGATGGAGCTTTTCGGCGATTACGATCCCAAAACCAGAGTGATTCGGGTCTGGACGAAAACCGCCGTTCGCAAACAAGTCACTTCCTTCGGAACGTTTCTGAGCACGTTGTGTCACGAGTTTTGCCACCACCTCGATTATCAACGCTTCGGCTACCGCGACACGTGGCACACACGCGGCTTCTACGAGCGCAGCGCGGTCCTCTATCACAACGCCCGCGGAACGCCAGCGAAGCGCCTGTTCTGGGTCGAAATGTCCGACGGCCGCTGGCGAATCGATTGGCAGCGGACCAAACGCGGATTCTGATAGCGCGCACCGAGCTTTCCGTTTCTTTGTCGAAGAGCGCTTCTGCTTCGGGCCACGGTTGACGTATTATTCCGCCATGCGAAATCTTGCTTTTTGTTTCACGGTGTGCGCGCTGCTCGGCGCTTTCATCCTTGTCACGCCTTCGGCCCGCGCACAGAAGCCGGCTTTTCCTTCCAACGAAGATCTCCGCCAGGTGCGCGCGCTTTCCAGTCCGAAACTCTCGCCGAACGGCAAGCAAGTGTTGCTCGAAGTGGCCGACTCCACGGCCAAGGGCGGCAAGGGCCACCTGTGGCTGGTTGACATCGCGAGGAACTCGGCTCTGCAGCTGACGTTCACGCCGGCCGGAAATGCGTCCCCGGCATACCGAGGTGAATTCGACGGTTCGTGGATGCCCGATGGCCGCAGCGTGCTTTTCCTCGCGCATCGCGGCAAGTACACGCGGCTTTTCCGGCTGCCGATGGCTGGCGGCGAAGCACGCCCGTACGATTTGAAAGTGCTGCCGCGAGTGGACGAGTCCAAATCTCCGGACGCCATCCCGCCGGTGAAAAATGTCTCCAACGAAAAAGCCGTCCCTCTCGAAATCAGCGTTTCCTACTTTTCCGTTTCACCAGACGGAAAATTCATTGCCATCACCGCGCGCGATCCCGAAACTCCTGGCGAAAAGAAAGAGCAAAAGGAAAAGGCGGATGCCATCTGGGTCGATCACAATCCGCACGGCACGCGGCTGTACCTACTCGATCCGGCGAGCGGAAAACTTACAACGACGGGCGTTCCGCCGGACGTGCGGCGGGTCGCGTGGAGCAGGCGAGGGAATCGCCTGGTCGCGATCGCCACGGGGATGAATCACGAGAATGAGATCCATCCGGCAAACAGCGCGTGGCTGGTCGATGTGTCGAATCCGGATCATCCGCGAAAGCTCGGGCAAATTCTGGCCACCGTCGAGGGCGGCGCATGGTCGCGGGATGGCGGTGATTTCTATTTCCTCGCCCAATCCGCCGCGGACGCGCCGCCGGGTTACGACGACCTCTACGCGCTCGATTTATCGAGCGGCCAGGTTCGGAATCTGACGGCCGGTTTTTCCGGCTCGCTCAGCTACGGGTTTCCCTTGGCCACTCCATCTGGTGTTTTGCAGACCGTGCAGGTGGGAACAAAGGAAACCATGCTCGATTTGAGCGGAACCGCTCGCCGGATTCTCCATTTCCCGACGCCCGTCGTGCGGCAACTCGGAACCAATGCGGAGCAAACCGGCTGGGTTTGGCTCGGCAACGGCAGCACCACGCCAACGACGGTTTATTACGCCGCGCGGCTTGGCGATGAGCCTATCGCGCTTCATGCGCCATCGGTCGTTCCCGCAGCATGGACGCCGGTCGAAGCGAAAATCGTGCGCTGGACCAACGACGGTTTCCATCTGGAAGGTCTTTTGTATTTGCCGCCGCAGGCGAGCACCGGTCATAAAGTTCCGCTCATCGTCGACGTGCACGGCGGCCCCACCGGCGCCTGGGTGGACGACTACTTCGCATTCAACGAGTTCCTGCTCGGCTACGGATGGGCGGTTTTCGAGCCGAACCCTCGCGGCAGCACGGGCTACGGGGCGAAATTTGTCGCCGCCAATCACAACGACCTGGGCGGCGGCGACTATCGCGACATCATGACCGGCGTGGACGCGGTAATCGCGCGCGAACCCATCGATGACGACCGGATGGTGCTGATGGGCTACAGCTACGGCGGCGAAATGGCGGGTTTCGTCGAAGGGAAAACCGATCGGTTCAAAGCCATCATCGCCGGTGCGCCGGTGATCGATCAGGAAAGCGAATACGGCACGGAATCCGGCTCCTGGTACGACCGCTGGTTCTACGGGCTGCCTTGGGAACACGCGGCCGATGCGTGGCGGCAGAGCCCGCTCGCGTGGGCGGCGCATGCCAAAACGCCGATGCTTCTGCTTCAGGGCGAAGCCGACACCACCGATCCGCTCGGCCAGAGCGAAGAGATGTATCGCGCGCTCAGGCAAATGGGCGTACCCGTTGACCTGGTGGAATATCCGCGGGAGAACCACGGTCCGCTGGCCATGGGAATTTTCGGCATGCCCAGCCCCGAGCCGTGGCACGGGTTCGACGCGCGTCGGCGAATCGTGAAATTCATCGAGGCCGCATTCGCCAAATAGCCTGAAGCGGCATGGGGCGGAATCCGCCGCCTATGCCGCTTCGCACCACACTATCCGGCATTTCCACCGCATTCCCGCCCGTCGCCAGCCGGCGGCAGGCCCCGGCCGAGCTGTGGCTCGCAGTGCGCCAATTTCCCCTTCAAAGTGAGCGACGTTCCGCACAATCGTCCGGCCGCTGCCGGGATGGAACCTGCGCTCGATAGATCGCAAAGGAGATAGATGAAGAGGGAGGCGGGACGCCGGGCATTTTTCCTGGTTGCGCCGCGGAAACCAATATGCTGATAAAATAACAGAAGAAGCTTTCGTCACACCTCAAAAGCGGAAGAACAGAGCTTCGCCACCCAAAATCCAACCGCCTCGCGCGATAGGCGCAAGCGCGGAGGCGCATCTTCACGGGGAAGAGGTGCCGGTCTGGAAGCAAAAAAACCAGCGGCCCGTGAACGAGTTGAAAACGAATGGCAAGGAGGGCCCCGCCATGGCAACCCACAGAGCGATTTCGCCCCAAGCCGACGAGCAATTCTACGAGTTCGCCGAGACCCGGCGGCTGGTAGTTCTGGTGAACGATGCCGCGGAACTGATTCGCAAGAAAGGCGAAGCGGCTTTCCACGACTTCCGCGTTCCCGATAGCCGCTGGCGCCAGGGGGAAACGTATATTTTCGTGCTCGATCCCGAGGGCAACATGCTGGTGCATCCCGATCAGGAGATGGAAGGCAGGAACGAACTGGACTTGAAAGACATCCATGGCAAGCCGATCGTTCGCGGACTGATCGGCGCGGCCACCACCTTCGCCGACAAACGCGAAGGCTGGTATCACTACGAGTGGCCGGTTCCGGGCGGGATTCTCCCTCGCTGGAAAAGCACGTACGTGCGCTTTGTCCGCACTCGCTCAGGCAACGGTTACATCGCCGGCGCGGGCACTTACAACG
>JAKAOH010000043.1 GCA_021812285.1 Acidobacteriota bacterium | reverse complement strand
GCCAGCGGGCGCGCGGCGGCCGACGGCGCGGGTGTATCCGGGCCGGGCGCCAGGGCATCTAAAGCGGCATGGAACGACGCCATTTCATCGCCATCCTGGGGGGCGTGGTGGTGGGCACCGCGCTTCCCTATTCCCTTTACCATTATCTGGAGTCCGGCCTGGATTCCCAGGAAGTCGGCGTGCGCCGCTATCTCAACGCCGGCCCGAACGCGGCGCTCGAACTCATCACGCCGAACGACGACTTCTACGTGACCACTTCGCGCAGCACGCCGGATGTGGACCCGCGTAAGTTTTCCTTTGCGATCGACGGTCTGGTGGACCATCCGCTGCGCTTCGATTACAAGCAGGTGCGCGAATTGCCTCCGTACCGGACCACGATGACGCTCGAATGCATTTCGAATCCGGTGGGCGGGAAATACATCGGCAACGCGCGTTGGGCGGGAACGCTGCTGAAACCGCTGCTCGATCGCGCCGGATTGCGGTCCGCAGCGAAATTCGCGATCAGCCACGGAGCCGAGGGTTATACAACGGCAATCCCGGTGGAGCGCCTGGTTTCGCCGCTGAATTTTCTGGCGTGGGAAATGAACGGCGAGGCGCTGCCGCGCCCGCACGGCTTTCCGCTGCGCGTTTTCTTTCCCGGGAAATACGGGATGAAGCAGCCGAAATGGCTCACGCGAATCGAGCTGGTGGATCACGATTACACCGGCTATTGGGAAGCGCAGGGGTGGTCGCAGGATTGCGAGCGGCAGATTCAATCCACGATCGATTGGCCGCGCAACGGCCAGCGCGTTTCCGGCTCGCCCATCGTCCTCTGCGGCTACGCGCTCGCTTCGGAGGTGGGAATTTCCCGCGTGGAACTTTCGACCGACGGCGGAGCGACGTGGCAGTCAGCCGACGTTTTCAGCAATCCTTCGCGAATCGTCTGGTCGCTTTGGAAATATGAATGGCGAAACGCCGCGCGCGGCTCGCACACGCTGAAAGTGCGCGCGATCGACGGCAGCGGGCGGGTGCAAACGGCGAAAAACGCTCCCGATTGGCCCAGCGGAGCGACCGGTTATCACACGATTCAGGTTACGGTCGTTTGACCTTCGCGGCCTTTTTCGGCGCCGGATGCCGCACGAAAAACTGGTATTTGTTTTCCCCCGGCGGAATCGCCACGTCGAAAAATCCGATGAACATCTCGTCGAAATCCTGATCGCCCCAGCGCACGGCGACGTTGGGATCGGGGTTGTCGGGATTGTTCCAAGAATTGTCGTACCAGCCGATCGCCTGCAGCTTCGTTCCCGCCTTCAGGCGCAGCGGCTTCGCCAGTTCGTAATGCAGCTGCCATTTGAAATTGTAGTGGACGTACAAAAGCGTCCGCACCTTTCCGTTTTTGCGCAGAATGTTGAATTCGAACCGCTTCCCGCGCAGGTGCATGTGCGGAAAAATATCGAGCAGAGTCGCGTTGTTCGGCAGCGTGCCCCACGCCTCCACGGGGAAATTCGAAGCTTCGGGCGGAATCAGAAAACTGCTGTTCGTCAATTGCAGCGTGACCACGCGGCACTTCACCGGCGCCTTCGCAAAGACCACCCCGATGCTGGCGCGCACCTTCGCCGCATGGCCCATCGGCATGAAATGCAGCTGAAAAACGAAATCGGAGCCGGCCCGAACGAATTTTGCCAGGCCGTCAGGCCATTCATCCGGCGGGCTGCCGGACGCGTAGACGATCAGCAAGCGGGCGTCGTTCCAGCGGGCGTCGCGGCGATCCTGCGCGTCTTTCAAGCTGGACGCGGTGAACGGCACGCCGATCGGCGCGTGCGGCAACCAATGCGAATGCGGCGGCCGAATGTAAACGACGGCGTGATGAACGAGCGCGGCAACGGAAGGCCGCAGCTCGACCATCTGCACCCACTCGTTTTTCGTGAATCCCGACGGCACGATCTCATACGTATAGGGCATGATGCCGTGGGCGCGAACCTGAACGGGCGCCGGCATTCGAATCACTTTATCGGGCCGGGGAATTCGCCAACCGGTGGCCCAATGGCGCGCGGGCGGCGCGTCCCGCGGATTGCCGGCCGGCGCCCCTGCCGCGGCCCAGGCGATGATGGTGCGGATTTCGCCGCGCGAGAGCGTGGGATTATTCGAGAATTTTCCGAAGCGCGGATCGGCGAACCAAGGCGGCATCGCGCGTTTCCGCACGCTTTTCGCGATGGCCTGCGCGTAGGGCCGCGTCTGGGCGTAGGTGACGAGGGGCATCGAGATTTCGCCCGCGTGATGGCAGCTCTGGCAACGCTGCTGGAGGATGGGCAGGACGTTTTTATAAAAAGTGGGTGCTCCGGTGCGCGCTCGCGCTCGCGGCGCAATGCCGAGCGCGGCGCACGCGCCGGCGAGAAGCAAAACGGCCCATTTCCGTGTTTGACGAATTCTCCGACTTGTCCTGAAACCTGAAATATTCACCCGCGCTCCGCGCCTCGCGATCCGCGGCACAGCTTTGGGGCTGCGCGCGGTTTCTGCCCGCTCTCTATTCGAGTCACTTTCTCTGGATGCGGCGATCGCCGCACCCGTTGCCGCGCGGTCACCGTTTTCCGCCGTCTGCGCCGGCGAAAACGGATTTCGGCATCATCACGTGCACGCCCGCGCGGTCGTCCACCAGTTCGTTGATGCGCACGTTGCCGGCGACGCTGGTGAGCATGTAGGCGCGGCTCCGCGTCAGGTGTTTTTCCGTGACGAGAAACCGGATCATGTTGCGCACCGCCATTTTCGTCGCTTCGCGCAAGCTGTGACTGAATCCCATCGAAATGTAATCCGTCGGCGTTTCCGCCTCCGGCCAGAGCAGGTGCATGTGCTTGCGGACGATGAATTGGAACGTGCCGATGAGCGACGTCTCCATCGCAGTGATGTCCACTTCGCCGTCGCCCTGCCCCGCGTGGCCGTCGCCGACGAAAAACAGCGCGCCGGGCGCCTGAACGGGCAAGTAGAGCGTGGCGCCCGCGACGAGTTCCTTGTCGTCCATATTGCCGCCGTGGAACCACGGCGGAACGCTGCTGATTTTTCCCATCATTACCGGCGGCGCGACACCCATGCTGCCGAAAAACGGCCGGATGGGA
This sequence comes from Acidobacteriota bacterium, assembly GCA_021812285.1. Classification (GTDB taxonomy): domain Bacteria; phylum Acidobacteriota; class Terriglobia; order Acidiferrales; family UBA7541; genus JAKASX01. The sequence continues at coordinate 18,651 of JAKAOH010000043.1, read as the reverse complement.
ACGTGGATTCCCGGCGCAAACCGCGCATAGCCGCGCCTCGCGTCGAGCGGAATGATGATCATGCGGGCGTAGGGAAAATCGTCGGGCAGAAAACCTTTCCCCGGAACGAAGGCGTTGTAGGCGTAAGGAATCGCCAGGCGGATTTTCAGAATTTTCACTTCCAGGACGTCGCCTGGCTCGGCGCCATCCACATAGATCGGCCCGTCGAGAATATGGCCGCCGGGACCGCGGTCTTTCACCTGCGCGAAGATTTCGCGCAGCGCCGGCTCGACTTCGGATGGGGGAACGCCGGCGCGCTCGAGCGCGGTGGGGCTGGAGGTGATCAGGGTGTGCGCCTGGACGACGTCGCCCGAATGAATGCGCAGCACCGGCGGAACGTGCGCGCTGTAATAGCCCCAGACGACCGTTTTCGGCGTCGGGTTGAGCGTGTAGACATGGCCAGACGGCGGCTTTTGCGCGCCGCGCGCAGCGGCGGCAAAACACAATGCGGCCACGATGGCCGGTAATGCGGCTTTGCTCATGGGTGGACGTTCCCTCCCTTTCTTCGTTTTGCTTCGCAATTGACAGAGAGCTTGATTGTACTCACGATTAGGCCCGGGCCCCTTCCCCTTTTCATTCGGGCGGGCTCGATCCGGCGGCGCGAGCCGCACGGCGGTTTTTCGTGCGCTCGCCGGCACACGGGAGGACATGATTACTTCAGATCGTCGAGCCAATCGTATTGCCCACTGTTCCGCCGCGGTAGCCGCGGCATTGGCGCTCGTCGCGCTGGCGGGGCTGGCCGGATGCAGCCGCCGGCATTCGCAAGCGGAGGACAAATCGTCGAATTCCACGCCCGTCGCCGCCGCGCCGATACCCGAAAAAGCCCTTCCCTCGCCCGTTTACGCATCGGTTCCGGCGACGTCTGCTGACGACGTTCTCACCTACCACAACGATCTTGCGCGCACCGGCGCCAATCCGCACGAAACGATTCTGACGCCCGAAAACGTGAACGGGCGCTCATTCGGTAAGCTGTTCAGCGACCCGGTGGACGGATTCGTCTACGCCCAGCCGCTCTACGTGGCCGGAGTCGCGGTTCCGGGCAAAGGCACGCGGAACGTAGTTTACGTGGCCACGGAGAGCGACACCGTTTACGCATTCGATGCCGATAAAGCCGGCCCGCCGCTCTGGCGCAAGAGCCTGCTCGACGGCGGTTCCGCGCCAACCGGGCAGGATTTCGCGTGCGGCCAGATCGTGCCACGCGTGGGCATCACCAGCACGCCGGTGGTGGACCTGGCGACGAAAACGATCTACGTGGAAGACATGGTGAAACACGGGCACGGCAAGCGGGCGACCTACGTGCAGCAACTCCACGCGCTGGACCTCGCCACCGGCGTGGAAAAATTCGGCGAGCCCGCGACGATTGCGGGATCGGTTTCTGGCAAAGGAGCGGGGAGCAACAAGGGGAAAATCGCCTTCGATGCGTTCCTGCACCTGGATCGGCCGGGCCTCGCGCTTTCGCGCGGCATCATCTATATCGCGTTCGGGTCGCATTGCGACCTGGGCGATTATCATGGCTGGGTTTTCGCCTACAGCGCGGACCATCTGCGGATGCGAGGCGTATGGAACGTGACGCCGAACGGGTCCCAGGGCGCGATTTGGGAAACGGGAGACGCACCGGCCGTAGATTCCCAGGGCGATCTCTACGTGATGACGGGCAACGGCACGTTCGACGGCAATTCCGGAGGGTCCGATTACGGCGACAGCTTCGTGAAGCTGGGATGGCGCGGAAACTCGCTGCGGGCTCTGGACTTTTTCACGCCGTACGATCAGCAACAACTCAACGATCAGGACCTGGATCTGGGATCGGGAGGGTTATTGCTGCTGCCGAACGCAGCGGGCCAGTTGCCGCTCACCGTGGGCGCGGGAAAATCGGGCGTGATCTACGTGCTGAATCGAAATCATCTGGGCCGTTTCAACGCCCAAGGCGACAGCCAGATCGTCCAGCGAATTTCCGGACAAATTTCCGGCAGTTTCAGCACGCCGGCCTATTGGAATGGGCGCGTTTACTTCGGCCCGGTGAGCCAGCCGATCAAGGCGTTCGCGTTTTCGCGCGACCGGCTGTCGACCGCGCCCGTTTCCCAGACGCCGGACCAATTCGATTATCCCGGCGCCACGCCTTCGATCTCGTCGAATGGGAACAAGAACGGAATCGTCTGGGCGCTCGATTCGAGCAACTACGTTTCCGGAAAACCGGCGGTGCTGCACGCTTACGACGCCGCGAATCTTTCGCACGAACTCTACAAAAGCCCGTCAAGCGGCGCGGGAGGGCCGGGCGTGAAATTCACCGTGCCGACCGTCGCCCACGGCCACGTCTATTTCGGCACGCAGCATTCCCTGGAAGTCTACGGATTGGTGAGGCACTGAAGCGACGGCTGGCGGCCCGGCCGCCAGCGCTGTCATCTCGAGCGGAGCGAAACATCGCAAACGCGCCGCGGCAAAGTAAAAACCAGCCTGGGCCACGCGACGCGATTTGCATCGCCTAGATCTTCGGGTGCTTCAACTGGAATTTCGTCGCGTTCTGGTAGGCGCGGCCAAACGCCAGCAATTTCGCTTCGCCATACAGCGGAGCAAGGAACGTGATGCTGACCGGCGTGCCCGGGCCCCCATAATTGCTCTCGATCACTCCGGACTTGCCGGGCTTCGGCGCGGGCGGAGCGTCAGGGCCGCGGAAACCGTTGGGCATGATGAGCGCGGGATGCCCGGTGAGGTTCGTTACGGTGAGCTGCTCGCCGCCGGTGGGCGCGACGATCACATCGAATCCGCCGAAGGCCTTGTCCACCGCTTCGAGGGCCAAAAAGCGCGCGCGCATCGCCTGAATGTATTCCACGGCGGGAATCAGTCGAGCCACGCGGAACGTGTTCGGCCACGCTTCGGGTCCCTGGCTGACGAGCAGCTTGTCGCGCCCGGTGCGGGTCAGTTCGTCGAACGTGGCCGCGGCTTCCGCATTCAGGATGGTGAGCATCGCGTCGAAGGGATCCTTGGGAATTTCGACCGGGGACATTTCCACGCCCATTTCGTGCAGCTTATCGAGCGCGGCCTGATTGAAACGACTATCGTATTTCGCCTGGGCGAGAAGTGATTCGCGTTCCTCGTCGGTGAGGTGCGTGAAACGGCTCAGGCGCGCGGCGAGTTTTTCCGGATCAAAGGCGAATTCCGATTTCAAGTAGCCGACGCGAAACTTGCGCCAATCTAGATGGGCGTCCCAATGGAAGCCGGCGTGTTGCACGGTGCGGTCCTGGCCGTCGGGACCGTAAATCGCTTCGAGCACCATCGCGCAGTCCTCGACGGCGCGGCAGATCGGCCCCAATTTATCCATCGACCAGGAAAGCGCCATCGCGCCGGTGCGCGGCACGTGGCCGAAGGTGGGCCGCAGCCCGGTGCACCCGCAGCGCGTGCTCGGCGAGGAAATCGACCCGAGCGTTTCCGAGCCGATGCTGAACGCCACGCAGCCCGCAGCGGTTGCCGATGCGGGACCCGCCGACGATCCGCTCGATCCCTGCGCGGGATTCCACGGATTCCGCGTGATACCGCCGAACCAGACGTCGCCTTCGGCCAGCGCGCCGAGCGTCAGCTTCGCCACGAGAACGGCGCCGGCGGCGTCGAGACGCTTCACCACGGTCGCGTCTTCGTCAATCACCTGATCCTTATAGGGCATCGCGCCCCAAGTGGTGCGATAGCCTTTCACGGCGAGCAGATCCTTGGCGCCCCACGGCAAGCCGTGGAGCGGGCCACGGTATTTGCCGGCGGCGATGTCGCGATCGGTTTCCCTAGCCTGCGCGAGCGCGCGCTCTTCGGTGAGCGTGATGACGAAATGGAGCATCGGATCGTAGCGCTTGAGCCGCGCGAGATACATTTCCGTGAGCGCCGTGGACGACACTTTGCGCCGGCGCACGAGTTCGGCCAGCTCACGCACGGACCGGAACGCGACATCCTCGACATTTTTCGGCACGCCGCGCGGGGTCGGCGCGCGCGAAATGTGCATCTCGCGGCCGAGCGGTTCGTAGGGCGCGGCGCCGGGATACGGATCGAAAATAAAGGCCGGCTGGACGCTATTGGGCATGTGGAGCTGGTAAATCGTTTCGTAACTCTTCACGTTTTCGTCGAGCATGCCGAGCATCATTTTCCGGTCGTCGGCGGGAATCGGAACGTCGGCGATGGCCGCGGCCTGCTCGATCATCGCGGGCGTGATTTTCTCCTTGCCTTGCGCCAGGGCGAGCAGCGCGCCGGGAAACAGCGTGCCGGCAAGTCCGAAACTGGAACAAACCGCCATAAAATTGCGCCGGTTGAGCATAGAAAGTCTCCTCGGGCGCGGATTTTCCATTCGCCGCACGCGAGAGTCAAGCGGAATCAGGCAAGAAGGAAGCTCTTGGCGACGGCTAGGCATAGCCGTTGACCTTGGGCGAAACCACGTCTAAAATCTAGCCGCCCATGGTCCCAACCGATCCGCTGATTGGCCAGACCCTGACCCATTACCGCATCCTCGAACGGATCGGCGGCGGCGGAATGGGTATTGTCTACGCGGCGGAAGATTTGAACCTCGGGCGCCGCGTGGCCCTGAAATTCCTTCCTCCCGAACTCGAGCGCAACTCCAACGCCCTCGAACGCTTTCGCCGCGAAGCGCGCGCGGCCAGCGCGCTGAACCACCCCAATATCTGCACCATCCACGATATCGCCCAGCACGAAGGCCGGTACTTCATCGCGATGGAGTACCTGGAGGGCCAGACGCTGAAGCACCGCATCGGGGGCCGTCCGCTGCCGCTCGGGCTGCTTTTCTCTCTGGGAATCGAAATCGCCGACGCTCTGGACGCGGCGCACGAAAAAGGCATCATCCATCGCGATATCAAGCCGGCGAATATTTTCGTGACCACGCGCGGCCATGCGAAAGTACTGGATTTCGGCCTCGCCAAGCAGATCGGCCGCGATTCGCAGCTCACCGCCGGCCTGACGCAAGGCGCCACGGCGGGCGTGACGATCGAGAACGACCAGTTGACCAGCCCCGGCTCGGCGCTCGGCACGGTGGCGTACATGTCGCCGGAGCAGGCGCGCGGCGAAACGCTCGACGCGCGAAGCGATCTCTTTAGCTTCGGCGCGGTGCTTTACGAAATGGCGACCGGCGCGCTGCCCTTTCCCGGCGATACGAACGCCGTGGTTTTCGCGGCGATTCTCGAAAAACAGCCCGTACCACCGGCCCGATTGAATCCCGAAATTCCGGCGAAGCTCCAGGAGATCATCGAAAAGGCGATTGAAAAAGATCGCGACCTCCGCTACCACCACGCCGCCGATATTCGCACCGACCTGCAACGATTGAAACGCGATACGGAAGCCGGGCGAACCACGTCCACGCAGGCCGCCATCGCGGCCGATGCGGTTACTTCGCCGAGCGCCGGTTTTCCCGCGGCAAGCGCAACCACACCATCCGCGGGCGTAACGCCGGCGGTCGGCACAACGCCAGCCGTCGGAACCACTCCGGCGGTGGGTGTAACACCGGCAACCGGAACGTCGCCGGCCATACCGATTGCCGCCTCAAAACGGCGCTGGGCTTTGTTGGCGGGGGTGGTTGTGCTGGCAGCGATTGCCGCCGGCGCGTATTTTTACTTGAATCGCGGGCCGAAACTCACGTCCAAGGACACAATCGTTCTCGCCGATTTTTCCAATACCACCGGCGATTCGGTTTTCGACGGCACGCTCCGGCAGGCGCTTTCGGCGGAACTCGCACAATCGCCATTCCTGAACATTCTGACGAATCGGAAGATGGAGCAGACGCTGCGCTACATGGCTCTGCCTCCGACCACGAAAGTGACGCAAGCCGTCGCCGAACAGATTTGCGAGCGCACGGGAAGCGTGGCCGTGCTCGACGGCTCGATCGCGCAGATCGGCACCCAGTACGACATGATTCTCGCCGTGCGGAATTGCGCCACGGGCGACCGGCTGGCGGCAGTGGAAGCGGTTGCGCCGGACAAGAACAGCGTTCTCGATACGCTGGGCAAGCTGGCTTCGCAGATACGCGGCAAGCTGGGCGAATCGCTGGCGTCGATCCAAAAATTCGACACGCCGATCGAACAGGCGACCACTTCTTCGCTTGAGGCGCTGAAGATTTACACGCAGGCGGACCTGAAATCCGACAGCGAGGGCAATGTCGCGGCGATTCCGTTGTATAAACAGGCGATTGCGCTCGATCCCGATTTCGCGCTCGCTTATCAGGCGCTTGGGACGGGGTACGGCGATATCGAAGAAAATCAACTAGCGGCAAAATATCTCACCAAGGCTTTCCAGCTGCGCGACCGCGTCAGCGAATTGGAAAAATTCCACATCGAAGCCCTGTACTACCTCTATGCAACCGGAGATCTGGCCAAAGCCGACCAAGCTCTCGAACTCTGGGCGCAAACGTATCCGCGCGACTACATCCCGAAACTTGACCTTGGCAGCAACTACGGCTTCTTCGGCCAATACGACAGATTGGCGACGACCACGCTGGCGGCGCTTGCTCTTGAGCCGAACGACGCAACTTCGCGTTCGAACCTTGCGAGCGCTTACATGGCCCTGGGCAAGCTCGACGATGCGAAGGCTCAGCTGGATGAAGCGCGCAAACGCCACCTAGGCTTCTTCCTTTTACAACTCCAGGCTTACCAGCTGGCCTTTCTCGAAAACGATGCCGCCGGAATGCAAAAAGCGGCGAACGAATTGATCGGAAAACCCGGTGAGGAAGACTGGATGTTCGACTCCGAGGCGAACACGGCCGCATACGGCGGCGAGTTCGCCAAGGCGCACGAACTAACGCAAAAGGCTGTCGCTTCAGCCGTGGCCAGCGGCAACAAGGAAACCGCGGCCGTTTGGCAACTGGACGAAGCGCTTCGCGAGGTGGAATTCGGCGACGCGGCTGCGGCGCAGCGCGACGCGCAGGCCGCGCTCGCACTCTCCTCGGGACGGGACGAGCAGGCCGTCGCCGCGTTCGTTTTCGCCCGCGCGGGCAACGTGGCGCGCGCGCAGACGATGGCCGCCGCGCTGGCCAAAGCGTACCCTGACGACACCATTCTGAATCACTACTGGATCGCCGCGGCTAGCGCGGCGATTGCGCTCGATCAGAAAAATCCGACCAAAGCCATGGATGCGCTTGTGGCCGCTCAACCCTACGACCTCGGCGGCGAACCACCCTTCCAGGTGGGGCTGCTGTACCCGGTCTACTTGCGTGGGCTGGCATACATGCAGATGCATCAGGCACAGCAAGCGGCAGCGGAATTCCAGAAAATCGTTTCGCATCCCGGCATCACCATCAACGAACCGATCGGCGCGCTAGCGCAGCTCGATCTCGGGCGCGCGCAGGCGATGGTCGGCGATGCGAGTGCAGCGCGTGCTTCGTATCAGAAATTCCTCGCGCTGTGGCAGCATGCCGATCCCAGCCAACCGGTTCTGAAGCAAGCTAAATCGGAATACACCAAGCTCTAATCGCATGCCTGCCGAGATAATCGCAGGACGGCGCAAACGTCACCGTGGCGATCCTTGCCCGCCGGGTTGCCTTACGCCAGAAACCCGTCCTTGCGCCATACGCCGAATTGCTACGCTCGCAGCAGGCGAGTAGAATCGCGGCGCAGGCGCTCCCTTTTCCCAAAGTTTTCCTTCGCTCACAGGGAGAGCAACCGGCGAAGGCCTTCCGCAAATTCGTTTTCACTCCCAATGAGGCTGATGACCAAGCGGCCTTCGGCGGAAAAATCGTAGAAATGGCCGGGATGGACGTAGACGCTTTTTTCGCGCAAGAGGCGGAGGGCCAAATCCGCGTCGCTCGTTGATTCGCCGATCTGGAGAACGGCGTACCAGCCGCCTTCGATTTTGAGCCGCCGGCAAAGCGATTGCCCGGCGAGCTGCTGGTCGAGTTCCGCCAGATTCGCACAAACGCGCGCGCGGAGTTGCCGCTCGAATTCGGGGCGAAGAGCGAGCAGAGTTGGGAGGGCCAGTTGCACCGGAGCGTTCATCGAGAGAAACGTATCGGCGATGACTTCGAGGCGATCGAGGGCGCGCTGCTTCGCCGGTTCCGGGCCGCTGACGACCATCCATGAAGCTTTCATTTGCGGCAGCCCGGCGAGTTTCGAAAGGCCGCTCAGGGTAAAGGTGAGCGTGTCTCCGCGCGAAGCGGAACTCGCGCGCGGGGCACCGTCAAGGGCGAAATCGAGAAAGACTTCGTCGGCGAGAATGGCCAACTCGCGCCGCGCGCAAAGCGCCGCCAGACGATCGGCGTCGCGATCGGCAACGTAGTGGCCAGTGGGATTATTCGGGTGGATCACGACGACGGCGCGGGAGCGGGGAGAAATGGCGCTTTCGAGCGCGCGGAAATCCATCCGCCAGCCATCTTCATAGACGAGCGGGTACGGCACCAGTTCGACGTCTTCGATGCCGGCGAGAAAGCCGAGCAGCGGATAGCTCGGCTCGGGGACGAGGATTGCATCGCCGGGATCGCAGAGAAGGCGAAGGATGAAGGAATAGGCTTCGCTCGTGCCGGTGGTGAGAACGATGGAATCGAGCGGAACGGCGACGCCGCGCTCGGCGTAATAGGCGGCGACGGCGCTGCGCGCGGAGAGCAGCCCACGAGGATCGGGCCGGTAGACGAGCGATTCGCGATTGGCCAGCGAGCGGAGAATCGCCGCTTCGGCGTAAGCGAATCCGCAGGCAGTGGGATTCGAAACGGTGAGGTCGAGCAGCGGCCGGCCCGACGCGCGATGCTGCGCCAGGGCTTCGCTCAGCCGGTTGGGCTCAAGGTTCCAGTTGGTGCGTCTCGAGAACATGGGTCGTAGGGGGCACGCAACGCCGGCCATCGTGGCCTTGCAGCCGCCCCGGTGGAACGGGCTCTGTCACAGCACTCCGAGCCGACCTCGGCACGGGAGCCACGGAACCGTTTATCCCGTCTGATTCTACGGGACTAGGACGATTTTGCCGAAAGCTCCGGACTGCAGAATTTCGACGTGGGCGCGCTGGGCCTCCGCGAGCGGCAATTCGCTGCCGACAACCGGGCGGTAAGCGCCGCATTCGAGGCCCGCGGCGATGCCCGCGTGGATTTCGCGCTCCTCGGCTTCGTTGATGCCCCAGAGCGCGAAGCCGAGGATTGCGGCGCGGCGCATCATCAGATCGCGCGGAGCGATCGTCACTTCGCCGCGGCTGCCGATAACGACAACGCGGCCACCGGTCGAGAGCAGTTTCAGATCGGCGGCCAGATTCACGTTCGCCAGCATTTCGAGAATCAGGTCGACGCCGCGGCCACCGGTCGCTGCGAGAATTTCATCTTGATAGCCGGATTTCGAATGGAGGAAGACCCGATGCGCGCCCTCGCGCCGGACAAGCTCGAGACCCTTTTCGCTTCCCGCCGTGCCGTAAACGGTTAGGCCGAGCGCGCGAGCCATTTGCACCGCGGCGGTGCCGACGCCGCCGCTCGCTCCATGAATGAGCAAGGACTGGCCGGCGCGGGCGTGGGCGCAGAGATAAAGAGCGAAGTAGGCCGTGCCGTAGGGCACCCAGATGCCGGCGCCCTGCGCGAAGCTGATCTTTTCGGGAAGCGGATGGAGCTGGGTTTCCTTCGCCAAGGCGTATTCGGCGTAAGCGCCGCTGAGCGTTCTGGCGGTGTAGACGCGGTCGCCGCGCTTGACGCGCGTGACGCCTTCGCCGAGCGCTTCGACGATGCCGGCGGCGTCGGAACCGGGTGTGTAGGGCAGCGGCGGCCTGATGGCATAGGTTCCGCTTCTCATGTAAGTGTCGTAGGGATTGACGCCGGCGGCGTGGACGCGCACGAGCGCTTCGCCCGGCCCGGGACTCGGAATAGGAATTTCCTCGAGTTTCAGGACTTCGGGCCCACCGAACTCGCGCACTTGAATTGCTTTCATGAACCGCTCCTCTCGGCCGTTGGATTCGCGCCGAGGCCAACGGATTCGGAAAAAAGACGGATCAGGTGTTGGGATGACGAACGGGAGCCATCCAGCGCCAGTCGCCATGCGCGACAGAATCTTACTCCCGCCGGCGCAGGCGAGCCGAAAATCCGATCCGCACCTGCTTCGGATGACGGGACCCGCGGCAAGTTGCTAAGGCGCCGTCGAGGCGGGTCTGACTTGGCTCAGGAAATCGGCAACAATCCACGCCACTCCGGCAATCGCCAGAGTTTCGATGCTCTCGGTCCAATTCGTGAGCCTGTGAGGACCGGCAAGCAGCGCCGGAAACCATACGAGCAACAGGAAGCCCAGTAGCATCGCCGTGAGCAGGCGAGACGCGAGCAGGGCCACACGCCCCGAAAGCAAAGCGATGGCCGCAAGCGCAAAAGCAATCGTCGTGGCGACCGCCCAAAACATCTGGCCGGGCGGAATCCATTTGGGAACCAAGGACGCCGTTAGGGAAAGATAGAAAATTTGCGCGAGGGAGAAGGAGACCACGCAAACGCCAAAGAAGATGTACCCGAGCCGAGACGCCAGCGCCGAGCGCTTCGAATCGCCCGCGCCCAGCGCCGCGAACACGACCAGCGGGCCGGAAAACTGGGAGAACTGCTCGAAAAAGTTGCCGTAGAAATTGTAAACCCCCGGGCGCGCAACGATGCGCGGTATCCAAAGCAATGCAAAAAGGAGGAAAATCACGCCCGAGGCAACAGCGCCGGCTCGCGCCGATTTGCTCCACTCGAGAGCAAAGCCGCCGAAGAGCAGGATTGCGCCAACTATCCACGCCAATATTCCAGGATGAGGAACGTTGGCGAACGGCTGAAATTCCTGCCAAAGAATAGGGGAGCCGCGCCAATAGAGGAAGACGATGCCGTAAAGGATGGCCGCCAACCCGTAAACATGGCGGCCCAGTTGGATTTTCATGATCTCAGACCGCTTTGAACGATAGACCGTTCGCCGCCTTCTCCTTTTCGGCCGATCCCGAATTTCCGATCGGCTCTCCCCGGAGGCTGGCGTGACGCACGGCTGTAATCCTACCGCGCCGGCACCTTGGTGCGCGAAAGCGTAGCGAATTGTCTTCGCCCGTTTGCTTTCGCGCGGCAGACTTCGACCGTCAGGCAGACCAGATTTTGTTCGTGAGCAGATCGCATCTGCTGCTCAAGCCTGCCGCACGATCCCCGTTCGACGTGGGCGACCGCGTGTGAAGGGAAGAGCCGGGCTCTGCTCGCGCACCTTCTCCGGCCTGCTACCGCAGGGAAAACAGGCGCACAAGTTTCGAGCTGGGTTTTGCCGGCGTTTCGCCGCAGGAAATTCCTTGCGCCGTGCGCAAATTGCGGACAATTTTGCAGGCTAAATGGGTGGCCGGAGCTTGACGCGGGCTTGGCTGCCCTTTTGGGGCAGCATCGCGTAGAATCGTCACTAGCGAGGCGCCCGTAGCTCAGTGGACCAGAGCGTCTGCCTTCTAAGCAGAGGGCCGCAGGTTCGAATCCTGCCGGGCGCACCAGTTCCCCTCCCTTGCGAACCGAGTACCGAACAGGCAGGCCCTGCGCGCAAGAAAGCCTGCATAATGAATCCCCGCGGTCAGTGCGACGGTTGCGCTGGGATGACGCGCGGGATGCGCTCATTGACCGGAGGGAGCGCCGGCAGCGGCAGATGCGGCTGCGTCTGATACCAATACGCAACGGAAAAATAACTGTCGCCGCGATCGTCGGCGTTGCCGTGCTCGATGGTGGCGCGGAGAGATTTCGTGAAGGTGATCGGCGAATCGAGATTGAAACGATAGACGGACCAGCGCGAACCCTGGAGTTCGGGACCGGTGACCGGAGCGCCGTAAAGCGGATAGGAAAACGAGTGATCGCCAAAATCCCACGCGCCGAGGAAATAGTCTTCCGTGCCTGTGCCGTTGATCGAAGGCAGTTTCTGTCCGTCGACGAAAAACATGTCGTCGCCTTCGCCCCACCAGCCGTCTGAATTTTCGATCACGGACATCGTGACGCCGACGAACTGACCCCGGCCGCGCGCGACCAGCCAGACGTAGTTATTCTTGCCGTCGAGATTCTTCGTCGCGTCAGGATGGGCGATGGTCGGCATCGCCTGGCGATATTCGGCGTGGAAGTAGAGCGTGTCCGCGGGGAGCGGACGCGAATAGGCGCGGAAATCGATGTTCCAGTAAATGGCGTCCACGGGGCGTGAGCCTTGATTGGTGACGGTGATGAGCGCGCGCTTCCGGAAAGGCATGGGGAAAAAGCAGTTGAGCGCGTTGTCGGGCGCCACCTGGAGCGGAAGCGAATCGTAAAGAACGTACTCGCCCAGGCCGAGACCGAAGAAATCTCCGACCGGGGTGAGGACGCTGGGCGAGGATTCGCCGTCCCAATACATGCGGAGAACCAGTTTTTTCAGGCTGTAGCGCTCGCTATCGGCGATGGTCATCCAGATGTGCGTGATTTCGCCAGGACCGTTTTCGTCGAGCAGGGTGAGCGTGCCGCCGGGAGGAATCGAGCGGTAATCATGATTGCCGCCGGTGCGGTCGTAGCTCGAAACGCGATGGAGAACGTAGTCGTGCGGGCGAGTGAGGTTCTGGAGAAGAGCCGGCGATTGCGCGGCGGCAGCGCCGACAAAACCGAACAGACAGCAGAAAAAGAGAAGGGACCGCATAACGATCCTCCGAAACTGTGCGTTCAACAACCACTCGCAACGTGGCGCGCCAATCGGCGGGCACTATACGCCTTGCGGCTCGAGCTGACAATAGGCAACACGACGAACGGCAGCTCTGCAGGAACCCTTGTGCGATTGGCTAGAAGCTGACGACGACTTCGTCTGGATTCGACGGGAGCGAGAATTTCGAACCAAGTTGGCGATTGAGCCGCAACGTAGCGGGGACGTTCAATTCGGAAATGGCGATTTTCCGGGCTGGAGAGCCGGTGTTCCAATAGTCGCCGGTCGCGTAGATGAAGCCGTTGCGGACTTCGTAGCGCTGAAGTTCAAGTTTCCTGCCGTCGCGAAACACGAGAACCGCGTGAGGCAATGGCGGCGCGGGCTTGGCTGTTTCCTCTTCAAAGGCCCGGGCAACGCGGGAAGCGGTCGAGGCATTCTGTATCCGCGACACGCTGGTGGGAACTTCGTTGCCCGTGGGAACGCGAACCCAGTGGCCATCGCGATATTCCATCGTCAGCGAGGCAGGCGGCGGCGCGGGCGGAGCCGCGGGAGGTGCAGGCGGGGGAATAACGACGATCTGAGCGGGCGGCGATGGCGGCTGCGGCGAACCTTCGTATTCCCCTTCGCCGGTGTAAAGGTACGGATACGCCAGATAACCGGGGCCGATGAAACGCCCACGGCGGCCGCGGCGGAAAACCCGTGCTCCTCTGCCCCTTCCGCCGCCTGGACCGAAATGGATGGTCATGCCGCGCTGAGCGCCTGCAAAACGCATAGGCCGGCCTTGCGCGCGGGCAAGCGACGGAATAAGCAGGGTACCTGAAACGGCAACGGCCAAGGCGTAGATGAGCCTGCAGACCATGAGCCAACTCCCCATGGTTAATGTATACCCGCCGAGGCGGCTTGACAACGGCATAGGAAGTACCGGGACTTGAGTAAAGCGCGAGGTGAAAGGTCAGGACCCCCAGCCCGAAAATTCGAGGCTTCAGGGTGACAAGGCGCCTCAAGGTCGTGGCAACTCGCCGGCGAGCCGGCGCAGCAAGCGCGGCCAGGACTGAAGGCCGAGGCGGAAACGTTCGGGACGGTAGAACTCGTTAGGCGCGTGGATATTTTCGTCGGCGGTGCTGAAGGAAAAGAAGACGGTATCGACGCCGAGAACGTCGCGAAACGTGGTTACGATCGGAACGGTGGCGCCCATGCCGACAAATTCGGGCGGACGGCCGAAAACTTCGGCGAGCGTTTCGGCGGCCGCGCGGACGGCAGGGCTTTCGGGAGAAACGCGATACGCGGTTGCTCCTTCGTGGCCCTCCTCGATCGAAAGAGCGACGCCGGGCGGGCAATGGCACTCCAGATGGCGGCGCAGTTTCGCAAGGATATCCGCGGGCTTCTGACGCGGCACCAGACGGCAGCTGAGCTTCACGTGCGCTTCGCTCGGCAAAACGGTTTTGCCGCCGGGGCCTTGATAGCCGCCGTAGAAGCCGTTGACGTCGAGCGTGGGCCGAAACCACTGGCGCGCGAGCATTCCGTAACCGGGCTCGCCAAATCCCGAAGCAGCGCCGATTTCGGCGAGATAGTTTCCTTCGTCAAAAGAAAGCTCGCCGAGCGCCTTCGCGAGCGACGGCGGAATTTCCTCGACGTCGTCGTAGAAACCTTCCACGGCGACGCGGCCGTTCTCGTGCAGTGAAGCGACGAGTTCCGCGGCAGCGTGCAAGGGATTCGCGATGCCGCCGCCGTGACGCCCGGAATGGAGATCGTGACGCGGCCCGCGCACCGTGAAGGAAAGCGAGACGAGGCCGCGCGAACTCACGGTGATACTGGGCGCCTCGGGGCGCCACATGCCGCCATCGGCGGAAAGCGCGACGTCGCACACGAGAGCGTCGTGGTGCGCGCGAACCAGAGCCGGAAGATCGACGCTGCCGATCTCCTCTTCGGCTTCGAAAAGAAAACGCAGATTGACGGGCGGGTTTTCGCCCGAAAGAAAAAATGCTTCCGCGGCGAGAATCGGAAGCAGCATCGAAGCTTTATCGTCGCTGACGCCGCGGCCGTAGAGGCGGCCGTCGCGCTCGGTGAGAACGAACGGCGGAGAATGCCAGAGTTCCTCGGGATCGGCGGGTTGAACGTCCATGTGACCATAAATAAGGATGGTCGGAGCGCCGGGCGCGCCATCCCAGCGGCCGAAAACGGCGGGATGGTGCGGCGTCTCCCATAGCTCGACTTCGATGGGGCCGGCTTTACGCAGACGATCGGAGACCCACGCGGCGGCGCGGCGAACGTCGGCCGCGCGTGCGGGATCGGTGCTGACGGAGGGAATCGAGACGAATTCGGCGAGTTCGCGGAAATAGTGCGATTCGTTGGCGGCAGGCGTTTTCAGAAAGGCATCCATGCTTGAAGTCTCCGTATGATGCGGCTCAAACGCGAAAAATACACGCACCGAGCGCCAGCAGCGCGTCGAAACGCGTGGCGCAATTTTCGCCCGCGGACGCATACGCGGCGCCACAATCCGCGCAGTTCGTCATCGGCCGCCATCGATGGAAAGGGTTTGGCCGGTGATCCAGGCCGCGTGGTCGCTGGCGAAAAACAGGACGCCGTTCGTAATATCCTGCGGCGAACCCAGGCGCTTGAGCGCGATCGTTTCCACGAGGCGCCGCTGGCCCTCCTCACCGTAGGATTGCCACTGCTTTTCGGTGGTGGGATTCGAGCGGACGAAACCGGGAGCGATCGAGTTCACGGTGATGCCCCAGGACCCTAGTTCGTGGGCGAGTTGGCGCGTGAGGCCGATCTGGCCGGCTTTCGCCGAAGCGTAAGCCTGAATACCCGTGAGGCTGATGCCGAGGCCGGCGCCGCTCGAAATATTGACGATGCGCCCGTAGCGCGCGGCTTTCATCGCCGGAGCGACAGCCTGGCAACAATAGAAAACGGCGTCGAGATTGACGGCGAAAATGGCGCGCCAATCGGCTTCGGAAATTTCCTCGATCGGACGCCCGGATTGCCCCAGCACCCCGCCGGCGTCATTCACCAAAATGTCGATGCGGCCGGTGCGGGCGAGCGTTTCGGCGGCCATAGCGCGAACGGCGGAGCGATCGGTCACGTCGAAAATGCGGACCTCGAGCGGAGTTCCCTGCTCCGCGGCGAGACGCGCGGTTTCGTCGAGTTCGGAATCCAGAACGTCGCACGCAACGACGCGCGCGCCCAGACCAGCGAAATTCAGCGCGATGGCGCGGCCGAAGCCGTGCGCGGCTCCGGTGACGATTGCGGTGCGGCCGTCGAAGCGGAATTGCATAAAGTGAACCTTCGTTGCTTTGCCCGCTCGCACCGGGCGGACCGGCTCACGGTGCGGGCGAAACCTCGCCGGATTTCGATTCGCCGCCGGCCAGAAGCGAAAGATTTTCGAGCGATTGCGGAAGGGCGCCGCTCTCCACGCGCCGCATGAGCGAGACGAGCCGCTCGACGTGGGGAAGCGATATGCCGCGTCGCCGCGCGAGATCGAGGATGGGCGCGAACTGCGCGTCGCATTCGGTTTTCCGGTGATGAACCGCGATATCACGCCAGACGCCGGTATGCGTTTTCGCCGAGCGCCGATTGAAAGCGACCATGGCGTCGAACGAGGCGTCAATCGCCGCCGCGGTTCCCTTTGGCCCGAAAGCAGCGGGATCGTAACCGTTGAAACCCATGGGTCTCGCGCCCTCGGCCGCCGCCACGGCCATCACTTCGCTGGCGAGCGCGGTGAGCGCGGGCCGCTCCGGGGGCGAATCGAGGACTTCGACGATGCTGTCCGGGGTGAGTGCTGTGGCGAAAAGCAGCGCGCCGTAACCCATTTTGCCCCAGAGGTAACCCCAGATATTTTCGGTGGTGATGGCGGCGGGCTCGAAATGGAGCAGGGCGCGATGAACGCGCGCGAGACGTTCGGTCGCGCGGCCATCGAGTTCGCCAACGACCACCGCGCCGCGGCCCGCGTACTGAACGACGCCCGGCTCGATCACATCGGCGCCGAAATTGATGAACGCGCCCATGGTTCGAGCGCCCCCGACGATTTCCGAGATGACGAGCTCGTTGAATCCGTTCTGGAGCGAAACGACGACGCCATTTTCAGCGAGATGCGGTGCGAGTTCGCGCGCGGCCGCTTCGGTGTGCAGCGCCTTGACGCAGAGGAAAATCGCCGGCCAAACGCCGGTGACTTCAAGCGGCGTAAGAGCCGGCAGAACTTGGGTGAAATTCTCGATGGGCCCGGTGACGACGAGGCCGCGATCGCGAATCGCCTGAACGTGCGCGGCGTTCGCGTCCACCACCGCGATGTTCAAACCGGCGCGGCGCAGGTACGCGGCGACGCTGCCGCCGATGGCTCCAGCGCCCCAGATCAGGATGCGGTCCGGCGAACCGGCGTTTACGCCCAAGGACCCTCCAGCGCTTCGCGCGTTTCCTCGACGCCCGCGCGCCACACCTGCATCATTTGATCGTCCGGTTTTTCGTAGACGCCGCCGAAATTGCCGTCGCCGAGATAGGCGCGTACGCCCGCGGCATCCATCATCCGCATGCGTGCGAGGTCAATCATCTGTTTCCGCGTCTGCGGCAACTTCACGCCCGCCAGGCGCGTCCAGGCGAAATTTTCCATCCAGGAGGCGTGGGACGCGACGGCGTCGATGGCGGCAACGGCGGCCGCAGTTCTGGGCGCGTTCCACCAGTTGTGCCATTTCACCGTAACGCCGGGGTGGGCGTTCATCCATTCCTGCAGGATCGAGCCGCCGGGAATATTTCCGCCATGGCCATTCACGAAAAGAATGCGTTTGAAGCCGGAACCGGCGAGGCTTTCGAGAATATCCGCGATGATGCGCTGATAGGTGTCGAGGCGAAGGCTGATGCTGGCGGGATACGCGCGAAAATAGGGCGTGATGCCGTAATAGAGGACGGGAAAGACGGGCACGCCGAGCGGCTCGGCGGCCTCGGTCGCCATGCGTTCGGCAAGGATGGCGTCCGTGGCGAGCGAGAGATAACCGTGCTGCTCGGTGCTGCCGACGGGGACAACGGCGCGGGCGTCCTTCTTCAGTTTTTCTTCCACCTGCATCCAGTTCATTTCGGCGATTTTCATTTTCGCTTTCCGCGGCTTCGGATGACCGCACTGTAGGCCCGCGGCAACGGCCTCGTCAAGACACGGCCCGGGGATCGCGCGAGAAGCTGCGTTGACGCGCCCGCGTACTGGACTTACGATGGGCGCGATGGTCAGTGAGGACATCGCCGTCTGATGGATTCGCTTCTCGGACAGACCATATCGCATTACCGCGTTCTTGCCTCGCTCGGCGGCCAGGAAGGCGTCTACGTAGGCAAAGACACGCGGTCGGGACGGCCCGTCTGCATCCGATTTTTCCCAAGGGAATGGAGCAATCCCGAATCGCTGGGCAATCTGCGCCGCTTGACGCGAAGCGTCACCGGACTGAATTACCGTCACATCCTGGCGGCGTCGGATTTCGGCGAGCGCGGAGAACGGCTGTACGGCGTGACCGAGCTGCCGGAAGCGGAAACGCTGCGCGAGCGCATCTCCGCGCGCACGATCCGCTTTACCGACCTGCTCGATTTAGGAGCGCAGGTCGCCAGCGCGCTCGATGCGGCGCATTCCGAGGGCGTGGTGCATGGCGCGCTGCAGCCGGTGGACATCTGGGTGACGCGGCAGGGCGAAGCGCGCGTGACGGAGTTCGGCCTCTACGAATTGCTGCCTTCGGCGAACCGCGTTGGCTGGGGCGCTGACAGCTACCTTTCGCCGGAACAGGTGCGCGGCAAAGCGGCCGATGCGCGAAGCGACCTTTTCGCGCTGGGCGCGATCCTCCATGAAATGGCGACGGGGCGCCCGGTTTTTCAAGGGCCGGACACCGCGGCGATCCATCAGGCGATTCTGGAATCCGATCCCGGGCCGCCGTCGGCGAGCAGCTCGACGCTGCCGGCGATGTTCGATTCGATCGTCGCCAGGGCGCTGGCGAAGAACCCGGACGAGCGATACCAGACGGCGGCGGACCTGGAAATGGATTTGCGCCGGCTGCTGCGGGAATGGGAATCGGAGCGCGTCGCAGCG
>JAKAOH010000042.1 GCA_021812285.1 Acidobacteriota bacterium | reverse complement strand
ATTTTTTCTCTGACCGCCCCCATGGAGGCGGTCAGAGAAAGCACCAACCAACCAATCCTCACCGCTCAACAAAAGTGCGAAAAACTCTGGACACTACCCAAATCGGATGGCCAGAGTGAAATATATCGGAAGTGAATGAGTTGGCGAGAGTCGAAGCGTATAGCTTGTCAAGGAGCACTGCTCGCGGGCTTGGCCCGTGGTCGAGGGCCGAGCTTGGAGAGCGGCACCGCTAGTGCCCTCTGCACGGAAACAGGAATAATAGGAAAATAAAGAAATTCATCGGGGAAGGCGCGCAGCAAGCGCGCGAGATCTCCGATGCGCGGGTAACCGCGCCGATTGACGGGCAGTGCAAATAAAGCGCAAAAGAAGTCCCACACCCGAAGCTGTGGGCGAAACTCGACGGTCCAGGTGCTCGGAGCCTCGGTCTTGAAGGTGTGCACAGTCCGGGGCGGAATGCGGACCTCCTCCCCGGTGCCCACACGTAACCGCTCGTGACCCCGACGCACCCGAAGCATTCCTGTGTGGACGATGAACCGCTCCTCCTGAAGGAGGTGTATGTGCGGCGGGCCGCCATTGGCGCCTTTCGTGCCTTCGTTGTACGCTCGCCCAACTTCGCGAGTGGATCCGCTCCTATCACCCCAGACCCGGAGCCCGAGCGCGCGCGACTCTATAAAGTCTTTACTGTTCAAGGGATCAGTCACGATTCGCCCTCCAGGAACGAGAACGATTGCAGTCTCGAAACTTCCCCGAAAGAACTCGGTTGCTCCGCTCCGTTCTCGAAGAACTCCTTCTGCCGGCGGTGGTAATACGCACTGAGGAGAAAACGCTACACCCCCTCTGGCACCCTCGCCGCGTGCCCGCAGGGTCGTCCGGTTGAATCGGGGAACATTTCGCTACCGCATCCAATGGATCACCCAGACCGGCAGACTGCCTCCGATGTTAAAGAGCATGTGGACAATGATTGCTGGAAGAAGGCTGCCTGTGGCTTGGCGATAATGTGCGCAAACGAAGCCGAGCAACGTCGCTGCAAGAATAATGGGGATCGCCCCTGATCCCAAAAGCGGAACAAGCACAGAATGCATGGCTCCGAAAAAGACGGCACTAATCACGGTTGGGACGGTCCACCAGCGAGGATCGGGTGTGACATCCTCTATGTCGCGCAACAAGGTTTGGAGCAGTCCTCGAACCAGAATTTCTTCGCAAATGCTCGAGCAAATCCAGATGTAAAGGATCGCCTGAAGCGGCGTGAAGTTGACAAAAGAGTGTTGAGCCGCTCCACGCGCCTGGAAAATCGTCCCGAGGGTGACAATTATCGCCATGGGCAGTGCCCAGAGAAGGATCGAAGGTCTGAATTTGTAGCGGCCAAGGGTAAACCCAAACAGCCTGAACCGCCCCTTTGCGATCGCAGCCATCGCAACCAGCGATAGGCCAAGCATGAGGCAGTCGACTCCAAAGGAGGTCGGAAAGATGGCGCTGTGCGGAAGCAGCTTCCCCCCGTACAACGCAGCCAGGAAGACAGCGGCCGTCACGGCAATGGCAAAAACGGGCCTAAGAAGCGCGCGCGAATTCATCCAGGATTTCAATTTTCAGCGGCGGACTCGGCAGAGAGAGTATGCCCGCCCGGTGTGGAAATCAACAGGGGTCAACTCGTATTCCGGCCCTCCACAATTCCCTCCGCCTCTTTACGTAGACCCACCCCTCGCGCTCCGAGTCGCATCGCGCAAAAATGTCGTCGCGCGCGGAAAAACAGCGGCTCTTTACCCGCACGGAGGAGGAAGCATCACATGCCGAGCCTTGCATCGAGAGGAAATCGGCTCGCTCACTGGAGGAGGGAAGCAAACCCCAATTCGAGCTCCGTAGTCCACGTAGAAGAGGCTCAAAAAGTGACACCCTGGAAAAATTATCTTGCTGAATCAAGACTATTTACCGGAATTTTTGCTCGACCACCTGTGACACCCTGCCACGGCACCATCAAACCCGGCACGCAGCCATCAAGCAACAGGAGTTCCTCACGCAATCGCAGTCCACACGGAAATCGGAGAAGTGCAACTAATCCACGGGACGAGTACGCCGCATATCTCGCGCCGCATGCTTCGTGAAAATAAAACTTGCATTTTGCAAGTGAGGAAGCTATCTTGCCCCGAGTGCGTGGGAAGTCCAGAAGAAAAATGCGGTCTGGTTGTCCCGTAAGCGCGTCGCTGGAAGTATTTGGCGACCGCTGGTCGCTTCTCATCGTGCGGGATTTAATGATTCGCGGCTACCGGACGTTCAAGCAGTTCGAGCAGTCGGGCGAAGGCATCGCGAGCAACATCCTGTCCGAGCGTTTGAAGCGCCTGGGAGCGGCAGGAATCATCGCCGCGGAAACCGACGGCGAGGACCGGAGAAAAGTCAGCTACCGGCTGACGGAGAAGGGAATCGCTCTCGCGCCGGTGCTTTTGGACTTGCTGATCTGGGGCGCCCGGCACCAGGAAACCGGCGCGCCGTGCGCGTTGATCGAGCAGATGGCGGAGCACCGGGAAGCCATTCTGGCGGAAGTTCGCCGGCGATGGCGCGAAGACGACCCGGCTCCGTTGCAAGTGGATGGGGAATGGATTTTGCCTGATTGGGGAAGCCAGCAAGGAAAAACGTAGGCGGCGTGAATGCGGCGCGGGACCGACGGGCGACGGCATTGCGGCTGAATCACTTGATAGGGGGAGACGAGCGATGAGCAAAGCGCGAGTGCTGGTGGGGACGCGGAAAGGTGCCTTCATCCTGACGGCGGATGGGAAACGGAAAACCTGGGACGTCAGCGGACCCTTTTTCAATGGCTGGGAAATTTTCCACATGAAGGGATCTCCCGCCGATCCCAATCGAATTTACGCTTCGCAAACGAATAGCTGGTTCGGCCAGGTGATTCAGCGATCGAGCGACGGCGGCAAGACGTGGGAAGCGCCCGGCGGAGGAGTTGGCAAATCGCCACAGGGCTGGCCGACGGGTGAGAGCAACCGATTCGTCTACGACGTTTCCGCCGAAACCGGCAAGCCGCTGACGACGCATCAGTGGTACGACGGCACGCAGCATCCCTGGGAATTCAAGCGCGTGTGGCACCTGGAGCCATCTCCGACCGATCCCGAGACGGTTTTCGCGGGAGTGGAAGACGCGGCGCTGTTTCGCTCCACCGACGGCGCGCATAGTTGGCAGGAACTGGCCGGCTTGCGCGGGCACGGCACCGGGCCGAACTGGCAGCCGGGCGCGGGCGGAATGTGCCTGCACACGATCGTTCTGGATCCCAAGGACGCGAACCGGATCTACATCGCCATTTCCGCGGCCGGAGCGTTCCGCAGCGACGACGCCGGAAAGACGTGGAAGCCCATCAATCGCGGCCTTCATTCGCAATATCTGCCCGACAAGAACGCCGAAGTCGGCTATTGCGTTCACCACATCGCGATGAATCCGGCGCGCCCGGGCCATCTCTTCATGCAACTGCACGGCGGGGTGCTGCGCACGGACGACGCCGGCGATTTGTGGACGGAAGTGGGCGCGGGACTTCCGAGCGATTTTGGTTTCCCGATTGACGTGAACTCGCACGAACCGCAAACGATCTACGTCATTCCGATCGATGGCGACGCGGGGCGCATCCCGCCGGAAGGCAAGCTGCGCGTTTACCGCAGCCGCACCGGCGGCGGAGATTGGGAGCCGCTGACGAAAGGCCTGCCGCAGCAGCACTGCTACGTGAACGTGCTGCGCGACGCCATGGCCGTGGATCAGTTGGAGCCTTGCGGGATCTATTTCGGAACCACCGGCGGGCAGGTGTACGGTTCGGCCGACGCAGGGAACACGTGGGAAGCGATCGTTCGCGATCTGCCCTCCGTGCTGAGCGTCGAAGCGCAAACGCTGCCATGATTCGCGTCGTGCTGCCGTCGCATTTGCGGAAGCTCGGCGGAACGGGCAGTGAGGTGCACCTTGAGATCGAGGGACAGGCGACGGTCGCCCGCGTGCTCGACGCGCTCGAAGCGCGCTATCCGAGCCTGAGCGGAACGATTCGCGATCACGCCACGCGTCAGCGCCGGCCCTTTTTGCGCTTTTTCGCCTGCGAAGAGGATATTTCGCACCAGCCGCTGGATTCACCTTTGCCCGAAGCGATTGCCTCGGGCAAGGAACCGCTCTACGTGATCGCCGCGATCGCTGGCGGTTAGTTGCGGGCGCTCCGCGTCGCGATTCAGCGCGGCAGAGTTTCCGAGCCGTGAACCGTGAACGTGGTTTCGAGCGTGGGCAGACCGCTCGCGGGCTGTGCGCCGCCGACGCTCAGATGATAGGTTCCGGGCTCGATTACGGTTTCCCCCGCTGAATTCACTTCGCTCAAATCGCGCGGCGTGAGCCGCAGATGGACCGTTTCCGCTTGCCCCGCATTCAAATGAATCCGCTCGAACCCGCGCAGCGCGCGAATGGGAGCGCCGGGCGAGGGCGGAAAACTCAGATACGCTTCCACCACTTCGTCGCCGTCGCGCGAGCTGGTGTTGCGCACCGTTGCGCTCACTTCGAGCGGCTCGCCTGCCTTCAGCGCGGTGGACGAAAGCTGCAAATCGCTGTAAGCGAAATGCGAATAGCTCAGCCCGAAGCCGAAAGGATAAAGCGGCTGGCCGGTGAAATAGCGATAGGTGCGGCCGCGCATCGAATAATCCTCGAACGGCGGCAATTGCGATACGGACTGGTAGAAGGTGACCGGCAAGCGGCCGGCGGGATTGTTGTCGCCGGCGAGCGTCTGTGCGATCGCCATTCCGCCCTCTTCGCCCGGATACCACGCCTCGAGAATCGCCACGGCGTGCGCTTTGGCCCAATCCACGGCGAGTGCGCTGCCGCTTTCGAGCACCACCACCACCGGCTTGCCGGTGGTTCCGAGCGCTTCGAGCAATCTTTCCTGCGCTCGGGGCAGCGAGAGGCGCGTCCGATCGCCGCCGCGGAATCCGGGCAGATTCATGTCGCTGTTTTCCTCGCTTTCGAGGTTCGAATCGATGCCGAGGAACGCGACCACCACGTCGGCTTGTCTCGCCGCTGCCAGCGCCTGCTCGCGCAGCGTCTTGGCGGGAGCGTCCCACAGCAGCGTAACACTGGCGTTCTGGTCCGGGCCTGGATGAACGTAGTCGAGACGAATCGAGTGCGGTGCGGTGCTGGCGAAATGGACCGGAATCATCAGATTGGGCGTGGTGTCGCGCTGAGCGAAAAGTTTTCCGTCGAGATAGAGGCGAAATTCATCACCGTGCGAGTCTCGGCAGCCGTCGCAGCGGACGACGTGCACGCCCAGCGCGTAATTGCCCGGCGCGGGTGGCGTGAACGTGCCGGTCCAGCGGACGGAAAACGAGCTTTTCTCGAGTTTCGGCGACGGCCGAACGTCCTCCCAATCGAAATCGATCGAAGTGTCGGTTCGTGTCATCACTGGCGCCCCGCGGAAATCGGTGTTGTCGAAATATTCGCCGGTGAGTCCGCCGATGGCAGTTGAATTTACCGCGCTGGCCGCG
Source organism: Acidobacteriota bacterium (assembly GCA_021812285.1). Taxonomy (GTDB): domain Bacteria; phylum Acidobacteriota; class Terriglobia; order Acidiferrales; family UBA7541; genus JAKASX01. The sequence continues at coordinate 16,277 of JAKAOH010000042.1, read as the reverse complement.
CCGGAGGGTGCGAGCGCGCTCGCGGGAACCGGCACAGGCAGCAGCGAAATCAGTTTCGAGCCTTGCGCGTAAAGCAGGCGAGTGCTCTTGCCGAAGCGGCGCATCATGCCCGCGAGCGGCGTCACGGGATTGATCGGCGTGCCGTGGTAATTGCCGAGCAGCGGCGCGACCAGATCGGCTTCGGGACCGACGATGGCGATCGAATGCACGCCCGTGCCAAAGGGAAGCATGGAATTTTCGTTTTTCAGCAGAACCATGGATTCGCGCGCAGCCTCGAGCGCCAGTTCCCGATGCGCCGGCGAATTGATTTCAGAAAGCAGCGTGTTGGCGTAGGGAACCAAGCTGGGCGGATCGAAAAGGCCGAGCCGGAAACGCGCGCGAAACAGCCGCTCGACCGCGCGATCCACGTCCTGCTCGCTCAGAAGGCCTGCGCGAACGGCCGCGGGAACGGCCAAATATTCGTCGCCGCAGGAAAGATCCGTGCCTGCTTCGACGGCATCGGCGACGGCATGAACCGGGTCCGCGGCGTAGTGGTGATTGTTCCAGATGTCGCTGATCGCGCCGCAATCGGAAACCACGTAGCCGTGGAATTTCCAGGCGTCGCGCAGATGCTGTTGCAGCAGCATTTTCGAGGCGCAACTGGGCGCGCCATCCACGGCGTTATAGGAGCACATGATCGAGCCGGCGTGGCCCGCGGTAATGGCGGCGCGAAACGCAGGCAGATACGTGTTTTCGAGAAACTGCGGAGAAACTCGGGCGTCGAAAACGTGGCGAATCATTTCCGGGCCGCTGTGTACGGCGAAATGCTTGGGCGTCGCGATCGTGCGGAAGTAGCGGGGATTGCTGCCTTGCATCCCGGTGACGAAGGCGACGGCGAAACGCCCGGTGAGAAAGGGATCCTCGCCGTAAGTTTCCTGGCCGCGGCCCCAGCGCGGATCGCGGAAGATGTTGATGTTGGGCGCCCAGAAATCCAGGCCTCGGCCCCACCGCGTATTTCCCGAGCGCATGTCCCATTCGAATTTGGCGCGCGCCTCGTAGGAGATCGCGCGGGCCACCTGGTGGACGAGCGCCGGGTCCCAGGTAGCGCCGAGGCCGATGGGCTCGGGAAACACGGTCGCGCCGCCGGCGGTGGCATCGCCGTGCAGGGCTTCGCTCCACCAGTGGTAGGCGGGAACGCCGAGGCGGGGAATCGCGGCGGCGTCATTGACCATCTGCGAGGCTTTTTCCTTGAGCGTCATGCGCGAAACGAGGTCCTTCACGCGAACCGAAACGGGGAGATTCGGATTCAGATAGGCGGGTGTCGAAGACGATTTGGTCGCGCGGCGCGGCGGTGTTTTTTGCGCCAGCGCGGGAACGCAGGAAACGGCGAGCAGGAGGGCGGCAGCGAGAATCGGAAATGAACTGGTGACAGTCTTGCGCATAACGTGAGCCTCCGCACAAAAAGCGTTCGCGTCGCCGGGAACCAGCGCGCGCGGCGGCGCGATTCTATCAGAACGCATCCGGCAGCGAAGCGGCGATTTTGCATCGCGGGAGGGGCGAGCCTGCGGCAGTAAAATCCGCTGTCAACGGCCGCCGCGGCTCGCTACACTCGCATGAGGAACAGGCAGCCGCCCTCCCGGCATCGCCTGAGACGCTCTGAGACTCTCCCCATGAAGGAGAAACCGGAGTTTTCGCCCGTTAGCGCCGGCCACGGGGAATCGCGGCCAATCGCCGCGGATGCAGCGGAGAAACGGGCTTCCGGCCGAGCGAGGAACGCATGAACACGCGAAGCACCAGGCTTCAGCCCAAAACCGGCTCGGGGAAAATCGCGCTCGATCCGGCGCACGACGTTCTGCGCGTGGAGGGCCATCCGCTCGATCCGATTTTTCAGCCGAAGACAGTCGCCGTTGTCGGCGCGACGGAGCGCCCGGGAAGCGTGGGACGCACCGTGCTGTGGAACCTGCTGCGTTCGCCCTTCGGAGGCACGGTTTATCCCATCAACGCGAACCGCCCGAACGTGCTTGGCATTCGCGCGTACCGCGATTTGCATGAGATGCCGGAGAAACCGGACCTGGTGGTGGTTTCGACGCCGGCCGCGACGGTGCCGGGGATTTTGCGCGAGGCGGTGGAATTGGGCGTGCCGTCGGCGATCGTGATTTCGGCGGGTTTCAAGGAGCACGGCGAAGCCGGACAAGAACTCGAGCGGCAAATCGCGGAAATCATTCGCGGGAAAATGCGCCTGATCGGACCGAACTGCCTGGGCGTGATGAATCCGATCGGCGGCTTGAACGCGACGTTTGCCAGCGCGATGGCGCGGCCGGGGAATGTCGCGTTCATCAGCCAGAGCGGGGCTCTTTGCACGGCCGTGCTCGATTGGAGCCTGCGCGAACTGGTGGGTTTCAGCGGATTCGTTTCGATCGGCTCGATGCTCGACGTGGATTGGGGCGACCTGATCGATTATTTCGGCCACGACTCGCGCACGGAAAGCATCGTCATTTACATGGAATCGGTGGGCGACGCGCGGTCGTTTCTTTCGGCGGCGCGCGAAGTGGCGCTTTCGAAGCCGGTGATCGTGATCAAAGCCGGACGCAGCGCGGCGGCCGCGAAAGCGGCGGCTTCGCATACCGGCTCGCTGACGGGCAGCGACGAAGTGCTCGACGCGGCGTTCCGGCGCGTGGGCGTGCTGCGCGTGGATTCGATTGCCGACATTTTCTACATGTCGGAAGTGCTGGCGAAACAGCCGCTGCCGCGCGGGCCGCGCCTGGCCATCCTGACGAACGCGGGTGGGCCGGGCGTGCTCGCGACGGACGCGCTGGTCGCGCAGGGAGGGGAACTGGCGCGGCTTTCGCCGGAAACGCTTGAGGCGTACGACGCGATTTTGCCGCCGCACTGGAGCCACAGCAATCCGATCGACATCCTCGGCGACGCCGATCCCGAGCGTTACGCGAAAGCGCTCGAAGTCGCGTCGAAAGATCCGGGCATTGACGGCATGCTGGTGATTTTGACTCCGCAAGGAATGACGAATCCGACGCAGATCGCCGAGCAGCTTCGCCCGTACGCGGGCTCGACGGGTAAACCGCTCCTCGCCAGCTGGATGGGCGGCGCGGAAGTGGCCGGCGGCGAGGAGATTTTGAATCGCGCGGGCATTCCGACGTTTCCGTTTCCCGACAGCGCGGTGAAGGCGTTCACCTACATGTGCAAATACGCGTACAACCTGAAAGGTTTGTACGAGACGCCGGCGCTGCGGCACGAGGAAGCGGTGGATCGCACGCGCGCGGAAAGCCTGTTGAAAAGGGTGCGCGAGACCGGACGAACGTTGCTGACGGAGTACGAATCGAAACAACTTCTCGGCGCGTACGGGATTCCGTGCGTGCGGACGGAAATCGCCGAAAGCGCGCGCGAGGCGGCGCGCATCGCCGGCGAAATCGGCTTTCCGGTGGCCGTGAAACTCTATTCGGAAACGATTTCGCACAAAACGGACGTGGGCGGCGTACAGCTGAATTTGAAAACGGACGAACAGGTGCGAGTGGCGTTCGACGAGATTCGGCGGCTGGTGGAAGAGAAGAAAGGCCCGGGACATTTCCTCGGCGTGACGGTGCAGCCGATGGCCAAGCTCGATGGCTACGAACTGATCGTTGGCAGCTCGATTGACGCGCAGTTTGGGCCGGTGCTGCTCTTCGGCGCGGGCGGGCAACTGGTGGAAATTTCGCGCGACAGCGCGCTGGCGCTCCCGCCGCTCAATTCGACGCTGGCGCGGCGGATGATGGAACAGACGCGAATCTTCGCCGCGCTGCGGGGCGTGCGCGGGCGCGCGCCGGTGGATTTAACGGCGCTCGATGATTTGCTGGTGCGATTCAGCGAACTGGTGGTGGAACAGCCGTGGATTCGGGAAATCGACATCAACCCGTTGCTCGCGACGCATGAGCGGCTGCTCGCGCTCGATGCGCGCGTAGTGCTCCACGGCGCGGACGTGGCCGAAGACCGATTGCCGCGGCCGGCGATCCGGCCGTATCCGACGCAATACGCCGGCGAATGGACGATGAAAGACGGCACGCCGATCACGATTCGGCCGATTCGGCCCGAGGACGAGCCGCTCATCATCAAATTTCACGAAAAGCTTTCCGAGCGCAGCGTCTACCTGCGGTATTTCCAGCCGATGAAACTTTCCACGCGCACCGCGCACGAGCGGCTGACGCGCATCTGTTTCATCGATTACGACCGCGAAATGGCGCTGGTGGGCGAATGGCGCGACCCCGCGAGCGACGAGCGGCGAATTCTGGGCGTGACGCGGCTGAGCAAGATTCACGGCACCGAAGCGGCTGAAATCGCCGTGGTGATTCTGGATGAATTCCAGCATCGCGGCCTCGGCACGGAGCTGGTCCGGCGGAATATTGAAGTGGCGCGGGCGGAAAAACTGAAGACAGTGATCGCAAATATCCTTCCCGAAAATTTCGAAATGCGCGCCGTCTGCCAGCGCCTCGGCTTCTCGCTCCAGCACAACCTGGAAGACAACGTGGTGCGCGGGACGCTCGATCTATAGCGGGCTGCTGAAACGCTCCTCGGCCTCGCCCTTCTGCGGGCTTGTCTTTGCAAAGCGCTCACGGAAACAGCAGATTCTCCCCCGCTCCGGAGAAGCATTCGGGGCGCAAAGGGCGCGCTTCGCTCCTCAGAATGACTGCAACGCCCGAGGCTGGTGGGGCATCCGGGCTTCGAATCAACCCCTGCGATCCTGTTCTTGACAGAGGTGCTTCGCATGACTATGTTGGTCTAGGCCTAGACGGAAATAGGCCGGAACCCCGACCTGCAAGGAGGCCCGTTGATGCCGAAACGAAAAGAGGAGCCGCGCGATCTGTTTCCCGGCGCGCTGGAAATGATGGTCTTGGAAATCCTGCGCCGCCGGCCGCTCCACGGCTACGCGCTCGCGCAGCATATCCGCGAGCGGTCGGACGAGCTGCTGCGCGTGGAAGAAGGTTCGCTGTACCCGGCGCTGCAACGGCTGCTGAAAGCGGAACTGGTGACGGCGGAATGGGGCGTTTCGGCGAGCGGCCGGCGCGTGCGGATTTACCGGCTGACGGCGAAAGGCGCGAAGCATTTGGAACGGGAAGTCTCGAAATTCGAGCAGATGCTCGAAGGTATCACGCGGGTGCTGGCTCCGGCGAAATCATGAGCTGGCTGAGACGGATTTTCGGGCGAAAACGCCTTTACAGTGAATTGTCGGAGGAGATTCGCGTGCACCTGGATGAGGAAGTTGAAGAGCTTGTCGCGTCTGGCATGAAGCGGGAAGAAGCGGAGCACGCGGCGCGGCAGGAATTCGGGAACGTGATGCTTACAGAGGAAAACGCGCGCGAGACTTGGCGCTGGCCGTGGCTGGAAAATTTCCTGATTGATATTCGCTACGCCCTCCGCACGCTACGGAAATCGCCTGGATTTACAGCCATCGCGATCTTTACTTTGGCGCTCGGTATTGGCGTCAACACCGCCATCTTCAGCGTAGTCGACTTGCTGGCTTTACGGCTGCCCCCGATTGAAAGGCCCGACCGAGTGGCCACGCTCGCCTATCAGGAGGTCAGGGGAGGCCACGGCAATGGATTTTCTTATCCCGATTATGCCGAAATTCGCAGCCAATCCACTGCCGTGTTTTCCGAAGTGGCGGGCACGACATCCTTCGAGCGGGACGGGTTGAGCGCCGGCGGTAACAATGAGCCAATCTGGGCCGATTATGTAACGGACAACTTCTTCAGAACGATGGGGGTGGGACCTGCGCTGGGAACCCTGATCAAGCCGGTGGTCGGAGACCGGTTTCATGATGAGCCTGTACTCGTTCTTAGCTACTCTTACTGGAAAGCCCATTTCGGCGGCGACCCCGGAGTGATCGGCAAACTGGTGCTGATCAACGGGCATCCCGTCACCGTCATCGGCGTGGCGCAGAAGGGATTTCACGGTATCAGGGAACTAGTCGATACGCAGTGCTATTTGCCGCTGGGCATGGCAGCCGTGACGGGCGATCTTAAGAAGGACTTTCGAACGAATCCGGAATCGATTGGCCTCGGCCTGACCGTCGTCGCTCGACTGAAGCCCGGCGTCACGCTCGCTTCGGCCCAGCCGGTGCTGACGGCGGTTGCACACAGGATCGCGAAACAGCTCCCCGCCGACAGCGAGTGGAGAAACATGGTGGCTTACGCGCTGGGCCCACTGAGCCCGGTCAGTGACCCGAGCATCCTGAACGCAGTCGCACTGGTGAGTGTGCTTTTTCTGACGCTCGCCGGGCTGGTGCTGATTCTCGCGTGTCTGAATATCGCGAACTTGTTGCTTGTGCGCGCTGCGGGCCGCCAGCGGGAAATGGCTCTCCGCGCCGCTGTCGGCGGAGGACGCGGCCGGCTGATACGCCAGTTGCTGACGGAAAGCCTTCTTCTCGCGCTGCTGGGAGGCGCAGGCGGGATCGCTTTGGGTCTGCTCGCCAGCCGCTCGATCGGCTTGGTCAAGCTGGCGGTATCTATCCCGTTTGCGCTGAACTTCCAGTTCGACTGGCGGGTGTTCGCCTACGGCTTTGGAGCGGCGCTCGTCACTGCGCTCATCGTTGGAATCGCGCCGGCCCTGCGCGCGACGCGGGGCAGCGTGAATGACCTTCTCCACGAAGGCGGCCGCACGGTCGCGGCCGCCCATCAGCGCACTCGCAGCATTCTCGTTGTGGCTCAGGTTGGCGGCTCCCTGATGCTGTTGATCGTCGCCGGATTGTTCGTGCGAAGCCTCGAAAGCGCCGAGCGCTCACCCCTGGGGTTCGAACCCAAGCACGTCCTCAATTTCACGATCGATCCGCGTCAGGCCGGCTATGACGAGGTCCGGGCCCGCGATTTTCTGAAGAGTCTGCTTTCGCGCGTGCGGTCCTTGCCGGGCGTCGGCAGCGCGAGTCTAGCGGAAACCGTTCCGATGGGGGGCACGCACCTTGGGATGGATTTGAAAATCGAGGGCCGGCGGCCGCCCGCGGGGCAACGTCCTCCATCGGCGGGCTACAACGTGGTTTCGTCGCAATACTTCGAAACCATGCGCATCCCGCTTCTCGAAGGCCGTGGCTTTCTCGATTCAGACGGCCGAGCGTCGCCTTCCGTGGCTGTGATCAACCGGGCGATGGCCAAGGAATACTGGCCTGGTGAAAATCCCATCGGGCGGCATTTCTCAAGCACGGATGACCCGAAGCATCCGATTGAGGTTGTCGGCGTGGCGGGGAACAGCAGGGGGAGGGTCGATTTTTGGCGCCGAGTCGGGCCGTTTCTGCTCGTTCCGCTGTCGCAAAACTACGATTATCGAATGCCAATCACGCTGCAGGTACGCTCCAGCCTCTCCGCCGCTGCCGTAGAGCGCGAGGTCGTGGGCACCGTTCATTCGCTCTCTCCTACGATGCCCGTGATGGACATCCAAACGATGACCGCTGAGATGCACAACATCAACAGCTTTCAACTTTTCCAGATCGGCGCGGAGCTGGCCTCGTCGCTTGGAATTTTGGGGTTTGTGCTCGCCCTTGTGGGCGTCTACGGCGTAGTGTCCTATGGCGCGAGCCAGCGAACGCACGAAATTGGCATCCGCATGGCGCTAGGCGCGCAGCCGGAGAATGTGCTGCGGATGGTTCTGCGCCAGGGAGTCTTCATCGTGGGCGCCGGGCTCGCTGCGGGCATTTTGGCGGCCGCTGCTATCGCGCAGCTTGTAGGCGACTTTCTTTACGGCGTTTCGCCGGTCGATCCGCTCACCTATCTCAGCGCTTCAATTCTACTGGCGACGATCGCGCTGCTTGCCTGCTACATTCCCGCGCGCCGCGCGATGCGCGTGGATCCGGCGATGGCGCTGAGGAATGAATGAGTGCTGGTGGCACAGCCTTCAGGCTGCGCAGGTTCGGTGCAAGACGATGACTTGGCTGAGACGAGTTTTCGGGCGGAAACGCCTTTACGGTGAATTGTCGGAGGAGATTCACGCGCATCTGGACGAAAAAGCTAAAGAACTCGTCGCAAATGGCATGACGCGAGAGGAAGCGGAGCATGCGGCGCGGCGGGAATTTGGGAACGTGATGCTCACAGAGGAGGCCACCCGAGACATCTGGCGCTGGCCGCGCTTCGAAAATTTCCTCATCGACATTCGCTACGCCCTCCGCACGCTACGCAAATCGCCGGGATTTACCGCCGTGGCGATTCTTACGCTGGCGCTCGGGATCGGCGCGAACACAGCGATTTTTAGCGTGGTGAATGCAGTATTGTTCGAGCCCCTCCCCTTCCACAATGCTGGCCGTCTGGTCCAGCTCTGGGAGACCGAGGGAGGATCGGGAAGCTACTACTCGGGCGCCCCCCGCGGAACGGGGCCATTGACCGGGCCCGCTTATATGGACTGGCATACGGAAAGCCGCGTGCTCGCATCCAGCAGCGCTTACTTTCTCATTCCGAATGTCGAGGAGAATCTCAGCGGCATTGGCGAGGCGCAGGCAGTCCGTGCAGTCAACGTCGAGAGCAATTTCTTTTCAACTCTCGGCGTAAGCCCGTTCTTAGGGAGGGCCTTCACCAAAGGGGAAGGCCAGGCCGGCCACGATCAGGTAGCGGTACTGAGTTACGGCTTATGGCGCGACCTTTTCCCGGAAAGACCGGGCGCCGTCGCCCAGAAAGTCGAGCTCAACGGTCGCCCTTATTCGGTAATCGGCGTCATGCCACGCTGGTTCAACTTCCCGGCCAGTTCCCAGCTCTGGATACCTCTGAGCGCGTCCGAGATTAACTTGGGAGGTCGCGGCAATAACCACCTGCTGGCCATCGCTCGCATGAAAAGAGGGGTCATCCTGACCCAGGTGGAAGCTGAACTGGACGGTATCGAGGCGAGGCACGTTGGGTCCGAGGATGCGGATAAGGCAGTCGTCATCCCACTTCAATACCAACTGACGCAGACATCCCGCACCGAACTGCTGGTGTTGCTCGGGGCCGTCGCCCTGGTTCTGCTGATCGCCTGCGCGAATCTGGCTAATCTCTTTCTGGCTCGAGCCGTTGGGCGGCAACAGGAATTTGCGATCCGCGCCGCCCTCGGGGCCGAAAGAAGCCGTCTGTCGCGCCAACTTCTCACTGAGAGCGTAACTCTTGCCCTCGCTGGAGCCTTGCTTGGGACCTTCGGTGCGTGGGAATTCACCGAGTGGACGCAAAACGCCGGTTGGCTTCCCATCCCCCACGTGCGCCCCATAACGGTGGACTGGCGGGTGCTGCTTTTTGCCATTTCCGTCAGCGCGCTCGTCGGCATTCTTTTCGGCCTCGCGCCCGCGCTGCAAGTTCCACAGACTCGCCTGAGCGAAAGATTGAAATCCGGCCGACAGGCAGTCCAAGGTGTCTCGACTGGGCGGGGCTCCTTCCGCGACTATCTGATCATTTCAGAAGTCGCGCTCGCACTCTCCCTCTTAATTGGTGCCGGATTGCTGCTGCGGACATTTTCCAACATGCGAAGCACGAACATCGGGGTCACAACGAGCGGCGTCCTGACCGCTGGGTTGTCGCTGCCCGATTCCCACTACCAGAACCATGCTGCTCGCGCGACTTTCATTGAACAACTCCTATCGAGAGTTCGGCGCGACCCGGGCGTCACCGCCGCGGCGCTCTCCTGGAACATACCCCTGGAACGCAACTCTAACGGCAACATAACGATTCCTGGCAATAACAACCCCGAGCTTAAGCAACAGATCGTGGAATGGAATTTCGTGACCGAGGACTATTTCCGGGCCTACTCCATCCCGCTTATTGAAGGGCGCAGTTTCAATGCCTCCGACGCTGATGACGCAGAGACCGCAGACGACGAAATTTCCAAGTGGGCGAGCCACGGAGGAGGCAAGCCGTTCGCGTCCGTCTGGTACCCGGCAGTCATCAACCGCGTGGCGGCTCGGACCTTTTGGCCCGGCCAAGACGCAGTTGGCAAGACCTTTAGCGATGGCTCGCCCTGCAGGGTCATTGGCATCGTCGGCGACGTGCGCAAGCTCGGCATTACTCAGCGGGCGACCCCCGAAGTCTATTTCCCATATACACTCGGTCTGAACTCTGGCGATTGGCAACTTACAGTCAAAGCAGCGATCAAGCCGCTGGGTCTCTTACCCTCCATTCGTAGCGCCCTCGCCTCGTTGAATGGGACGCTCGCTTTATCTCACCCTCGTACCATGCGCCAAGTGGTGGCCGACCACATGCAAGAAACAACTCTTCAAACAGTTGTGCTCGGGCTCTTCGCGACCTTGGCCCTGCTACTCGCCGCTATCGGCATTTACGGGGTAATGGCCTATCTGGTGAATCAGCGAAGGCACGAGATCGGCATTCGCATGGCTTTGGGTGCCCAGCAGCGGGATATCCTGCTGCTCATTCTGGGACGAGGCGCCAAGTTGATGGTGCTTGGCGTGGCGATCGGGATCGCGGCGTCGCTGGCATTGACGCGACTGGCGTCAAGCTTGCTGTTTGATGTGAGCAGCACCGATCCCATGACCTTTGCCAGCGTGGCCGGCATACTGTTGGCCGTCGGCTTCGCTGCCTGCTACATCCCCGCGCGGCGAGCGATGCGTGTGGATCCGGTGACGGCGCTGCGGAATGAATGAGTGCTGGTGGCACAGCCTTCAGGCTGTGCAGGTTCGGTGCAAGACGATGACTTGGCTGAGACGGATTTTCGGACGGAAGCGGATGTCTGACGAATTGTCGGAGGAGATTCACGCGCATCTGGACGAAAAAGTTGAAGAGCTTGTCGCGTCTGGCATGAAGCGGGAAGAAGCGGAGCACGCGGCGCGGCGCGAATTTGGAAACGTGATGCTCACCGAAGAGAAGGCGCGTGAGATTTGGAAATGGCCGCGCCTGGAAAATTTTCTCATTGACATTCGCTACGCCCTCCGCACACTACGGAAATCGCCTGGATTTACTGCCGTGGCGATTCTTACGCTAGCGCTGGGCATCGGCGGCACGACGGCGATCTTTACGCTGGTACAGCAGGTGATGCTTAGGTCCTTGCCGGTTGTTAAGCCTGGCCAACTCTGGCGCATCGGCGATGCCGTCGAATGCTGCTACTCGGACGGATACACGCAGGGAAACGGCGGCCGCCAGTTGAAGAACGACTGGAGTCTCTTTTCGTGGGAGGCGTACAAGTTCCTCCGCGCCAACACCCCTGCGTTCGAAGACCTCGCGGCGTTCCAGATCGGTGAAAACAATGCCGAACTGGCGGTGCGGCGCGCCGGTTCGTCGGCCCCGGCCCAGGCCGCGAACGGGGAGTACGTCTCCGGCAACTTTTTCAGGACGTTCGGTATTTCAGCATGGCGCGGGCGCCTGTTTACTGACGCCGACGATCGGGAAGGCGCGCAGCCGGTCGCCGTGATGAGCTTCCGCAGTTGGCGGGGAATGTACGGATCCGATCCGTCGGTGGTTGGCGCGACGTACTACATCAACGGTCATCCCTTCACGGTCATCGGCATCACCCCTCCGGGGTTCTTCGGAGCGAAGATCGCCAGCTCGGACATGCCCGATTTCTGGCTGCCACTGACGACCGAGCCGCTTATGGCTGGCGCAACTTCGCGCCTTAGAAATCCCCGTCTAGCATGGCTCGATTTGATTGGGAGGGTCCGGCCCGGCACGCATCCGAAAACCCTTCAGGCGCAGCTTCAGGTAGAGTTGCGCCAGTGGCTGACGAGCCACGTGCCGGATATGACCGCTCAAGAAAAGGCCCTCTGGGAACAGCAGACGCTGCATTTGACGTCGGGCGGAGCGGGGGTCTCCCTGATGCGCGAAAACTACAGGCAGGCCCTGTGGTTGCTGCTGATGGCGGCTGGCTGCGTGCTGCTGGTGGCTTGCGCCAACGTCGCGAACCTGCTTCTTGCGCGCGGTCTGAAGAACCGGCGCCAGACGGCGCTGCGAGCCGCGCTCGGCGCTTCGCGTGCGCGGCTGGTGTGCAAGGCGCTTGCTGAGAGCCTCCTCCTGAGCGTGTTCGGCGCCGCTCTAGGCACCGCCGTTGCCTATGCGGGGGCCAGCCTGATTCTCCGCCTTGCGATGACAGGAAGGGCCAGTTGGATCCCCGTGAGCCCCACGCCGTCCGCGCCCACGCTCCTCTTTGCGCTGGCAGTTTCGGTGATCACCGGAGTGGCCTTCGGCGCCGCGCCGGCATGGATTGCGTCGCAGACCAGGCCCGTTGAAGCGCTGCGCGGAGCCAGCCGCTCCGTGGCAGGCAATCGCCACTGGGCACAGAAGGCGCTGGTGATCGCGCAGGTGGCCGTTTCGCTCGTGCTGCTGAGCGCAGCGGCGATGCTTGGGCGGAGCTTGCGCAACCTCGAGCACCAGAACTTCGGGTTCGACGCGAGCGGCCGGTACTTGGTCTCCATCGATCCGAAGATTTCGGGCTACAAGCAGGAGCAACTCGTGCCTCTGTTCCGCGAAATTGAGAGCCATTTGCGTTCCATCCCCGGCGTGCGGATGGTCGGCTCCGTCCTCGAGGCGCCGCTGAACGGTTGGGTGTGGCCTCATGACATCCGGGTGGAAGGAAAACCCGAGGCCGGCGGCTCAACGGGCTGGACTCGTATCACCCCAGGATTTTTCGCGGCGCTCGGGGACAAGATCGTGATGGGACGGCCTATCACGGACGAGGACAACGCGGATACGCGGCCCGTGGCCGTCGTCAACGAGGCGTTTGCGAAGCGGTTCTTTGGCAAGGAGAATCCCATCGGGCGACACTTCGGCCCCACTCCGCGGAAAAACGCGGGGATGTACCAGATTGTCGGCGTCGCTTCCGACGTGGACTTCGGGGATGGTCCGGAGCCCATCTGCTTCCTCCCGGAAGCGCAAAGCACGCATTTTGGTGATCCGGAAACGGAAGAGCGCGAAGTCTGGTCGCATTACCTTTACAACGTCGTGATCTGGGCGCCGGGAAATCCGCCGGCCATCGAGCGGGAAGTCAAGAGAAACCTGGCGGACGTCGCTCCCAACCTCGTGATGAACGGTGTTCGGCCGTATTCCGAAATCATTCACGCCGATTTTGCCCAGCAGAATATGATCGCCAGCCTCACCGGGCTCTTTGGAGTCCTCGGGCTTGTTTTGGCCGCCGTCGGACTTTACGGCGTCACCGCCCATGGAGTGGAGCAGCGGACGAACGAGATCGGCGTGCGCATGGCGCTGGGCGCGGACCGTGGTTCGGTACTCGTCATGGTGCTTCGCGGAGCCTTCTGGCAGGTGGGCATTGGCCTGGCACTGGGAATTCCAGCGGCCATCGGCGCGGGCCATCTGATCGCAAACCAGCTTTTTGGTGTCAGGCCCTGGGATCCGCTGATGCTGTCAGGGGCTGCGCTGCTGCTTGGGCTGGCCGCGCTGATAGCTGCAATCATTCCCGCGGACCGCGCGATGCGTGTGGATCCGGCGATGGCGCTACGGAATGAATGAGCGGCGAACCAATGCTACGGCCAAGGACAGCCGGAAAAGCGGTTGAGGGCTAGCGAGTTTTCCGGGAGCGAGGAGTAGGTGGAGCTTCGGGCGGCGATGGCGGCGAGGGCGGTGCGCGGAGGATATGGATGGTGCCGTAGGTGGTGTTGAGGGTGATAGACGGGCCGCCCGAGCCGGCGGTGCCGTCGAGACGCGCGTTGGGGGTGGTCTCGACGACGCGGAGCGAGGACGAGGAGAAATCGCTGGTGATATCGCCCGAGCGGGAAAACGCGGTGATGGAAAACGAGGAATCGGAGGGCAAAACGAGTTCGATATCGCCGGAGCGGTTGGTGACGTCGATTTTGTGGTTCGGCGGACGGCTGTAGCGCAATTCGACGTTGCCGTCACGATCGGCGACGTGGACCGAACCCGAGACGTTTTCCAGGCGAATATCCTTGGCGCGCGTTTCGAGCGAAACGTCGCCGGGCGAATCGGAAACAATCAGGCGGCCGGAATCCATCACCAGGCGTCCGAGCGAGCCGCTGACGCTGAGCGTAGTGCGCGAGGAATTGAACTGGACGCCTTTCGCGGCGCGGAGAACGCGAATCGGGCCGAAGAATTCGCCGTTAATCGAGACGTCGCCGCCGATTTCGCCGACGTTCAGTTGCTCGCCGCGGCCCGCGATCGAGACGTTGCCGGAAATCGCGTGGATGCTGGCGTCGCCGCGACGCATGTTGACCGTGGTGTTCGCGCCGGTTTGCGAAACGTCCACGTGGCCCGCGGCGCTCAGTGAAATATCGCCCTGGATGCCGGTGACGCGGACGTCGCCGTTGCCGGTGGACGCGGAAAGCGACGTGTTGGGCAAGACGCTGGCGTCGTAGCTGACGCGGACGTCGCGGCCGGAAGGGATTTGCGGCTCGACGCGGAGGGCGCCGTCGCCGGGCGTGACGGAAACGGTGGTGGAATCGGCAGCTTGGCGGGCGGCGCCGGGATCGCGCGCGCGAACTATTTTCGTGACGACGATGTTGAGATCCTTCGACGGCTGCGGATGAACGCTGATATCTCCGCGCGGCGTCCAGAGGTCGATGCGCGTGGCGGGAGCGACGGGAGCGGAGGGTAAAGTCGCGGTGAAGGTGTAGGGGGTTTCGAAGAAATCAAAACCCGGTTCCCAGCCCATGCGGCGATGGATCCGGTCGTAAGCGATGATGGCGATGACGCCGACGATCACCAGAAGCACCAGAAGCAGATCGCTGCCGCTGACCGTGGGCGGGGCGGTCTGATGAGCTCGATTGGCCGCGAAATGATCCCAAAGGCGGGCGAGTCCCCAGACAATCAGCAGGACAGGCCAGAAGCGGATGATCTGGCCGAGATGCACGAGGCCCGGCTGAAGGTAGTGGAGCAGGAAAATGACGCCGATCGCGATGAGCAGCAAGCCGCCGAAAATGGAACTGCGCCGTCGCGGATAGCCGTAACCGTTGCTCATCGGACGCTCACAGGCCGACGTGGCCTTCGCTCGAAGCAAGCGCTTCGGCGACCTTCACCGCGCCGATGACGATGATCAGGATCGGCCACAGGTCGCCGAAAGAATAGTGGCTGTATTGGGCGGCGAAAAACAGAAGGCCGAGCGTGATCAAAATCGCCGGACCCATCAAGCTGCGCGTGCGGCAGCGAGGACAGCCGCAGTTGCGCCAGGCGGTCATGGACGAGGACCCCCCGCGCCAGGAGTTTCGTGGGAGCGTTTCCAGAGCAGCCACGCGCCGAGGCCGATCAGAATCAGCGGCCACCAATGGCCCAACCACAAGCGCGTGAGCCAGCCGAGATTGGCGAAAAGAATCAGCACGCCGAGGACGATCAGGACGATGGCTCCTGCCATGGAGCTGTGCGGGTGCGGAAAGGGCGCCTGCGGCATGGGCGCGACGGGCGGAGCAGCGCTTGAACCCGAGGCCGCGCCGGGCGCGAAACCGGCCGTGGGCGCAACGCCAGGTGCCGCGGAGGAAGCACCGGGAGCGGGAGCTGTCGCGCCGGTTGGCGCGGCGGGAGCGTAAGCAGCGTAGGCGGCAGCCTGCTTCATGCGTGCGGTGCGATAGGCTTCAATCGGCATGTAGAAATAGAAGCAGGCGAGGCCGATGCCGAAAAACGCGCCGAGTCCCGCGGTGCCGGACCCCGAATTGGAAACGGAATTGAGAATCGAAATGATTCCGGCGAAGACGGCGACGTGAATCAAGCCTTTTACATATTCGCCGTTGTAAATGGCGCCGAGTCCGGGAACGAAGCCGAGCGCGGCGGCCACGGCCGGATTGGGAGTGTGTGGACCAATGGGAGCGCCGGCCGGCGCGCCCACCGGAGCGCCGCTGAGCATGGCGGACAGGCAGCCCTCGCAATAGATGGCTCCGCGAACGTTACGGACGCACTCCGCGCAGAGCGGCTTGCCGCAGACGCGGCAATAGGCGGCCGTTTCTCGATCGGGATGGGTGGCGCAGTTCATGCGGATCTCCCTCGGTCGGGATGAAAGATTTTGCCCGGCGCGCGGCGGACGCGCGGCGAGATGTCACGCGCGGCGCCGGCCGGAGCGCCCAGGCGAGTTTCGAGACGATTGTAGAGAAGCTGCTCGGTCTGGTCGGTGCTCTTCTTCTCGGAAGAAGGCGCGGGCGCGCTGGTGTTTTGCGGTTGGAAGCGGGACTGGATTTCGTAGACCACGCGCAGATCGCTGAAGAATTTCACGCCGCGCGCGTAGACCAGGTGGGCGCGGCGGTCGAACTGGCGAAACGCTTCGAGCGGGTTGAGCGTGGCGGCCGAGCCGGGCACGCCGACGAAGGTATGCACGAGAATCGTCAGCGTGATGAAAACGGCGGCGACTCCCAGCGCGAACCGCGGATGGAACAGGAAATCGAGCCAGGCCAGGCGCCGGCGCTGGGGGCGCGG
>JAKAOH010000225.1 GCA_021812285.1 Acidobacteriota bacterium | reverse complement strand
GCACGAACAGAAAATCCTTCGCACGATTCGCGAAGCTGAAGTGAAACGCGGCCTCTACATGTTTCCCTTCTGCACCGATAGGGAAAGAAAATCGCCCGAAATCGGCGAGAAATTCCGTCAGGGCCCGGTGGGAATGATGGCTGTCTTTCCCAGCCGGCCGCCGGCGATGGGGAAATACCTGTCGCAATGGTTCGTCTATTGCCTGATCGTCAGTTATTTCACCGCGTACCTCACCGGCCGCACGCTCGCAGCGGGCGCGATGTACCTGGCGGTGTTTCGCGTGGCTGGCACGGCGGCGTTCATGGCCTATGGAGTGGGCGTGCTGAGCAACAGCATCTGGCGAGGATATCCGTGGTCGGTGACGCTGAAAGAAGTTTTCGACGGTCTGATTTACGGCCTGCTGACGGCGGGAACGTTCGGCTGGCTGTGGCCGCACTGACGCCTGCATTTGGCGTCACGCGCCGCTGCGATTCTCGCTTTCAGCGGGAATGAATCGCTCGATCGCTTCGCAAACGAACGGCCAGAGGGCTGGCAGCGCCGTGCGGACCGGCTCCATGCGGCGAAGCACCTGCGCGCGCGTGGGACGGTAGATGCGCCACGTTCCTCCCTCCGTCGCCAGATTCTGCAAGAGCGGCTGGAAGCGGTCCACGGCGTTTGCGAAACGCGATTCGGCTGTTTCGCCCGCTTCAAATTCCTCCCACAACGCGCGGAATCGCGCGCCAGTCGCCTGCGGCAGCAGGCCAAACAAGCGATCGGCGGCGCGGCGCTCGCGCTCGGGCCTCGTCTGATTCCCTTCCACGTCGTAGGCGAAGGTATCTTCGGCGTCAATTTCCACCAGATCGTGCACGGTGAGCATTTCGACGGTGTGTTCGAAATCGAGCGCCTCGGCGGCGTAATCGCGCAGCACCATCGCGGTGAGGATGATGTGCCAGGAATGCTCCGCCGTATTTTCGCGGCGCGAGCCGTCCGTCAGCAGCGTGCGCCGGAACACCAGCTTCAACTTATCGGCCTCGGTGAGAAACGCGGTTTCGCGGGAAAGGCGATCGTCGCTCATGACGGCTATTTTTGCAGGAAACGCGGGCGAGCGAAAGCGCGCGGCGGGCGCCGCATTGCGCTAGAATCCGGCGAACATGGAACGCGAATCCTCTCCGCACATGGTGCGCGGCTTCGGCCTGGTCGGCGCGACCGCGCTGAACATGTCGAACATGGTCGGCGTGGGACCGTTCATTTCGATTCCGCTGCTGCTGGCCGCGATGAACGGTCCGCAAAGCATGCTCGGCTGGATTCTGGGCGCGCTGCTGGCGGCGTGCGACGGCCTGGTGTGGAGCGAACTCGGCGCGGCGCTGCCGGGCTCGGGCGGAAGCTACCGCTTCCTGCGCGAAACGTACGGCCCGGAAACGTTGGGCCGGCTGATGGCCTTTCTTTTCATCTGGCAATTCGTTTTGAGCGGGCCCCTCGAAATCGCTTCGGGCATGATTGGATTCTCCGATTACGCCGGCTTTTTGTGGCCTGGGATGACGCCGCTCGAAGGGAAATTGGTCGCCGCGGGCGTTGGTCTGCTCGCGTTGGCGTTTTTGTATCGGCGGACGACGGTGCTGAGCCGGCTTACCGTGACGCTGTGGCTGGGCACGGTGGCGACGATGGCGGCGATTCTGGCGGTTGGAATTCCGCACGCGAATTTTCCTCAGGCATTCGCGTTTCCGCCGCACGCGTTCGCGTTTGGTGGCGGCTTTGCGATGGGACTGGGCAGCGCGACGCTCGTCGCAATGTACAACTATCTGGGCTACTACGACGTCTGCTACATTGGCGACGAAGTGCGCGAGCCCGCGCGCGTGATTCCACGCTCGATTTTGCTGTCGGTCGCGGCGTGCGCCGTCGCCTATGCGGCGATCAACGTGGTTTTGATCGGCGTGGTGCCGTGGCAACAGGCGATTCATTCGCCCTTCATCGTTTCGGAATTCATGGGCCGGCTCTACGGACGCCCGGCGGCGATTGCGATCACCGTGATGATTCTGTGGACGGCGTTCGGTTCGGTATTCGCGCTGCTGCTCGGCTATTCGCGGATTCCCTACGCTGCGGCGATGGACGGCAATTTCTTCCGTCCGTTCGCGCGGCTGCATCCGAAGAAGAATTTTCCGCACGTTTCGCTGCTCACGGTTTCCGCGATCGCGATCGCGGCGGCGTTCTTCCGGCTCGACGTGGTGATTGCCGCGCTGATTACCACGCGCGTGCTGGTGCAGTTCATCGGGCAGATTTTCGCGTTGCCGCTGCTGCGGCGGAAATTCAGCGCATCGGCGCGTCCCTACAAAATGTGGCTTTATCCGCTGCCTGCCGTCGTCGCGCTCGCCGGCTGGATCGCGGTGTTTCTGGCGTCGGGCATGCGTTACGTGTTGTTTGGCCTGCTGACGCTGCTCGCAGGACTCATCGTGTTTTTCTTGCGCGCGCGCTGGACGCGCAGCTGGCCATTCGTCCACGATTCACACCAACCCGCCGCTCCCGAGCCATTCGCCTGATCGGCCTCGCGCCTGCGGACCTCGCAGCCTTTATGGGCCAACAATCAGTTCACCCTTCATCCGCTTGTGGCCGAATCCGCAAAAGTGGCAGCAGTGGAAAGGGTAAGTGCCCGGCGTTTTCGCCACGAACTCGATGATCGTTGTCTTTCCCTTGGGCAGGTTCCAACACTTGCGAGGCGAGTCGAAGAGGAGCCCTGGCGCCGCATTTTTGCCCGATCCCACCGGCGTGAGCTGGATGGAAAACCCGTGCCTATGGTCGATTGCGGTGATTCTTAGCTGAACCTTTGCTCCTCTCTCGACGCGGATGGGAGAGGGATCGAATTCGTATTTTCTCGCTGTGACGCTGATGATTTGGAAATTCGAGGCGCTCGTTGCCGCCTTGCGCGAAGGCAGGGCCGTGGCTACAAGGATCAGCACAATTGCCAGAAGAGGCGCGCGATTGAGCATTCCCATGGCAGGCCTCCCGGTAGGAAGACCGGCTTCTCGCCAACAACGCCGCTGTCTCAAGAAGTCGATTCCTGACCCCGGTCCGTTTGCCGCGAATCGCCTCTAGCGGCAGCCCACGCTATTTAACAGTATGCGCGTTTGAGGGCCTCGGCAACTTCAATCTTGCCGCCGTTCAAGTCCGCAATCGGTGGCCCGAAAAGCGAGGCACCGTCGAATTGATCCACAACCCACTGCACGGCACCCTCACGCGTAGAGCAACTGCGAATCGGCGCAGCGCTCGGCCATGGCATCGAGCAGCGAAGGAGGGCCCTGCACAACGAAACGGCGATGATAGAAGAGCAGCGCGCGAAGCGCGGCGAGTTCTTCGCCGCCGCCGGCGCGGCCGGGACCGCCATGCAGGCAACTTGGCATCACGTTGCCGTGCCCGGTGTGCTCCGGGCCAACTGACGCGTCAACCGCCATGACGCGGCCATGCAGGCCGGAAATTCCCAGCGTGAGCGCGCGGAGGAAATCGGCGTCAGCCGAGAAAACCGACGCGACGAGCGAACCGAGGCCGCGGCGCGCGATCTGGATGGCATCGGCAACGCTGTCGTAGGCAACCAGCGTCGCCACAGGTCCAAACACTTCGACGTCATGCACCGCGCTCGCCGCGGCGCCATCTTCGCAGGCGAGCAGCGTTGGCGGAACGAAACAGGATTTTGCGGGATCGGCGTCGAGCGGCGCGAAATCCGCGCCGCCGAAAACCACCGAGCATTCCTTGCGCAATTCCGCGATTCCGGCAAAGCAGGAAGCCTGTTGCGATTTATTTACCACCGGTCCCATTTTCACTTCCTTGTTCCGCGGATTGCCCACCTTGATTTCGGCGAGTTTCGCGGCGATCGCATCGGCCGCAGGGCGGAACTGCGTGCGAGGAACGAGGACACGGCGGATCGCGGTGCATTTCTGCCCCGCTTTCAGCGTCATCTCGTGAACCACTTCCTTGACCAGCAGATCGAAAAGCGGAGAGCCCGGCGCGGCATCCGGGCCGAGGATGGTGGAATTGATGCTGTCGGCCTCGGCGTTCACGCGAACTGAGCGGCGAAGAACGCTCTGGTGGCCGCGAATGCGTGCGGCGTTTTGCGCCGAGCCGGTAAAGGAAATCACGTCCTCTTCGCCCGCGGCGTCAAGCAGCTCGCGCGCCGAGCCGCACAAAATCGAAATCGCGCCCGGAGGCAGAATGCCCGTGGCGACGACGTCGGAAACCATTTTTTGCGTGAGCCACGCCGTCGAAGTGGCCGGTTTCACCACCACAGGAACGCCGGAAAGCAGCGCGGGCGCGGCCTTTTCGCACCAGCCCCAGGCCGGAAAATTGAAGGCGTTGATGAAAATCGCCGCTCCGGCTACGGGCTGGAGGAAATGATCGGCCTGGAATGCGCCGGATTTCGAAAGCGGCGCGCGAGCGCCTTCGCGCAGCATGCGGGCGTCGCCCAGCGCGCGGCCGGCCTTGCCGAAATATTTCATCGTGTAGATTGCGCCATCCACGTCGAAGGAAGCGTCGGGATCCGTCGCGCCGGAATTCAGCAGCGAAATGCGGAAATATTCGGCGCGATTCGCGGCCAGCGTATCGGCGATTTTTCCAAGCAAGTCCGCGCGTTGCGCATAGCCCAACTCCCCCAGCGCGGCGTGGCCTTTCGATCGCGCGAAGGCGAGCGCGGCGGGAATATCCACGCCTTCGGTCGAAGCGCGGGCGAGTTCCTCGCCGGTGACAGGATCCAGCAGCGCATCGCCTGCGCCGCGGCCCTCCACCCAT
>JAKAOH010000041.1 GCA_021812285.1 Acidobacteriota bacterium | reverse complement strand
GCGGTGCATTGCTTTTTCGGGACGGTCGCGACGATGGCCCTGCTGCGCTTTGAAATCGCCGCGGACTGGGTGGCGGCGGCGTGGGCGGCCGGCGCGCTGCTGCTCGTTGCGATCGCGTGGAAAAGCAGGCGGCGTTTGTTTCTGGACCAGGCGTTCCTGGTGACCGCGGCGGTTTGCTTGCGCACGATCGCGCACAATTTTTACGAGCGGAGTTATTTCCCCGCGCCGGTTTCCCTCAGTCCGTGGCTCTGCGTCGGAGCGACGATCGCGCTCCTGCTCGCGGCGCTGCCGATGGCGTTTTCATTGAAGCATCCGCAAGCGGCCGGGGCCGGCGCCTCGGCGCTGCGCCGGGCTCATCGCGCGCTTCATCGCCTGCCCGAACAGTTCTTTTTCTTCAGCCCGTTTCTTCTGCTGACGCTGCTGCTGGCGGTGGAAATGAGAAAAGGGATGGTAACGGTCGCGTGGGGAGCGGAAGCGGTGGGGGTTTTTCTGTTCGCGCTTTGGATCGGCCAGCGGAGCTTCCGTTTGGCGGGGCTGGGCCTTTTGCTATTGTGCGTGGCGAAAATCGTGACGATAGACGTTTGGCGAATGCAGCCGCGCGACCGGTATGTCACGTTCATCGTGCTCGGCTGCGCGCTGCTGCTGGTCTCCTTTCTCTACACGAGATACCGGGAAGCGCTTAGGCATTACCTATGAACGCGAAACTCCATCGCTGGGGGTGGTCGGCGGCCGTGGCGCTGCTGCTGCTGGCCGGACTGGCCGCCGCGCAGTGGCAGCGGGTGAGCGCGCGCGTGAGCCCGAACGCCGTGCTCTACCTGCTTGCCGACAGCCAAAGAGAACTGGTGCGGCTGCCCGTGGCCTTCACGCCGCTTTCCGACGCCGAAGAGGTCCGCATCGGCAATCGCCTGGCGCAGAGGTACGCTTGGATGACGGCCGACAAGGCGACCAATCCACAGGAAGTGGAAGTGAGGCGTTACGTGGAACAGGTGGGCGCGCGCCTGGCCGCGCACGCACACCGCAAGCTGATCTACCACTTCCACTACATTCCCCAACCCGGCTTCGACGACGCATTCGCGATTCCCGGCGGCCACGTCTATATCGGCGAGGGCCTGCTGGCACTGATGCACAACGAAGACGAACTGGCTTTCGTGCTCGGCCACGAAATCGAGCACATCGAGCATCGTCATCCCGCCGAGCGCCTTCAGACGGAACTGGCCTTGCGGAAAATTCCGCTCGGAGGGCTGCTGGTCCTTCCCGTGGAAGTTTTCGAGGCCGGCTACACCAAAGACGAGGAGTTTCAGGCGGATCGCGAGGGAACGCGGCTGGCCGTCGCCGCGGGATATTCGCCCGAGGGCGCCATCCAGATGCTCGAGACGTTTCAGAAACTCGAACAACAAGTTCTGCCCGTAGCGCAGACTTCGCGCGGCGGCCCGCTGGAGGAACTCTCACAAGTCTCGATCGGGATTCTGACCGGCTATTTCCGGTCGCATCCTGCAAGCGCGGACCGGATCGCCGCGATTCGCCGCTTGATCGCGGAAGAGCGCTGGAACGCGAAACGACCGGAGCGTCCGCTGGCCGTCGCTTACATTTTTCTCGCGGCTCGGGCCAGGAACGCGCTGCTTCGCGCCGATTACAAACAGGCGGCCGATTTGGCTTCGCGGTCGCTGGCGCAGCGGCCGGATCAGCCCGCGGTGCTGGCCACGCTGGCTAAGGCGGAAATGGGTCTGGGCGATTTCACTCCCGCAAACACCGCCTACCCTCAACTGGTGGCCGATCACCCGGCGGAAGCGGATTCGATCCGCGCCTTCGCGGATCAATTGGCGACGATGGCACTGGAAGCGCGCCTGTATGCAAAGGCCGAAGCGCTGGCTACGGAGTCGCTCGCGCTCCAGCCAAGTGGAACGCCGGCGATGGTGGAACTGGGCGAGGCGCGGCTCGGTTCGGGAGATTTGGCGGGAGCGGCGCAGGTGGTTCGCCAGATCCAGAAACAGCAGATGTCGCCTCAGGCCGCCGATCAGATTCTGTCTTACGCTCAGATGCTGGCCAATCAGGCGACTCATCAGGGCCGGTTCGCTCAAGCGGCAGATTATGTATCTTTCCGGCTGGAATTCCTTCCCGGGCAACCAGGTCTGCTGGCAAGCCTCGCGGAGAACGAATATTCCGCCGCTAACTTCGCCGCCGCCGCCACGGCGTATGGCAAATTGCTGGATAGCGAGATTGCCGCGAATCGGCCAAGCAGTTACGAGTACGTGAAGGATTTTTCCAATGCGCTGGCCGCCGCGCGGCTCGGCCAGCAAGGCGTCACGCTTTTCCAGTATTTTCTCGCGCTCGCCGGTCATCGGAACGAGGCTGACGCGCTCCCGTTCCAGATTGAGCTGGCCGGACTTCAATTGATGGCCGGAAACGCGGCGCCAGCCGATTCGATGGCCAATCGCATGGCAAATTCTCCCGCCAGTTTCCCTCCCGAACTTTTCTCGCGGCTCGGTTGGTGGTTTTATCGCGCCGGCAACTACGGGACTGCCGAGAAAATCCTGAAACAGGCCGCGCGAATCCGGCCGGGCGACGCGAAAGTGGAAAACAACCTGGGCTGGGTGGAACTCGAGCAGAAAGAAGAGTCGGACGCGACTCAGCGATTCGCGCTCGCCGGGCGAAGCACCTACTGGCCACTCTCCCCGCCATCGTGGAATGCGCCGGGCATCGGCCGGGCCATCGCGCTTTGGAGACTGAATCGGAAGGATGAAGCGTTGCGCGAATTCCAGCCCGCGATCGACAAACTTTCCCCCTGGCTCAACGAGCAGTGGGTGAAAGCGGTCTTTACTCCCGGCGTCGCCGAAACCGCCGCTCAATTGCGGGAAGCTTGGAAGAAGCAGGAAGCCGAGCGCCGAAAGTTTTATCCGTCCAGGCGTTGAACGCTCCCTCGCGAGCGGTTCATCGTCCAGGCTGGGGATTTTTCTCACTTCAGGCTCCGCACGCGCTTTGCCTCGCTCGCGGCCGGAGGTCGCACTTTCGCGCCTTGCCGCGGGGATCTCCGTTGTGTTCGAATGCAGACATGGCGAGGCGTCGGCGGGCGGATTCCCAAGCCGAATTTCAGCAGCGATTGCTCGGCTGGTTTCGCGCGCACCGGCGCGACCTTCCCTGGCGCCACACACGGGATGCCTACCGCGTCTGGATTTCGGAGATTATGTTGCAGCAGACGCGCGCGGCGGCCGTGCTCGGCTATTACCGGCGATTTCTGCGCGCGTTTCCCACGCTACGAGCGCTCGCGAGGGCGCGCGAGGAACGCGTGCTCAAGGCATGGTCGGGGCTGGGCTATTACAGCCGGGCGCGGAATCTCGCGCGCGCGGCGAAGCTCATCCAAAGCCAGCATGGCGGCCGATTCCCGCGCTTGCTCGATGAGGCGCTCGCGCTGCCCGGCGTTGGCGCCTACACGGCGCGCGCTGTTCTCAGCATCGCTTACGACGAGCCGCTCGCCGTGCTCGACGGCAACGTGGCTCGCGTGATCGCGCGGCGCGAGGCGATCGAAGGCGAATTGCGCAGGCCGGCGCGCTGGAAACAACTGCAGGCTCTGGCCGATCGCCGGCTCGACGCAAAATCGCCCGGCGATTGGAACCAGGCGATGATGGAACTCGGCGCGACAGTCTGCACGCCGAGGCAGCCGCGTTGCGGCGCGTGCCCGGTGCGCGAAGGTTGCCGGGCGCTGCGGCTGGGACTCGCCGACCGGCTGCCGGAGCGGCGCGCGAAGTCCGCGCCGGTGCGCGTGCGCGTGGCCGCGGCAGTGCTGCTGGACGGCGCGGGGCGCACGCTGTTGGTGCGCTCGCCGGCGAATGCCGCGGCGCAGGACGACGATCGTCCGGCCGGGCTTGGCCCGATTTTTTCGCGGCTGTGGCATTTTCCCGCGATCGTGACGAGCGGCGATTCGCGCACCGATCTCGAGCGCCATTTGTCCGCCGAATTCCCGCTGAATGGCGCGGCACGATGGCAGGCCATTCCGGCGATTCGCCACGCCGTCACCTTTCGCGACGTCACGATCGAGCCATGGCTGATCCACGTGGAGGAATTGCCGCGTGGCCCGGGCAGAATCGTCGCGCTCGACGCCGCCGGGCGCATGGCCATTTCGAGCGCTTCGCGCAAGATCGCCACCACGGCGCTCGCGCGGATTGACCAGCCGTAGCCCGCCGTGGCACCCTGCGAAGCCAAAGCGCGCCGTGCGGCACCGGGCTTCGCGCCGCGGCTGCTATACTGGTTGTTCGCGGCCCGTTCATCCGGCGTACGGCCATTCCGATGCGAAAAGTGGGACTGATCAGCCTGGGGTGCCCGAAAAACCTCGTGGATAGCGAGGTGATGCTGGGCATTTTGCGCGAAGGCGGATACGAAATCACGACCGAAGCGGGCGAAGCGGACGTGCTGGTGGTGAATACGTGCAGCTTCATAGCCCCCGCGCAGGAAGAATCGGTGGCCACGATTCTGGAGCTGGCGGAGCTGAAAAAATCCGGCCGCGCCAAGCGCCTGATCGTCGCCGGATGCCTGGTGGAACGCTACCGCAACGAAATCCGCCAGCAAATTCCGGAAGTGGACGCGGTGGTGGGCACCGGCGAAGTGGAACGGATTCTGGAAGCGGTGAGCGGCGAGATGGCGCCCGCCGCGGAAACCACCGCTCGCCTGCCCGAATACCTCTATCACGACCGCACGCCGCGCGTCACCGCGACTCCGCGCCATTCCGCCTACATCAAAATCAACGAAGGCTGCGACCACCCCTGCTCGTTCTGCATCATTCCCCAACTCCGCGGAAAATTCCGCAGCCGCCGGCCAGAATCCGTGGTGCGGGAAGCGGAAGCGCTGGCCCGCGCGGGCACGCGCGAAGTGACGCTGGTCGGCCAGGACACGACGGCTTACGGATTGGACCTGGGCGTTGCCGACGGTTTGCCTTCGCTGCTGGAGCGGCTGGCGGAAGTCGAAGAGTTGGCTTGGACTCGTTTTCTCTACTGCTATCCGAACCGCGTGACCGCGCGGCTGCTCGACGCCATCGCCACGACCCCTAAACTGGCGCCCTATCTGGATATTCCGCTTCAGCATGCCAGCCGCAACGTGCTCGCGCGGATGAAACGCGGTTCGCATGGCGGCGCGTTTCTGAAACTCGTCGAGCGCATACGCCGCCACATCCCCGGCGTTTCGCTGCGCACCACATTCATCGTCGGATTTCCCGGCGAAACGGAAGACGATTTTCGCGAGCTGTGCGATTTCGCGAGCGCGGCTGAATTCGACTGGATGGGCGTTTTCGGCTATTCCGACGAGGAAACCGCCGAAAGCCACGCGCTGGGCGAAAAAGTGGACGCGGAAACGATCGCCCGCCGGCGCGACGCGCTGATGGCGCTGCAAAAGAAAATTACCGCGCGCCGGCTGCGCGCCCGCGTGGGCAGCCGCGAAACCATGCTGCTGGATGGTCCGGCACGCGACGCCGAATGGCTCTGGGAAGGGCGCCTGGCGGGAATGGCACCCGATATCGACGGCAAGGTCTATCTGACGGAATTTCCCGAAGACGCCGCGCCGCAGGCCGGGCGGCTGGCGCGCGTGCGGATCACGCGGGCAACGGAATACGATCTGGTTGGCCGCGTGGAGGAATTTCTGGACGCGCCGCGCGCGGCCGAGCCGGCACCGGTCGTCGCGGGAGGGGTGCTCCGCGTGGTCGGCTAGCATGGCGAAGCCATCAAAAGCGGCACGGCGATGATCTGGCGCTGCCCCATCTGCCGCCGGCCCACCGATTCCGCCGCCGACCGGCATTCTCCCTTTTGCAGCGAGCGCTGCCGGCTGGGCGATCTGGGCGCGTGGGCGAGCGGGCGGTACGCAATTTCCGAGCCGGCGCTCGAATTCGACGACGCTGATTTCGCGGCGCGCGAGGAGGAAGATAACGAAACCTGAAACCGAATCCGTTCGCCAGAAGCCGCGCCTTGCCGTCGCGCTCGCCACGGTTTTCGGCGCCGGGCGTTTGCCGGTGGTTCCGGGCACCTACGGCTCGATGGTCGGCGTCGCGCTCGGCTGCCTGCTGGCATGGATTACGGCCAGGGGCTGGACTTCCGGCGCGTTGCCGCGCGGTTTTCTGGCGGGCTACGTTTTGCTGAACATCGCGATCGCGGCGGTGGGCGTTTGGGCCGCGGATCGCACCGCGGCCTGGCTGCGGCACAAAGATCCTCCGCAAGTGGTGATTGACGAAGTTTCCGGGCAATTGATCGCATTCGCGGGTTTTCTGGGCGGCCTGGCCGGTCTGAACTGGAAATCTCTGATACTGGGTTTTATACTTTTTCGCGGTTTCGATGTGTTGAAGCCTTTTCCGGCGCGCAGGGCCGAATGGCTGCCCGGAGGCTGGGGTGTGATGGCGGATGACTGGTTCGCGGGCGCCTACGCGGCCATTGCGTTGTGGTTGATTCACCGACTGGTACTCTGATTCGTGGAAAAACGCGTGCCTAAGCGAGAAAGCCAACCGCAAATCGCCGGTGTGTCTCCCGGGGCGGCGATTCCCGGCGGCGACGTGCGGATTCACGGCCAGGGTTTTCAGCCGCACAACGGCAATCGCCCGGTGGTGCGGTTCGGCGGCAGCGAAGGCAGCATCCTGCTGTGGAGCGAAAACGAGCTGGTGGCGCGCGTGCCCGAGGAAGCCTCGTCGAACGTGGAAATCGAGACGCAGGACGGCCGCAGCAACGCCTTTCCGCTCGCGGTGGGCCAGTTGGTCGCCGACAATCTGCACCCGGTGGCGAATCCAGCGGTGGATTCCGAGGGCAACATCTACGTCACCTTCAGCGGGCAGCGCGGGCAGAAAGTCGCCGTTCCGCTCTACAAAATCTCGCCCGATTTCACGGTGAAACCCCTGGCGGCGCAGCTGATCAATCCGACCGGCCTCGCGCTCGACCGTTCGGGCGAACTCTTCGTCAGTTGCCGCAACGACGGCACGATTCACCGCGTCGCTCCCGACGGCCGCGCCCAGAAATGGGTGGAAGGGATGGGCATCGCCACGGGAATCGCCTTCGATCGCGACGCCAATCTCTACGTGGGCGACCGCAGCGGCACGATTTTCAAAATCTCACCCGAGCGCGAAATTCTGGTTTTCGCCACGCTCGAACCCTCGATTTCCGCCTACCATCTGGCGTTCGATCCCGAGGGCGATCTTTACGTCAGCGGACCGACCACATCGAGCTACGACCGCATCTACCGGATCAATCACGCGGGCCAGGTGAGCGTTTTCTATCGCGGGCTGGGCCGGCCGCAGGGGATGGCGTTTGACCGCGCCGGCAACCTGTACATCGCGGCGTCGCTGGGTGGCAGGCGCGGCGTGGTGCGGGTGACGCAGGAGGGCGAAGCGAGCCTAGTGTTGAGCGGAGCGGGCGTGGTTGGGCTGGCGCTGCTCGCCCGGCGCGCCGTTCTGGCGACCGCCAGCGCGCTCTTCACGATCGATTGGGACGTCGCCGGATTGCCGCCGGGCGGCTGAGCTGCCGATGCCGGAAAAAATCGAGAAAAGCGACCGCGAGTGGCGCGCCCGGCTCTCGCCCGGCGAGTACGAAGTTACGCGTTGCGGCTCGACCGAACCTCCCTTCACCGGCCGCTACTGGAATTGCCACGATCCCGGCGTGTACGCCTGCGTCTGCTGCGGCCAGCCGCTCTTCGACGCCGAAACGAAATTCGATTCCGGCACGGGTTGGCCAAGTTTCCGGGCCCCGGTCGAATCTTCCCGCGTGACGCTTTCGAAGGATCTCTCGCACGGAATCCGCCGCGTGGAGGTGAAATGCTCGCGGTGCGACGCCCATCTGGGCCATCTGTTTCCCGACGGCCCGGCGCCGACCGGCTTGCGTTTCTGCATCAACTCCGCCGCCCTGCGGCTCGACGAAAGCGCTCCGGCGGACGAACCCTGATCGCTCGAGGAACGTGGCCGCG
The DNA here is from genome assembly GCA_021812285.1 of Acidobacteriota bacterium. Lineage (GTDB taxonomy): Bacteria > Acidobacteriota > Terriglobia > Acidiferrales > UBA7541 > JAKASX01. Next base: position 13,953 of record JAKAOH010000041.1, on the reverse strand, counting down.
ATGAATCGCGCGGAAATCATCGCCGTAGGTTCCGAGCTGCTCACGCCCTACCGGCTCGATACGAATTCGCTGTTCCTGACCGAGGAGCTGAACCGGCTGGGAATCGCGGTGGTTCGCAAAAGCGTGGTCGCCGACGATCGCCAGGCGCTCGCGGCGGCGTTTCGCGAAGCGCTCGAACGCGCCGATCTGGTGGTTTCCACAGGCGGGCTGGGGCCGACCGAAGACGATCTGACGCGCGAAGCGGCCGCCGACGCTCTCGATCGCCGGCTCCTGCTCGATGAATCGGTTCTCGAAAACATCCGCGAGCGCTTCGCGCGGCTCGGCCGAGCGATGGCTCCGAACAACCAGCGCCAGGCGATGGTTCCCGAAGGAGCCGCGGTTTTGCCGAACTCTTCCGGAACCGCTCCCGGACTTTGGATCGAAACCGGGGAGCGCGCGGTGCTCCTTTTGCCCGGCCCTCCCGGTGAACTGCGCCGGATTTTCGCCGAGCGCGCGCGTCCACTGATCGAGCGACGCGCCGGTGCGCGCCGCATGGCGCACCGGATGCTGCGCGCCGTCGGCCTGCCGGAATCCGACGTGGATCATCGCGTTGCGCCCATCTACCAGTCCTATGCCGACGTCGAAACGACCATCCTCGCCACGCCAGAGGGCATCGAAATCCACCTGACGCGCTGGAGCGACGATCAGGCGGAGTCAACGCGCGTGCTTGATGAGCTCGCCGCGCGGATCGCCACGACGCTCGGCGACGCCGTATTTTCCACCGAAGGCGAAACGCTCGACGGCGCGATCGCGCGCGAATTGCAGCAGGCCGGGCTGAGCGTCGCGGTGGCGGAAAGCTGCACCGGCGGCATCGTTTCCTCGCGTCTGACGCGCATTCCCGGCAGTTCCCTCTTCTTCCTCGGCGGAGCCGTTTGCTACAGCAACCAGATGAAGACGGCATGGGCGGGCGTACCGGCCGAACTCATCGAGCGCCACGGAGCCGTATCGAGCGAAGTGGCCATCGCGCTGGCGGAGGGCGCGCGGAGCGCGACCGGCGCGGCGCTGGGACTGGGCCTCACCGGCATCGCCGGGCCCGGCGGCGGCACACCGGAAAAACCGGTCGGGACGGTGCACATCGCGCTGGCGCACGAAGGCGGCGTTCGCGAGCAGTTGATTCTATTCGCGGGCGACCGCGAACGCATCCGGCGCCTGGCGGCGCAATCCGCGCTCGATATCCTGCGGCGGCACCTGCTGCGCGCGCGCCGGGAGAGAGGCTGACCGTGCGGCTCTTCGTCGCTATCGAAATCCCGGACGAGCTGCGGCGCGCCATCGCCGAATTTCTCGCGGTGATGCGTCCGCACGCGCCCCACGCGCGCTGGGTGCGGCCGGAAGCGATTCACGTCACCTTGAAATTCATCGGGGAAGTGTCGGCGGAAAAAATGGAAGCGATCCGCAACGCGCTTGCGCCGATTCAATTTCCCGCTCCGGTGGAAATGGAGTTTCGCGGCACTGGATTTTTCCCCGCCGAGCGCCGTCCGCACGTTTTCTGGATCGGCATTCAGGCAAACGCGTCGCTCGCGGAGCTGGCCTCAGCGGTCGACCGGCAACTCGTACCGCTCGGCATCGCCCGGGAATCGCGAGCGTTCACGCCCCACCTGACGCTGGCGCGATTCGAGCAGCCCGGGGAAAGCAGGGATTTGCAGCGCGCGCTCGGCGACGCGAAGCGCCGCTCGTTTGGGAGAATCCTCGCGCGCGAATTTCATTTGTACGAAAGCCAGATGCTGCGCGAAGGCGCGCAGCACATTCGCATCGAAAGCTACCGGTTCGCTCCGGAAATCGCATGAACCTCTATCTGCTCACCGCGCTTGGTTACCTGCTTGGCTCGATTCCTTTCGGCTACATCGTCGCTCGCGTCGCCGGCGGCGCCGATATCCGGAAGACCGGCAGCGGAAATATCGGCGCGTCGAACGTCACCCGAACCCTGGGCCTCGGCGCCGGCGTCCTCACCCTCCTGCTCGACGCCGGAAAGGGCGCGCTGGCCGTCTGGCTCGCCGCGCGGTATAGCCACGGCGCCGCGTCTCCACTCGTCTTCGCGGGCGTCGCCGCGATTTTGGGACACCTGTTTCCCGTCTGGCTGAAATTCCGCGGCGGCCGCGGCGTGGCCACAGCCATTGGCGTCTTTCTGGTGATCGGATGGATGGCGGTGGTGGCGGATCTGGTGGTGTGGGTGACGGCGATGCTCGTGTGGCGCTACGCTTCGCTGAGCTCGATGCTGTGGGCAGCGGCGCTGCCGCTGCTGATGTATTGGCTCTACGCGCCCGGACTGCATCCGCCGCCGGAAATTTCCGTGGGAACGGTTTTGGCGGCGATTTTGATTCTCTGGCGGCATCGGGAAAACATGCGACGGCTGGTGGCGGGCACCGAGCCGCGGATGCGTTTCCGCCGGTGAGCGAGGCCATGGATTCGATTGCGATTCTCGGCGGAGGGAGCTGGGGCACGGCGCTGGCGCTGCTGCTCGCTCGGCAGAATCCGGACCGGAGGGTCTCGCTCTGGGTGCACGATCCCTCGCTCGCCCGCGCCATCGCCGAGCATCGCGAAAACGCGGTCTATCTGCCCGGCTTTCGGCTGCCCGATTCCATCCACGTGACCGGCGATCTTCCCGCGGCCGTGGCCGGCTCCGCGCTCGTGCTGGGCGTTGTGCCTTCGGCTCACGCCAGGGAAGTTTATACAGCCGCATTTGCCGCGCTTGACGCGCCGCCGATTTTCGTCAGCGCGACGAAAGGGCTCGAAACCGGCACGCTGCTCCGCATGACGGAAGTGATCGAGCAGGTGGCCGCGGAGCGCGACGCGGGACCTGTGCGCGTCGGCGCGCTCTCGGGGCCCTCCTTCGCCCTGGAAGTGGCGCGCGGCGATCCCGTGGCCGTCGTCGCGGCGGCGCGCGACCGTGGGCTGGCGCATAGGATCCAGCAAGCCGTCGCCGGCCCCACTTTCCGCGCCTATTCGAGCGAAGACGTGATCGGCGTCGAGATGGGCGGCGCGGTGAAAAACATCATTGCGATCGCCGCGGGCATCTGCCTGGGCCTGGGCCTGGGCCACAGCACCATCGCCGCGCTCGTCACGCGCGGCGTGGCGGAAATGACGCGCCTCGCTTGCGCCCAGGGCGCGCAGCCGCGCACGATCACCGGGCTTTCCGGCGTGGGCGACCTGATCCTCACCGCGACCGGACCGCTCAGCCGCAATCGCTCGGTGGGAATCGAGCTGGGGCGCGGGCGCGCGCTGACGGAAATTCTGGATTCCATGCGAATGGTGGCCGAAGGGGTGGGCACGACGGCCGCGGCGATGGAACTCGCCCGCCGGTCGGGCGTCGAAATGCCGATCACCGAGCAGATGTACGGCGTGCTTTACCAGGGCCTGGGTCCGCGCGACGCGATTCGCGAATTGATGCAACGGAGACTCAAAGAGGAATGACGCTCGCCTCCAGCGGCGCCGGCAACCCGCGCGGCTCGCGGCTGGGGCGAATCGCCGCGTGGCATCCTTCGCGCCGGCATCTGGCCGGCGTCTACGCGATCGGCTTCGCGGTGTGCTGGCTGACGTTCTGGCTGGGGCTGCGGCAAACGGGCGCCGATCCGTTCGTCAGCCCTCTTTACGGTTTCCTGCTGCTATTCGAGGAAGCCTTGCGCGATCTGCTGAACCGCATTCCGCAGCTGCGGCCCACGTTTTATCCGCCCGCTCTTTTTTCCTATCCGGTGCTGCTGGCTTCGGCCCTGGTCGCCGAAATTTTCGTGACCGGCGCGGCGCTGTTGCGGTCCGATCGCAAGCCGTTGCGCTGGGCGGGAATCGCGCTGCTTTTCGTGCTGGCGCTCGCGGCGTTTTCCTGGACGCGAATCCCGCCGCTGCCGCGCGTCCCGGGCGTCCTTTTGCTTCCCTTCGCGCGGTTCTTTACAATGCCTTTCTGACGGGACGATTCACTCCCTTCTCATGCTAACGCTCTTTGGAAAACCCGAAGCGTCGCTTCTCGACCGGCTGAAAAGCTCGGTGGCGCGGACGCGCGAACAGCTCGGCGCGAAGCTGGGACCGCTGCTCGCGCCCGGCCGCGCCGTGGATCCGCAGTTGCTCGCGAGCCTGGAATCGTCGCTTCTCGGGGCCGATCTGGGCGTGCGCACGACGCGCGAACTGCTCGACGGCCTGCGCGAGCGGGCCTCGCGTGGCGAGCTGAAGGACGCTTCCGAGCTGAAAGCCGCCTTGAAAGAGCGGCTCGCGGAGCTTTTGCGCGCACCCGGCGCGGCGCAGGCCGCTCCAAACGGCGCGCGGCCGCAGGTGATTTTCGTGGTCGGCGTCAACGGCACAGGAAAAACCACTACCATCGGCAAGCTTGCGTTCCGATTGAAAAAAGAGGGCCGCGCGACGTTGCTCTGCGCCGGAGACACGTTTCGCGCCGCCGCGATCGAGCAGCTCGAGGTGTGGGCGCGCCGCGTCGGCGTCGAAATCGTTCGCCAGAAAAGCGGCGCCGATCCCGCCGCCGTCGTGTACGACGGCATGAGCGCCGCGCTCAAGAGCAACGCCGATGTCGCGATCGTCGATACCGCCGGACGGCTGCACACGAAGCACAACCTGATGGCGGAACTCGAGAAAATGAAGCGCACCGCGTCCAAGCTCGTGCCCGGCGCCCCGCACGAGGTTCTTCTGGTGCTCGACGCCACCACCGGCCAGAACGGTCTTTCGCAGGCGCGCGAATTCACCGCTCACGCCGGCGTCACCGGCATCGTGCTCACCAAGCTCGACGGCACGGCCAAAGGCGGAATCGTGGTGGCGATTGCGCGCGAACTGGGCCTGCCCGTTCGCTACGTCGGCACGGGCGAACAGGCCGACGATCTGGTTCCGTTCGATATTCCCACGTTCGTGGACTCCCTTTTCGATTGAGCCGAACGATGAGCGCCTCCACGGCTTCCGACGAGCGCTGGATGCGGCGAGCGCTCGCGCTGGCCCGGCGCGGCGTGGCGTTGACACATCCCAATCCGATGGTCGGCGCGGTGGTGGTGCGCGAGGACAGGCCGCTGGCCGAGGCGTTTCATACCTGGGACGGCCGCGTTCACGCGGAAGCGCTGGCGATCCGGCGCGCGGGCGCGGCGGCGCGCGGCGCGACGCTCTACCTGAATCTCGAGCCCTGCTGCCACACCGGCCGCACCCCTCCCTGCACCGAAGCGATTCTTTCGGCGGGAATCGGGCGCGTGGTGGCCGCGATGGCCGACCCGAATCCGGCCGTTTCGGGAAAGGGATTTCGCGCACTGCGCCGCGCAGGAGTGGAAGTCGAAGTGGGAATCGGCCAGGAAGAGGCGCAGCGATTGAATGAAGCGTTTGCGCTTTGGATTCGGCGGCGGCGGCCGTTCGTTACGCTGAAAGCCGCAGCGACGCTCGATGGGCAGCTCGCCTTCGCTCCGCCCGTACGCCGCGCCGGCCGCGCCGCGCCGGGCAGGCGCATCGCGAACCGCTGGATCAGCTCGGCCGAATCGCGCGCGCGCGTGCAGCAGATGCGCCACACTTCCGACGCCGTCCTCACGGGCATCGGCACCGTGCTGGCCGATGATCCCCTGCTGACGGATCGCAGCGGCGGGAAGCGGCGTCGTCCGCTGCAACGCGTGGTGCTGGATGCCGATCTCCGATTGCCGGTTTCCTCGCGCCTGGCGCGCACAGCGGCCGGCGACGCGATCGTTTTCACGCTCCTTTCGGCCGAGCGCGCGGCCGTGCGCCGCCTGGAACGCGCGGGCGTGCGCGTGGTTCGCGTCCCGGGCCGGAGGGGGAAACTGGATTTGGCCCAGGTGCTATCTGAACTTGGCAAAATGGAGATCGTCAGCCTGATGGCGGAAGCTGGGCCGGCGCTGAATGGCGCGCTTCTTTCGGCGGGACTGGTGGAAAAGCTCGTGCTGTTTTACGCTCCGGTGATTCTGGGCCGGGAAGTTGTGCCGCTGGCGCGCGGCGGGCGCGCCGCCGGTGCTCCGCTCGCCGAGGCGCGCCACGTCTCGTGGAGTTGGTCGGGGCCCGATCTCGTTCTGGAGGGCTATCTGCGCGATGTTTACCGGGATCATTGAATTCACCGGCAGAATCCGCCGGCTCGAACGCTCGCCGTTGGGCGGCCGAATCGAAATCTCTTTCGACAAGCCCATGGATGCCGCGGCGAGTCCTTTGCTGCCAGGCGCGAGCATAGCGGTGAACGGCTGCTGCCTGACCGCAGTGGAAACCGCCGCCGCCGGATTCGCCGCCGATCTTTCGCCGGAAACGCTTCGGCGCACTTCCTTCGCAAAACTCGAACCCGGCGCGCTGGTGAATCTGGAGCGGCCGCTCGTCGCCGGCGGCGAGTTAGGCGGCCATTTCGTCTTGGGGCACGTGGACGCAACGGGAAGGATTGAGCGGCTGGAGCGCGCGGGAGAAAATGGCTGGTTGGCCGTGCGCGCGGGACGCGAGCTCGAACGCTACCTGGCGCCGAAAGGTTCCCTGGCGATCGACGGCATCAGCCTGACCATCGCCGCGGTGAAGGATGACGTGGCGGAATTCGCGGTGATTCCGTACACTTTCGCGCACACGAATCTGCGGGAGAAAAAGGAGGGAGACGCGGTGAACGTCGAAGCCGACGTTCTGGCGCGCTACCTCGAACGGCTTGGCCGTTCGCCCGAGGAGCCGCCCCGGCGGCGGCTTTCGCTCGAACGGCTGATCGAAGAAGGATTTTGACGCGCGGGCGATCATTCGACCGCGGAGGTGACCATGAAAGTTTCCCGTGCCGCATGCTTCGTCGCGCTGCTCGCGGCGATTATCTTCGCCGCGCCCGCTGGGGCGCAGCAGTTGCCCCAGGCGCTCAATCCGCAGCCCAATCCGATGCAATCGACGGGCAAGGTGGGCGATTTCTCCTACGGTTGGACCAACGGCAAGGGCTGGATGTCGCTCCCCGACGACGCGAAAGTCGCGATGATTGCAGGCATCGAGCAGGGCGTCATTTTGTCGGTGCGTGAAAACTGGGACGCCGTCGGAAAAGCCAATCAGCAGGTTCTGACGAATACCGCCGAGCGGCTTACCGTCAGCGGCTACACGTTCGACGGAATGGTGCTCGAGGTCGACAAGTTCTATCTGCAGCCGGGCATGGCGGAAGTACCGGTGGTCGACGCCTACACCTACGCGCTGATGGAACTGAAGCAGGCCTCGAAAGAGGAACTGGACCAGTTCGCCGACCGCCTGCGCAAGACGTATCCCATGCCGAAGCCCGCCCCGGAGCCGAAGCATTGACGCCTCCGCTGATCACGCTCACCACCGATTTCGGCTCCGCCGATCCGTTCGTCGGCGCGATGAAGGGCGTGATCGCCTCGATTCTGCCCGAAGCTCACATCCACGACATCAGCCACCAGGTGGCGCCATTCGACGTGCTCGACGGCGCACTGGTGGTCGCGGCGGCGTCTCGCTACTGGCCCGCGCGCACGATTCACGTCGTGGTGGTGGATCCCGGCGTTGGCACGGCGCGCCGCCCGCTGCTCGCGAGCGCCGGCGGCCAGTATTTCATCGCGCCGGATAATGGCGTTCTCTCGCTGGTCTTCGATCGCGAGCCGGAATTCCGCGCCTGGCACATCACCGCCGATCATTATTTCCTCCATCCCGTCAGCCGGACCTTCCACGGGCGCGACATCTTCGCGCCGTCGGCGGCGTGGCTGGCGCGCAACTGGCAGCCGGAAAGTTTCGGCCCGGAAATCGCCAATGCCGAGCGTTTGCCGCTCCCGCAACTCGAGATTTCCGGCCAAGCGATTCGCGGCGCCGTTCTGCGCGCGGACCGTTTCGGAAATTTGCTGCTGAATTTGCGGCCGGAAGATGCGCCGCAACTCGCGCCGGCGGCGCGTTTCCGCCTGCGAATCGGAAGCGCGGAAATCACCCGGCTCGTCGCTGCTTTCGGCGAAGCGCCGGAGGGCGAGCCTTGCCTGATCGAGGGCTCCAGCGGATTTTTCGAGATTGCGGTCAACCGCTCGAGCGCGGCCCGAGCGACTGGCGCCGGCCCCGGCGCGCCTTTTACGCTTGACATTCTCTGAGCCGGGCTCGCGTCCGCCCGGGCAACTTCCCCGCCTCGCCGCCATCCGCTTGGTTCCGGCCGTGATTGGCCTTCGCGGACGTGTATACTGCTGCGGACCGAGGTGTCCGAAGCGAGGTGGGCCATGGATCTGGAATCAGCGGAAGTGAGGATCGAGCCGGCAACGGCAGGAGACGTGGAATGGAGCGCGCAAATCATGGCTTCGAGCGAGCCGTGGGTGACGCTGCGCCAAACGCGCCAGAAAATTGAAACCGGGCTTCGCCGCGCGGGAATCGAGCTTTGGCTCGCCCATCGCGGCCCGCAACGCGCCGGCCTGATCGTCCTCGATCGCTACGGCTTCGCCGGCTCGCCCTACATCAAATCCGTCGCCGTCGCTCCCAACGAGCGCGGGCGCGGAATCGGAACGCGCATGTTGAACTTCGCCGAAGAGCATTTCGCCGGCGAGCGATTCCTGTTTCTGCTGGTTTCTTCTTTCAACGCCGCGGCGCAACGCCTCTATTTTCGCCATGGCTATGAAAAGCGCGGCGAACTGCCGAATTACATCGTCGAAGGATACGCGGAATGGATTCTGAGCAAGCGATTGCCGCCGCGAAACTAGCCGGCGGGGGCGAAAACCGCGGCGAAGCGTGGCGCGGCGTGGCGCTGCTGCTCGGCGTGGCCACGGTGGGCTACATCGGCCGCGTCGGCCTGACCGTCGTCGCGCCGCAGATGATGGCCGAATTCCATTGGTCGCAGGCGCAGATGGGCGAGGCCTTCAGCGCGTTTCTGGCCACCTATACGCTCATGCAGGCGCCTTCCGGATGGATGGCCGATCGCTGGCCCGCTCGTCCGCTTTTCTCCGGGCTGGTTCTCGCCTGGGCGATTCTCGCCGGCGCCACAGCCACGGTCGGCTGGTGGGGCGGAGCGGCCGGAGCGCTGGTGGCTTTGCTGGGACTGCGCGCGCTATTCGGCATCACCGCGGCGCCGACTTATCCGCTGAGCGCGCGCTGCGTGGCAGATTGGCTTCCGCCGGAATTGCAGGGCCGCGGCAACGGCCTGGCGATGGCCAGCATTGGCCTGGGCTCTGCGCTCGCGCCGCCACTGGTCGGCGAAGTGGCCACGCATTGGGGATGGCGCATCGCGCTCGCGGCCATCGCCGTCCTGATGCTTCCCCTGGCCGCGCTCTGGTGGCGCTGGGCGCCGCACCGCGCGAGCCGGAAACGCGAAAAGCCGCGCGTCGCCGCGAACTGGCGCGAGTGGAACGCGCGCGGCGGTTTCGGTTTCCTGTGCGCCAGTTATTTCCTGCAAAGCTATCTCGGCTACATCTTCGTCTTCTGGTTCTACCTCTATCTGGTCCAGGTGCGGCATTTCGCGCTGATGCGCGCCGCGTGGATCACCACGCTTCCCTGGCTCAGCAGTCTGGCGGCGATTCCGCTGGGCGGCGCGCTCTCCGATATGGCCGTTCGCCGCTGGGGCGCGCGCTGGGGCCGGCGGATCACGCCGATCGCGGCGATGGCCGGCGCGTCGCTTTGCCTGTGGATCGGCGCGCGGACAAACAGCGGCGCCATCGCCGCCGGCGCGCTCACTGCGGCCACGGCGCTCGTTATCGGCACGGAAGCTTCCTACTGGGCGACGATGAGCCAAATCACCGGCCCGCAGAGCGGCTTCGCCGGAGGACTGATGAATTTCGGCGGAAATTTGGGCGGGATGATTTCGCCCGTGCTGACGCCCTGGCTCGCGTCTTTCATTGGCTGGCCGGTGGCGCTTTCGCTCACCGCGGGACTCGGCCTGTGCGGCGCCGCGCTTTGGATTGGCGTGGACGCTTCGGCCGCCACGGCTCCCACCGCGCCGGGAATCTGACCGCGAGGTCGGCCCCGGGAAGGCAGTAAATCCTTGGGCGCGATTCCCTTAGTCGCTCGTGTAGGCGATTTCGGTCTTGCGGATCCGATAGCAGGAGAACGCCAGAACGGCGGCGGTGAAGCAGAGCAGCCCAACCACCGCCGTCAGCGTCGAAACCGGCTCGGTGACCACGGTGAAAAGCGCCAGGAGTCCCGGCAGGTGGGAAGAAACGCTGATGGGATAGAGCGGCTTCAGGTAAAACGTCACGCTGAGCGGTTGCAGCCAGCTCGGCAGCACCGGCGTAATCGCTTCCCAGCCGAAAAACACCGCGCCGGGAACGATGGGATTCCGGAAAACGAGGCTCAGCCCGAGAAACACCGAGCCGTAGCCCAGTCCGCCCAGCGCGACGATCAGCATGTACGCACCCAGTTGGTGCAGACCTGCTCCCTCGAATACGTAGTTCCAACCCAGCGAGCCAAACCAGCTGTACAAAAAGAAGAAGCAGCCCAGCACCGCCGCTTCAAACAGGGCGATCGCGATCGCCGCGCCCGCCAGGAATTTTCCGACCACCAGGACTTCCCGGCGCACCGGCAGTAAAAATGGGTAATGCAGCGTGCGTTCCACCATTTCGCCGCGGAAAAGCCAGGTGAAAATTCCCATGCACGCGAAGAAGAGACCGAGCCGCACGTAATAAAACTGCATCATTCCGGCGAGCATCCGCGTTGCATCCTGAAGCGCCGCGGCGTCGATCGGCCCTGGATGCGGCATCGCGCGACGGATCGCCAGCAACACCACCGGGCCGAACGCGAGCAGGTACACCCAGATCCGGCGCCGGGTGAACAGATTGCGACGAACTTCGCGCCGCACCAGAATCCAGGCCTGTCGCGCCCGCAGGCCCCACGGACGCCGGCCGAATTCGCTCGCCGATTCCGCCGCCATTTCCCGCTCCTTCATGACGCACCCTCGTCCGAGCCGATCAGATACTGATAAATCGAATTCACGTCGTCGTCGGCCGGAGCCACAGCGTCGATTTCCACCGCGCCCTCGGCCGCCACGCGGTTCAGCAATAGATAGAAACGGTCGGAATCGGTGGTGCGCACCAGCAATCCGCCGCCGTCCTTTTGCAGCTTCGCTTCCACCACACCGTCGAGCGCAAAGGCTTCTGCGGCCAGTTGCCTTGGGTTCGAGCAGCGGACCAGAATCTGCATCGGATGGTCCTGCACTTCGCGCCGCACCTGATGAATCCTGCCCTCGGCGACGATCGAGCCGTTGCTCATCAGCACCACGCGATCGGAAATGCGATCCACTTCTTCCAGAATGTGGCTGGAGATGATCAGGTGCAGTCCCTGGCGTCCCAGTTCCTGAAACAGGGCCAGCGTTTCCGCGCGCGCCATCGGATCCAGTCCGTTCAGCGGCTCATCGAGCACCAGCACCGACGGCCGGTGCGCGATCGCCTGCGCCAGACGGATGCGTTGCCGCATCCCTTTGCTGTATGCCGCCACGCGCCGCCCGGCGGCTTGCAGCATGCCCGCGCGTTCGAGCGCTTCGTGAGTCAGCTTCTCGGCCTGGGCGCGGGAAAAACCCGTCACGCGCAGCGGCCCGTAGAGAAAATCGCGCCCGGTCACGCCGCGCGGAAACGAATCGAACTGGGTGCAGTAGCCCACCTGGCGGAAAAACGGCTCCGGATCGGAAGGCGAAAGCCCGCGCACGCGCACCGTTCCGCTGGTGGGCTGAATCAGTCCCGTCATCAGGTTCATCACCGTCGTCTTGCCCGATCCGTTCGGGCCGACCAGCGCCGTGACACCGGGCTCGAGCGAAAAACTGACGCGATTCACCCCGAGAATTTCCCCGTAGAATTTCGTCACTTCGTCGAAAACCACGTTGGCGCTCGCCGTCGTCATCCGCGCACCACCTCGGCGCCGCGCAGGCGCGTCTGCAGCAGCTCGAGCGAGACCACCGAAACCAGCGCGAGCATTCCCCATCCCGCCGATTGCGGCAAAGCTCCCGTTCCGCTGATCGGCGCGCGAAATCCCGCGTAGAGGATCAGGCGAAATACGTAAAAAAGGTCGAGCAGATGCCCCCAATTCGTTCCCAGCACCGCATTCATCACCCCGCCGAACCCGGCGGGAATCGTGAACGCGGCGAAAATCGCGCCGATGCCGATGATCCGCCATTTCACCCATGCCGATGCCGCCAGAGCCACCAGCGAAAGCAGCGCGATCCAGACGAGCGAGCACCAGACGATCGGCGCGGCCATCCACACGTGAGCCCCGAGCCAGGGCTTCGACGAAAGCCCGCCCTCGAGAAACAGCAGCAGCAGCGCCGGAATCCACGTCAGCCACGAGAGCAGTCCCGTCAGCACCGCGAATTTCCCCAGCACGTATTCGGCGCGGCTGAACGGCCGGCTCAAAAAGAGCGGCAGCGCACCGTTCGTCAAATCGCCCGAAACCAGCTTCGGCCCCGCCCAGCAGGTGAGCAGAAAGGCGAGCGTCGCCTGCACCTGGAGAAACGCGGTGAAAAATCCCGTGCCGATTCCAAACATCTTTTTCGAGCCGAGCACGAACAGCAGTTGCAGCAGCTGGCTGTTGGCGGCGAAGAGGAAACCCGCGAAACCCACCACGGGGACCAGGCACGCGATGAAAAATCCGAGGAAGAATCGAGAGGCGAACAGCTCGCGCCACGCGTAGCGCGTCAGCACGAAACACCGCGGCCAGCGCCGCGTCAGCGCGCCGAGATATGGCTGGTAGCTGCGCTTATAGACGGCCACTGGCCGCTCCTTCGCTTTTCATCGCGTTCAGGAAAATATCCTCGAGCGAATCCCGCCGGTGATTCAGCCGCCGGATGCGCACGCCGCGCTCGCCTGCCACGCGGTAAACATCTCGGATCTCCACTCCCTGCGGCAAAACCACCCTGAATCGAGCCTCGGCCGAACCGGCGCACTCGCAGCCCAGCGCCTGGAGCGCGGCGCAAAAGGAAGGCTCGCCGCCGATCGTCTCCATCTCCAGAAACCGCCGGTTCGACCGCCTTTCCTCGTCCAGATCGCAGACCGCGGCGATGCGCCCATCGCGCAGAATCAGAACTTCGTCGCAGGTTTCCTCGACGTCGTGGAGCAGGTGGGAGGAAATGAGCAGGTGCGTATCGGGAGCCTGGCGGATTTCGCGGATCAGCCCGATCAGGCGCTTGCGCGCCGGCGGATCGAGGGCGTTCGTCGGCTCGTCCAGAATCAGCAGCCGCGGCCCGTGCGCGATCGCCTGCGCCAGCTTCGCCAGTTGCTTCATCCCGAGCGAATAGGTGCCAAGCAAACGGTAGCGCGCCTCGCCGAGCCCCACGTAGATGAACGCCTGATGCGCCCGCTCGAGCGCCAGGTCCGGTGGCAGTCCGGAAAGCTCCGCCATGTAGCGCACGAAGCGAATGCCGGGCATCCGCGCGATGAACGCGTCGTTTTCCGGCATGTAGCCGACGAGCGAGCGCAGCCGCTCGGCGTCGCGGCGAATATCCAGGCCCAGCACACGCGCGCCGCCCGCCGAGGGCCGATGGAAACCTAGCAGCGTCTGAATCAAAGTGGATTTGCCGGCTCCGTTCGGGCCAAGCAGCCCAATCGCGCGCGAATGGAGCGCGCCGTCGAGCCCGTGCAGAATCTTCCTGCCGCCCAGGTGAACGTCGAGTCCGCGCAATTCGATTGTGGGGTCCATCGCCATTACAGTACGTCGCACCGAGGCCGGAAGTTTCAGTTCCCTTCCCGGCGCTCGCGCTACCGCGTCAGGTGCAACGCCACCATCACCGACCGGGTGCGCGGATCGAGCCAGTCGCGCAGACCGTCCCCGAGCAGATTGAACGCCATCACCGCCCACACCAGCCCGAGCGCGGGGAAAACCACCAGATAGGGCGCGTCGAACAGGTGGCTTCGCGCGTCGTTGAGCATCGCGCCCCAGCTGGCCGCCGGCGCCAGCACGCCCAGTCCTAGGAAACTCAGGGTGGATTCGGCCAGGATCGCGCTCGCCAGTCCGATCATTCCCTGCACCAGCACCGGCGGCAGAATATTCGGCAGAATGTGGCGTAAAAAGATTCGCGCGTTCGAAGCGCCCAGCGTGCGCGAC
>JAKAOH010000224.1 GCA_021812285.1 Acidobacteriota bacterium | reverse complement strand
GCACATTAGCGGATGGGACCGCGCGGAGGTGCTGGCTCGCGCGCGGGAACGCGGCGCGATTGACGAGGCAACGGAAAATCCGGCTTCGGCGTGCGCGGGCGCCGATCTTGTCTACATCGCGTTGCCCGTCGAAATGGCGATTCGGCTGATGCCGGAAATTGCCGCCGCCGTTTCGCCGGAAGCAATCGTCACGGACGCAGCCAGCACGAAGGCGGCCGTATGCACGGCTGCGGACGCGGCATTTTCGCCGCCGCGCCTTTTCCTCGGCGGACATCCGATTGCCGGGCGCGAGCGCGGCGGCATCGAACATGCCGATGCCGAGCTGTTTCGCGGCGCGCCGTACGTGCTTGCGAAGCCCGCATCGGCGAAAAGTACGCCCGCTGCGGCGGAAGAGCGACGCGACGCCCGCGTGGCGAGCTTCCTCGAAGTGCTTGGAGCGGTCGGCGCGCGGCCGGTGTGGCTCGAAGCGAGCGAGCACGACCGGTTGTTCGCGTACCTTTCGCATCTGCCGCAACTCGCGGCGGTCGCGCTGGCGGAAACGGTGCTCGACGGCTCGGGCGAAGCAGCGGCGCCGCTTGCCGGGCCGGGATTGGTGGATGCGCTGCGCCTGGCGGGCAGTCCCTACGACGTGTGGTCGGGAATCTGCCGGACGAATCCTGAACTTCGCGGCGCGCTGGACGAATTGATCGCGGCGCTCGAACGTGTGCGGGGAAGGCTGGGCGACGCGGAATTGGGCGACGATTTCGAGCGGGCGAACCGGCTCTATAAAATGCTTCGCCGAATAGAGTAGACTCGAAAGGGCGCGATTCCCGGCTCAGATTGCACTGAGGAAACGATCCGATGGACAAGCGCGTTTCGGGCGCCGAGGAAGCCATCCGCGAGCTTCAGGACGGCGCGACGATTCTGGTTGGCGGATTCGGTTTGTGTGGCGTTCCGGAAAATCTGATTGCCGCCGTACGGCGCAAGGGAACCAAACATCTGACCATCGCTTCGAACAACGCCGGCGTGGACGATTTCGGCGTGGGCCTGCTCTTTGAACAGAAGCAGGTGAAGAAGATGATCTCCACGTACGTCGGCGAAAACAAGCAGTTCGAGCAACTGGCGCTGAGCGGTGAGCTGGAACTGGAGCTGAATCCACAAGGCACGTTTTCCGAGCGAATCCGCGCCGGCGGAGCGGGGATTCCCGCCTTCTACACGCCGACCGGCTACGGCACGGCGGCGGCGGAGGGGCGCGAAGTACGTGAGTTTCACGGCCGAAAGTATCTGCTGATGCCGGCTCTGCGCGGCGATTACGCGTTCATCAAGGCGTGGCGCGGCGACCGGTGGGGCAATCTGGTGTTCCGGAAAACGGCGCGGAATTTCAACGCGATGATGGCGACGGCGGCCGACCACGTGGTGGCGGAAGTGGAAGAGTTGGTGGATTTGGGCGAGCTCGATCCGGACAAGGTGCACGTGCCGGGAATCTACGTGGACGCGATTTTTCAGGGCGAGCGATTCGAGAAGCGGATCGAAAAGCGGACGCTGCGCGGCGCGGGAACGCCCGCGATGCCGCTCGATCCCGCCGACAAGCGCGCGCGCATCGCGCGCCGCGCCGCGCTTGAGCTGCGCGACGGCGACTACGTGAACCTGGGTATCGGATTGCCCACGCTGGTGCCGAATTTCCTGCCGCCGGGCGTCGAGGTGATCATCCAATCGGAAAACGGCATGCTCGGCGTGGGGCCTTATCCGGCGGCCGGGCGGGAAGATCCCGACTTGATCAACGCGGGCAAGGAAACCGTGAGCGAGATTCCCGGCTGCTGCTATTTTTCGAGCGCCGATTCCTTTGCGATGATCCGCGGCGGACGCGTGGACGCGACGATTCTGGGCGCGCTGCAGGTGGATCCCGAGGGCAACCTGGCGAACTGGGCCGTTCCCGGCAAGATGCTGAAAGGGATGGGCGGCGCGATGGATCTGGTGGCGGGAGCGCGGCGCGTGATCGTGGCGATGGAGCACGCGACGAAAGACGGGCAGGCGAAAATCGTGAAGCGATGCACGTTGCCGCTGACCGGGCCCACGGTGGTGAACCTGATCGTTACGGAACTGGGCGTGATCGAAGTGACGCCCGAGGGACTGGTGCTGCGCGAAGTGGCGCCGGGCGTGACACCGGCCGACGTGCAACGGCTGACGGAGCCGAAACTGAGCGTTGCGCCGGATTTGCGGACGATGGAAGGCTGAAACGGACGATGGATGAAAACAGTCAGGTTTCGCGATTGCACCAGCTGCTCTCGGTGCCCAACCAGCTGACGTTTCTGCGGCTGGCGTTTCTGCCGTTTCTCATCATTTCGATCCGCTACGAGCGCTACGATTGGGCGCTCGGAATTCTGCTGGCGGCGGGCGCGAGCGACGGCCTCGACGGGCTGCTGGCGCGGCGGCTGAAGCAGAAGACGGCGGTGGGGGCTTACCTCGATCCAATTGCCGATAAGCTGCTGCTGTCTTCGTCGTTTTTCATGCTGGCGCTTGAGCAGAAAATCCGGTGGTGGCTGGCGATCATGGTGCTGGGGCGCGACGTCCTGATGCTGACGGCCGCTGCGGGGATTCTGCTGGCGGTGGGTTATGTGTCGTTTCCGCCGAGCATCTGGGGCAAAGTAACCACCGGTTTGCAGATTCTGATGGTGTTTCTGGTGATCGTGCTGGCGCTGGTGCAAAATCCGGTGCTGCGCGCGGCGCGGGACGCCTGCATCTGGCTGGTGGCGGGATTCACCACGTTTTCGGGACTTCACTACAGCATCGCCGTGGCGCGACGCCTGAGCCAGTAACGCTTTCCGCTATTCCCTTCCCTTACATGCCGCTGATTCAGTCGCAGCGCTCGAACGCCGCGATTCAGCGTTTGTGCGGCCCGCCCATCCAGCTTTCGAGCAGCGCGGGCAATTCGCGCAAGGAATCGAGCAGAACATCGGGACGGCTGGCGCGCAGGCGCCTGGCCGTTGGAAACGAACCGAGCACACCGACCGCGCGCACACCGGCGCGGCGAGCCATTTCGACGTCTTCGGGAGCATCGCCGACGTAAACGGCGGCGGCGGGCGCAAGGCGCATGCGCTCGAGCGCGGCGAGCAGCGGCGCGGGATGCGGTTTCGGCCGGCGCGTATCCTGCTGGCAGACGCGGACGGAGAAGCGCGAGGTGAGGCGCAAACGGCGAAGCTGCGAAACAACGCGCTGCGAATCGCCGCTCGTCACCAGACCCAGCCGATACCGCGCGCCCAACCGGCGCAACACCTGCCGCGCCCCCGAGACAAGTTCCGGCCGATAGTTTTCGTAGGCGCGGCGCCAGAGAAGGTCGGCTTCACGCCAACGATCGCGCGAGATGCGCGCGGCGCGATAGACCTGATACCAATCGGGAGAATAATGCCGCGCCAGTTCCTCCGGGCCCCAGCCGATTCCCAGGGCGCGAAACATCTGGAGAAACGCAGCGGTGTCCGCTTGGAAGGAATCGAGCAGCGTGCCATCCCAATCGAGCAGCACGGCTTCGAGATTGGCGCGGGGAGTCATCGGGAAATTTGCCGGCGGGCGGGCGCGGCGCCCGGCGCGGGATCGAGAAGAAATTTCACCTTGCCGCCAGTCGAGAGCAAGCCTGCCGGAGTGCGAGCGGAAGGACGGTCATCCCGCCGGCTTGACCTTGCGGGTGCCTTTTGGCCAGCGAGGCTTGAAGAGCGCGGAGTTGATTCTGCCGTTGCGGACGATATTCGCATAGCGAATGACGAAATAATCCTGGGTGCCCGCCTCGAGGAATTTCTGCTTCACCGGCAGCCAGCTGGATTCATCGAGCCAGAGCTGAATCTTGGCAATCTGGTTGCGCATTTCCTTGGATTTCGGCGTCAGCTCGAGCAGGACGGTTTTGCGGTCGTCGAGTTGCTGCTCGCCGACGAGCGCGATGCGGTAGGCCTTTCGCAGCGCCCTGGCCGGGGTGCCGAAACCGAGCAGAAGGAATTGGTCCACAAGCTCGCGATGCTTCGCCAGGTCGTATTCAGCCACCTGGTGGATCAGCGGGTTGAAAACGTAAAGATGAGAACCGTTGCGCAGGATCGTGCGCGGATCGGGCTTGACCAGATTCAAGCGCATCTTGCCGTCGCGCAGGACGTACATCATGCCGGATTCCGTGGAGCGGTCGTTGACGACGACCGTGACTTTCGTCCGCTCGACCTGGGCGGAAAGGGTGCGAAAGGTGCGCGCCTCGTAGTCGAGCTGGTGCAGCACGGCGGGCAAGGTCCACGAGCCGGGACCTACGCCCGCGTGAGCGGCCGACACAAACAAAAAAAGACAGAGAACTCCGAACCACTTACCTTTGGGGAAATGCAATGATCTCTCCCGGTCTTGTTAAGCACTCATGATAACACAGCGGTGCAGAGCGATTTCTGGGCGGGGAGAGAGGATGTTAACTGAAAATTACTGAAGATGCAGGGGTTATTGCCGGGATCCGCCGGGCGACTTGATGGTCACGTTGTAGGCGACGACATGGCCCTGGTCTCGCACAGGCTGGATGGCAACGATCTGAAACTTCGCGCCGCTGAGGCCGGTGACGCTGCGGCCCAGCAGGCCGTGCACGGCGCTTTCCAGGGCTGGCGTGCGCAGGCCGGGGTCGAGGAGGTTGGAATCCACGCGGAAAAGTTCGGTGTTGGTGGCCGGATCCATGCTGACGAGCCGGATTTGGCCGGAAAGGGGGCGGATGGTGAGATTCGGCTGGTCGTGGAACCATTTTCTGGGCGTCGCCAGGACGAAAACCAGAATGGCGATCACCATCAGATCGTAAGGCCAGCAAAAAAG
>JAKAOH010000223.1 GCA_021812285.1 Acidobacteriota bacterium | reverse complement strand
ATAGCGGCGCTCGCCGGAAATGATGTAGTAGATATCCTCGCGCGGAACGTAGCGCACGAGCAGCGGTTCGAGCACGCCCTTTTCGCGAATGGATTCGGCGAGTTCGCGAATATCACCGAGCGTCTTGCGCGGCTGCTCGGGGTTGGGGCGGATCTTTTCGATGGGCAGCATGCGGCCCACCGACGCGCCGCTGAACGTGGTCAGCTGCTCGATGTAGTGGGCGTCATGCCGCATCTTCAGAGTGACGGGCAACCCGATCCGCTTGGACACGGGTGATGACCTCCTCGGCAAGCTTGCGGTATTCGGTGGCGCCGGGCGAACCGGGCGCGAAAGTGAAAATCGTTTGGCGATACGCCGGACTTTCTTCCAGGCGAACGTTGCGGCTGATGCGCGTTTTGAAAAGCGCATTCCCAAACACAGAGCGAATCTGCCCCACGGCGTCTTTGGCGATATTCGTGCGCCGATCGAAGAGCGTGATCAGCACACCGGCGAGCTTCAGATCGGGATTGGGACGCGCGCGAATGCGGGAATAGGTCTCCACCAGGTCGTCGGTGCCCTCGATCGCGAAATAACTGGCCTGGACGGGAATGAGCAGATGCGAAGCGGCGACGAGCGCGTTGACGGTCAAGATGCCGAGCGCCGGCGGCGTATCGATGACGATGAAATCGTAGTCCTTGTGAACCGGGAGCAGAGCGTCCTTCAGCTTGAATGGCGCGTCGAACTGGCCGACGAGCTGCGATTCGAGCTTGGCGAGTGCGAGACGCGCGGGCGCAAGAGAGAGCTGCGGCAAATTCGTCGGGCGAACCACTTCGCGCACGTCCAGGCGCTGCTCGGAAAGGACATCGAACATGCTGGTGGAGAGATCGGCGACGTCGAAAAAGGCGAGCGAAGAATTCGCCTGGGGATCGAGATCGATCAGGAGGGTGCGCTGTTTGCGCTTGGCGAGGGCGGCAGCAAGATTGATGGCGGTGGTGGTCTTCCCAACACCGCCCTTCTGATTCGTAATCGCGATGGTCGCTGTCAAGAGTCGGCTGCAGCTCCCGCACAATCCATAGGGGCGTAACTCTTTTCGCCCCAAGGCATAGGAGGACTGTAGCCAACCCGGCGGGGCAAATGCAAGGAGAAAATTGAGGTTAGGGGCAAAAGGTCCACGGTGGGGGCTCTGGCGGCCAAGATGGCTAAGACGGCGGCTCCGGATAGCGACAGTGCGGTTTTCATGAAGCTGGACATGGCGTGGGGCCTTCGATCTTTGGGCCCAGGAGCGTGTCCGCAATGGTCTGGCGGGCGAGGGCGGAAGGGCTTCGCAGGGTGTCACAGGTGGTCGAGCAAAAAGTCCCGTAGGTGATTTTGTTTCAACAAGATAATTTTTCCAGGGTGTCACTTTTTGGGGCTCTTTTGGGTGAGCGACGGCGGCCGAGATGGGGATTGCTTCCCTCCTCCGGCGAGCGAGCCGATTTCCTCTCCATGCGAGCCTCGGCATGTGACGCTTCCTCCTCCGTGCGAGTGGAGGGCCGCTTTATTTCTGCACGCAACGACATTTTCGCGCGATGCGACTCGGGGCGCGAGGGGTGGTCCTACGTAAGGAGGCGAAGAGGAGTTGCGGCAGGCCGGCGCGGGGTTCCTTTTCGGCCGCGTTGAAGATGGTCGATAGTGCGTCTCGGGGGTTGCGGGGACGGCGCAGGCTGAAAGCCTGCGCTACTCGCCTACGCTTCGTATTGGGGAATGGGAACGCCGGGCGTGGAGATTGGCTTCCTGACCTTGCCAGGAGGCGGTTCCGGGGGCCCACGTTTGCTAGCGCCAGGCATGGCGTTGCCGACCGGACTTCAGGGGCTGAAGCCCCCTGCTATCGCGGCTTTTAATGTCGGAGCTGAAGCTCCGACCCCCGCAAGCACCGGGCGGGCGGCTGCCTGCCTCCGCTGAAGCTAGGGCGAAGCAGCGCGGTTGGCAACGGAATGGTCTGCCGGCCCCGGCGGCGAGGGATTTCCGTTGTAGGCGAGATGGACGCGCGTATAATCTCGTGGCCGAGGCTGGCAAACGGAAATCCCGGTTTAGAAGTCAAAGAGTGATTTCCGGATCTTCATTCTCAAGGAGAATGCCCATGGGAATCGCATTCGTCACGGGCACCAGCACCGGAATCGGAATGGCCACCGCGGTGTCGCTGGCGCGTGCGGGACATACCGTTTACGCGGGAATGCGCGATCCGTCACGCGAAGGCGAATTGCATGCGGCTGCGGCGCAGGAGAAGCTCCCCATTTGCATCGTGAAACACGACGTCGATTCAGACGCATCCACAGGGGACGCCATCGGGCAAGGCTTGGCCAGATCCGGCCGAATTGACGTGCTGGTGAATAACGCCGGCATCGGCACCATGGGTTCGGTGGAAGAAACGCCCTTAGCCGATTTCCGATCCACGATGGAGACGAATTTTTTTGGCGCGCTGCGCTGCATCCAGGCGGTTCTGCCCGGGATGCGCCAGCGAGGCAGCGGCTGCATCGTAAACGTGAGTTCAGTGTCCGGTCGCGTTGCTACCGCGCCCCAAGGGCCCTACTGCTCATCGAAGTGGGCTCTGGAAGCGCTCAGTGAGTGTCTGGCGCAGGAGGTGAAAAGCTTCGGCGTCAGAGTCGCGATCGTCGAACCCGGCGTCATCTCCACCCCGATTTTCGATAAGGTCAGACCAGACCTCGAAGGCACCCGGTATCCGCATAAACGACGCATCAACGAGTTGTTCCGCGCCTCGCTGGAGCAGCCGGTATCCCCGTTTGTGGTCGGTGAGCGGATTCGCGATATCGTGGATAGCGGAACGTGGACCGTTCGCCATCCCGTCGGCCCCGACGCGTCCGGCTTGCTCCAGTGGCGCGCCTCGCTCAGCGATGAAGAATGGGTCGCGTGGGGCGCGATGACAGATGCCGAGTGGGTAGCCTACGTGCGCACCGCTTTTCGCCTGAATGTCTCCCTATAGGACTTGAATTTATTCTCGGCATATACTTCCCGGGAATTCCGCGCAATTCCGAAGAAGAAGTCTCCCATAGGGCGGACTGCGGTCGCGCCAGTGGTTCGGAGATACTTCACAGAGCGTACGCGTATCGTGGGTAAATTGCCGGTCGGGCCGGGGTTGATCGGGGAAATTGCGGCAGGAAAATTCCGGTTGATATCGTAGGCTCCGCGGAGTATGTTCGCACGAAGTTTTGGCAGCCTGCCCGGAATCCAAAGCGCGTCTTTACGCGAGGTTTTATGAGTTCAGCCATTGCCGCCGCACCCGAGCGGAGCCACCAGTTCCAGGTGGAACGGTTGGAGAGGCTCTCCTATTTGGCCGCGGGCGGAGCCATGATCGCCCTGGTCGCCGCCGGGTTTCGCCTTTTCTACTTGCACGGATTGAACGCCGCGGGCAAACCGGTGACGCAGCCGATTGCAGAGTTCGTTTATTTCCATGGGGTCTTGATGACGGGCTGGATTCTTTTCTTCGTCGTCCAGTCGAGCCTGATCGTGCGCGGCAATCGGAGTCTTCACATGAGGCTGGGAGCGGCCGGGATCGTCCTTTACTCGCTCATCGTTCCCGTAGGCGTCGCGACCGCGTTGCTATCGGCGCACTACCACCCCGCGCCCGCGAATCCACCGTGGGGGCCGCAACGCTTTCTCGCAATCCCGCTGTCGGCGATTTTTGGCTTTGCCATACTTGCGGGAATCGGCTTGATGTATCGCCGCAAGCCCGCGGTCCATCGGCCGATGATGATGCTGGGCACCTTGTCCGCCGCCAGCGCGGGGATCGCTCGCATCCCCGCAGTTCGCCAGACGTTCTTTCAAGCCAGTCACGGCTCGCTTTTCGGGACGATGTGGCCGCCGACCCTTATTGCCGCCGTCCTCTTCGGGCTGCTGAAGGTGACGGTGACCCGGCGCTGGGACCGGTATTACGCAGTGGCTTTCTCCATCATGGTCCTGGTCGTGGCTGGGTTCGCTTACGTTTCCACAACGGGTTGGTGGTACCGGTTGGCGCTTCTGGTAAGGCGCTAAGCCGGCAAAATTTCGCCGCTGAGATTCCGCGGTGCGTCTCGGGATTTCCCCCGAAGAGCACTGATAACAGTAGCCCCCCTTGGGCGCGCGATCGCACCGCTTTTACGGAAACCACGGGTGCGGTGTTTTATGAACTGTTGCATGACTTGTTTCCGGTCGCCCTCTGGGGCTAAAGCCCCTCCTATCTGGACCTTTTTCGGTACGGCTGAAGCCGTGCCCCACAGGGGGTGTGCGGCGGCTTTTAGTTTGGTGCACGTTGATGGGATGCGGCGAGAAAGCTCGTGGGCGGGGATGGATCTGACGAGAGGCGCACGGTCTTAACCGAGGGTGAGGAGCCCGGGCGGAGCAGGGCGGCCGGCAGGGAGTAAGCCAGCTATTGCAATTTCGCGTATTCGGATTTGGCTTGCTGGAGGATGGGGATGCCGGGATCGGCGTGCTGCCAGAGGGCGAAGAAATTCTGATAGGACGTTCGAGCGGCGCTGCTGTCCCGCGCGAGCGCTTGCGCACGGGCCAAATCGAGCTGCGCGAGCGCGCCGATGGGAAAGTTCAGGACGGCGCCACGATGGCTGAGGATGAACTGGAACGCGGCCGCGGCTTGCTGCCCCTGCTTTTCTTCGAGCAGCGCCAGTCCCCGCAGAAAAACAGGATAGAGGGTGGAGTAGTTGTTGAAGGGACTGACCAGCCCCATCTGGTACTGAGCTGCGGGCTGGAGGGCCTGTAGAGCCTGCGCCGCATCGCCACGATCGAGCGCGATGGCAGCGCGCACCGTGGGCAGCCAGTAGGCGTTGATTG
>JAKAOH010000222.1 GCA_021812285.1 Acidobacteriota bacterium | reverse complement strand
CACGAGTGATCCCATGACGTTTTTGGCCGTCACGATGCTGCTTCTCGCGGTGGCTCTTATCGCCTGCTACGTCCCTGCCCGGCGCGCCACGAAAGTGGACCCGATTATCGCGCTGCGGCACGAATGAAATAAGGAACGAGAGGCCGGTTCATACAGAGGGCACAGAGAGAGGAACGGAGGACGCGGAGATCGCGCTCCAAGAAAATGCTAACGTGCTGGCGGTGCGGAGGGAACGGCGGAAGCGGGGATGCGTTTGCCGGGTAACGGAGCGGCGGGGCGCGGGCCGGTGAACGCGTTCCACAAGAACCAGGCGTAAAACGGGCCGTAGGTGAGCCACAAGAAAAGCGGCGGGAAATGCCACGTTCCCAAAATTCGGTACCCGATTAGGACTTGATACGAGAGAAATTGCAGCACCGTGAGCATCAGCCACGGCACCAGATAGCGTGAAGCCCCCACGAGAGCCAGGAAGGGCACTACCCATGTGAAATACCACGGATAACAGTTGGGCGAAACGAGCAGGATCGTTCCGAAAATCAGAAACGCCGCGCGCGCCGGATCAAGTTTTCGTGTGGCGGCCCAGAACGACAAACCGGCCACAAGCCCGACGCCCAAACCCAGTGCCAGAGCGTGCGAATGCATCAGATAGACGAGCGCGGCGTAGATGCTGGCGTTGTTGTCGCGGAAACTCGATTCGTATTGGTGAAACGTCGCCAGAACCACGGGCAGCGCCGAGCGGTACGGCCAGGCGCAAGCCAGCGCGAATCCGCCGGCGGCGAGCGCCGGAATCCAGCCCCGGCGCGGCCAACCAAGCCGAAAAAGCCAGAGCGGCACCAGCACCGCGGGGAAGGCTTTTGCGAGCACGCCGGCCGCCAGCAGTATCGTTGACACTACCTTTCGCGGGCCTATAATCAGCAGAAGGGTGGCGCCGAGCGTCGCTGCAAGCGCCAGCGCATCGTTGTGACTGCTCGCGGCAAACTCCACCACGACGAGTGGATTCCATCCGTAGATCGCCAGCTGAAAATTGCGCGCGCGACCGCGGCGCGTCCACCAGGCCAGCATCAGCAACACCGCAAGATCGGCGAGCACGAACGCCGTTTTGAACGCCACGGGGCCGGGCGTCAGCCGCCAAGCGGCGCGAAAGACGAGCTCGGAAAGCGGGGGATAGATCGAGCGGATTTCATGCCCCGGAATCGCGCGAATGGAATGGATTTGGAGGGCGGCGTAGCGCGGCGAATCGGGCCGGGCGAGATAGGGATTCACGCCGAGCGACTGCACCTGGCCGTCGAACCGGTAGCGGAAAATGTCGTCGGAAAGCGTGGGCCGGAGCGGCCACAAGGTCATCCGAAAGGCGATGGAAGCGAGCAGAATCAGCCAGAAGGCGCGGCGAGTGTCGGGAAGATGCTCAAAGGCGTGAAGTGCGAGAAAATAGAGGATGCCTGTGCCCAGAGCGATGGCGATAGTTTCGACGACGTACAGTTCGAGATTGGCGAGACGGGCAAGCGTGAAGAAGCCGGCTTCGAGCGGGATGCCGATGACGAGCGCGGCAATCGCCTGCCAGCCGGAGCGGGGACGGGAAGTTTCGCTCATGCGCGCGGAGGTTTCGAGTGAATTGGGCCGCTAATCTGGCGTTGCTCCAGGCCGGCAATCCCGTCTGGAACTATTTCCATCGCCAGATCGATCCGAACCTGAATCCGTTTCAGGGACTGTACCAGGTGAATGGGTTCGACCTGGCGTGGATGATCCCGTATTTCCTGGTGCTCGGGATTTTGGCGTTCTACGGGATGCACCGGTATTGGCTCGTCTACGATTATTTCAAATACCGCCGGAACATTCCGTCCAAGCCGCCCGAACCACAGAGTTCCGACTGGCCGAAGGTTACCATACAGCTGCCTATCTTCAACGAGCGGTACGTGATCGAGCGGCTGGTGGACGCGGTGGTCGCGTTCGATTACCCGCGCGACAAGCTGGAAATTGAGGTTTTGGACGATTCCACCGACGAGACGCAGCAGATCGCCGCTGGGGTCGTGGAACGCTACCGCGCCATCGGCGTGCCGATCCAATACCTGCATCGCACGAACCGCGTCGGATTCAAGGCCGGCGCACTGCAGGAGGGTCTGGCGCAGGCCACCGGCGAGTTCGTCGCCATCTTCGACGCCGATTTCCTGCCGCCGGCGAATTTCCTGCGGCGCACGCTGCCCTATTTTCTGGCCAATCCCAAGGTCGGCATGGTGCAGACGCGCTGGAGCTATCTGAACCGGCACTATTCCGCGCTCACGGAAATCGAGGCGATTCTGCTCGACGGCCATTTCGTGATCGAGCACGGGGCGCGGTCGCGCCGGGGCATTTTCTTCAATTTCAACGGCACGGCCGGCGTCTGGCGCCGCGCCACGATCGACGACGCCGGCGGCTGGGAACACGACACGCTCACCGAAGACACCGATCTTTCCTATCGCGCGCAGCTGCGTGGCTGGCAGTTCCTCTATTTGCCGCATATCGAGTGCCCGTCGGAATTGCCGGTGGAAATGAACGCGTTCAAGGTGCAGCAGGCGCGATGGGCGAAGGGGCTGATGCAGACGGCGAAAAAGACGCTACCGCGCGTTTTCCGGTCGAACGCCAGTCCGCGCATCAAGGCCGAGGCGTTTTTGCATCTGACGGCAAACGTCAGCTATCCGCTGATGGTGGTGCTTTCGCTGATTCTGCTGCCGGCGATGGTGGTGCGTTTCTACCAGGGCTGGTTCCAGATGCTGCTGATCGATCTGCCGTTGTTTCTCGCGGCCACGTGGTCGGTTTCGAGCTTTTACCTGATCAGCCAGCGCGAGCTCTATCCGAAAAACTGGAGACGATCGCTCCTTTATCTGCCGTTCGTGATGGCGGTGGGTATCGGGCTTTCGGTGCGCAATTCTAAAGCGGTGATCGAGGCGATTCTGGGCAAGAAATCAGAATTCGCGCGCACGCCGAAATACCGGATCGAAGGCAAGCAAAAGGCGCAGGCGCCGATGAAAAAAGCGTATCGGCGCGGAGCGGGGTGGTCGCCCTACGTCGAGCTGGGATTGGGCTTTTATTTCCTTGGCGCGGTCGCCTACGCCATTCAGAATCAGAACTTCTTCACGCTGCCGTTTCTGCTGCTGTTCGTCTGGGGCTATTTTTACACCGGGCTGATGTCGCTCGGACAGACGTACTTCGAGCGATTCCGCTCGCGGCAGGAACCACCGACCGGCGCCCAGCCGGCTTCAGCCGACGCACCCACCGCGTGAGCGGTGCCTTGAACTATATCCCGCATTGAAAGGGTCCCGAGGGGCATTTCTGCGGAGAGGCGCGGCGCTTCCTAGACCTGAACAGAGGCACAATTCTTGCCCGCACGCAGCCCGCAGGATCATTCCTTGCGGGCCGGCGCGGACAGAAGATCAGTAAATGTCGTACTGTTCGAAGTGGAGCGTGGCGTCGGACTGGATGACGATGTTTTTGTGCGTCAGGCGCTCGAGCTCTTCGATCAGGTTCGCTTCGCGCGTCTTCAACGCTTTCGCGATTTCCGGATGAACGCGCAGGGTGATGTTGGGGCTGTCGAGTTCGCCGGCCATTTTCCTGGCTTCGGCGGCGATTTCGTAACAGATCGTCGGCACCGACTTCACCATGCCCGAGCCGGAGCAATACGGGCACGGCTGGCAGAGCACCTTTTCGAGCGCCTGCTTGGTGCGTTTGCGCGTGATCGCCACCAGGCCGAATTCATTGAACGGAAGAACTTTCGACGGCGCGCGGTCCTGGCGCAGGGCGTCCTCGAGCGCCTGGAGCACCTTTTCGCGGTTGCGCCGCTCTTCCATATCGATGAAATCGACGACGATGATACCGCCGAGGTCGCGCAGGCGGATCTGGCGGACGATCTCCTTCACCGCGTCGATATTGGTTTTGACGATCGTGTCTTCGAGGCGGGTTGAGCCGCGGCCGACGTATTTGCCGGTGTTGACGTCAATGGCAACGAGCGCCTCGGTGTGGTTGATGACGATGTATCCGCCCGATTTCAGCCACACTTTCGGCCGCAGCGATTTGTCGATTTCCTGCTGGACGCCCATTTCCTCGAAGATCGGCGTTTCCTTGGTATAGAGCTTGACGCGGTTCACCAGGTCCGGCTGGAAGCGGCTGACGAAATCCACGACGCGAGTGAACTCCTCTTCGGAATCCACCCAGACGGCGTTGAATTCGCGGTTGAGGCAGTCGCGCAGCAGGCGTTCGACCAGGTTCAGGTCGCGATGCAGCAGCGCCGGCGCGTGCCGCTGCTCGCCTTTGGAGCGAATTTCCTGCCAGGTGCGGGTGAGATATTCGGCGTCGGTGCGGATATCGTCTTCGGTGGCCGCGCCGGCCGCGGTGCGCGCGATGAATCCGCCCGGATGGCCCTGGCGCAGCTCGTCGACGAGGCGGCGCAGGCGGCCGCGCGTTTCCGGCGTGCCGATTTTGCGCGAAATGCCGACGTGATCGAGGGTCGGCATGTAAACCAGGAACCGGCCGGGCAGCGCCACGTGGCTGGTGATGCGAGCGCCCTTCTTGCCGAGCGGCTCCTTGGTGATCTGGATGATCACTTCCTGCCCGGCTTTCAGCAGATCGGAAATCAGTTGCGGTCGGCGCTGCGGAGCGTGCTGCGGACGGTGGTCGTGATGCCGTTCGCCGTGGTCGCGGTCTCCGCGGTGATGCCGGTGACGCCGGCCGCCACGACGCCGTTCACGCATCGCGGGGCGTTCCAAGCGCGAGCGCGACGGCTGATCCATGCGAACGCGTGTGATCTCATTGCCGGGCTGCGGACCCGAGTAGATCGGAA
>JAKAOH010000040.1 GCA_021812285.1 Acidobacteriota bacterium | reverse complement strand
GATTTTTTCTCTGACCGCCCCCATGGAGGCGGTCAGAGAAAGCACCAACCAACCGATCCTCACCGCTCAACAAAAGTGCGAAAAACTCTGGACACTACCAGTATCCGCGAATCATTTGCGTGAGTTGTCCGGAGAACGGCGGCGCGCACGCCGCCCGTGTATGGCGCGCTACCACGATCGTTCGCGTTTCAGGCGAAGAGCATGAAGTAGACGATGACGCCGGTGACGGAGACGAAGAGCCAGAGTGGGAGCGTCCAGCGGGCGATGCGGCGATGCTTATCGAAACGGCCGCGAAAGCCGTGGATCAGTGTGAGGATGGCGAGCGGAACGATGACGGCGGCGAGCGTGGAATGCGGAATCAGAATGGCGAAGTACAGGACGCGGTGCCAGCCGGCCCCGCGATACGCCACGATGCCGTGAGTGAAGTGGAACCAGAGATAGCCCACCAGAAAGAGCGCCGAGCAGCAGAACGCGCTCACCATCGCCCAGTGATGAGCGCGGCGATGGCCGCGGCGAATCAGAACGTAGCCGGCGACGAGCAGAACGGCGCTCGAGGCGTTCAGGGAAGCGTTGAGTGCGGGAAGAAAAACCACCCCGGCCTCGATCGCGGGCGCCGGCGCGCGGCTACCGGTGCGCTTTGCGGAAGCGCTGCGGCAACAAACCCATGCGCGCCGCTTCCGAAAGAGCCTGCAAACCGAAAATGACGGCCGTCAACAGGCAGATGATGACCAGGAACAGGCCATCCACGCCGGACGTCAACAGGCCGGAAGTGAACGTCAGAACGAGGCCTACGAGCGATAGCAGCGCAAGAAGTGCGGAAATAACCATCACCACCGGTTTCTCCTCGTAAAAGCAGTTGGACCCGAATGCGAGCCGCTGAAAGACCGGGCCGCAAGACCGGCCTCGATGAGGACGGTCACGGATACGGTCATCAGCGCAGCTTATTCAACATCAAAAGCGATACCAGCAGCAACAGATAGATCGAAGTCGAGTGCATCAGCCAGCGCGTGCGCTGATTGGATTTCGTGCGCGCGGCCCAGACGCAAATCGCCACCAGGGCCATGCCCAGCACGAGCGCCTCGAAAAAGTAGTGAAGGCTGGTGAGGCGGGTGACCGCCGGCAGCAGCGTCGCCGGAACGAGCAGCGCGGCGGTCCAGAGAATCTGGCCAAACGTGGCCGTGCCCTCGGGATCGCCGACGGAAATCATGCGAATGCCCGCTCGCTCGTAATCCTTGCGGTAAATCCACGCGATCGAAAGGAAATGCGGGAATTGCCACAGAAACAGGATGGCGAACAGGACCCAGGCGTCGACCGGAAGCGAGCCGCGCACCGCCGCCCAGCCGATGAGCGGCGGCACCGCGCCGGGAAACGATCCGAGTGTCGTGGCGTGATGCGTGCGGCGCTTGAGCGGCGTGTACATGCCGAGATAGCTGACCGAAGTGACGACGCCGAGCAGGCTGGCGAGCGGATTGATCAGCAACGCGAGATAGAGCGCGCCGGCCAGATCGAGCGCCAGGCCGAAGGCGAGCGCTTCGCCCGGGCGGAGCGTGCCCGAAGGCAACGGGCGCGTCCAGGTGCGGCGCATGGCGCAATCGGTATTGCGCTCGATGTAGTGGTTGAGAGCGGCGGTGCCGGCAGCCATGAGCGTGGCGCCGAAAATCGTGTTGGTAAGCCGGGCGAAATCGAGCGGGCCAGTGGAAGCGAGATAGTAGCCGGCGAAGGTCGTGATGACGACAAGGAATGTCACGTCAGGCTTCGTGAGCGCGAAATAGGCTGCCGGACGAGCCATGGCCGTCGGAGCGGCATCCACGCGGCTGGTGCTCACGGCGTCCCCGCGGAGGCGGCGTGCTTACTGTGTTCGGGGCGCGGGCGAAGCTCTGGAAGCAGCGCGAACTCGGGACCTGGTTGGAACAACCGAAACGCGACGAGCGTGAGGCAGACGCCTGCAGCGAGCACGAGCGCGCCATTGACGACGTGGGCGACGGTAATCACGACGGGCAGCGGATACGGTTGCGGCAGCTGAGACTGATAGAGTACGGCCCAATACGCGGCGATGCCGAGCACAACCTGAACCACGAGCAGGCTGAGGAGCAGCCTGGCGGCGCGGCGCAGCGGCTCGACATCGGCGTAGCGCGTGAAGACAATCGTGACTGTCCAGGCGACCATGCCGGTGACGAGGCCCGCGCCGAACACGTGGGGCAAAACGCCAAACGCGTTGTGCCGGAATGCGGCGCCGAGAATGAGCTGAATGAAAATCACCGCGACCGTAGCGACGCCGACCGAGCAGAGACTCGGCCGCGCCGATTCGCGTTGCGCGGGAAGATCGCTCTGCCACCAATCGCCTGTGAAAAGCGCCAGCGCGACGAGCGTACAGAAAAAGAACTGCGCCAGCGCCGCATGGGCCGTGGAAACGGCCGGCGGAAGATAGAAGAGCACCGTGATCGCGCCCAGTGCCGCCTGAATGACCACGAGAATCAGCGCGGTGATGGCGAGCCAGCGAATCCAGCGGCGCGGCTCACGCATCCAGGCCCAAACGGCCAGCCCGAGCGTAAGCAGCGCGACGAAACCCGCGACCATGCGATGGCTGTATTCATACAGGACCCCGCCGACCATCCGCGGAAGGATGGTGCCCGGAGCAAAAGGCCAACTGGGAACGGACAGGCCGGCGTCGTTGCTGGTGACCAGTGCGCCGGCGATCAGAAGCAGAAACGTGCAGGCGACCGTGAAAACGATGAAACGATGAAGAGAGACGGGCGTGCGAGAAGACGCCGAGTCCCGCTCGGATTGGCTGTTGCTGCGATGTCCCGCCATCCCGCTCCCTTCCCCAAGTTCAAGCGCCCGCAAAGGCCCTCGACGCCGCCCCGGACGATTAGGCGATTGCCAATGCGCCAGCGCGAAAGCGCAGCTTACATCCGAAACGCTTCGATTCCCCCACACGGTTCTCGCTAGGAAGCAAGAACCGGAAACAGCCGCGAATCCCGCCCATTGTAACGCAAATCACAGCGCTCGAAACGCGACAACGCCCCGCCCAGAAAGAGCGGCAGGAGCGAAGCCGAAACGGGGGCCGCAAAAGCACAGCGTTTGAGCGGCACGGCGCCAGACAGACATGCGGTGCAGGGGCGCCACTGAATGCGCCCCCGCTTCCGAGTCGGTAATAACGCCGCGAGCGGCTACTTGGCTTTGAAAGTGAAATTCACCGCCTTGGATTCCTTCGGGCCGATCGTGACGGTCTGGTCGGTGGCGCCGTAGAGCTCTTGCCAGGCCTCGATCGTGTAGGTGCCCGGGGGAACGTTCTTGATGGTGAAGGTCCCGTCGTCGCCGGTGGTCGCAAAATAGGGATTGCTGAAAACGTTGATGTACGCCTTCATCCACGGGTGGATGTTGCACTTGACCTGGATGGCCATTTCCGGGCGCGCGAACGTCTTGATGATGGGCGCCGCCCCTTGCGGCTGCGACTCGTTCCACTGCCGGTTGTCGGTGGGCATCACGTGGATGTTGTGGGTGAGCGCGTCGCTGTTGATGACCTCGAATTGCTGGCCGACCATCAGGCTAAGGACGTGCGGATGGTACATGCAGCCCTTCTGGTCGAGGGTAACGGGCGTGCTGGGCGTGGGATAGCTGTAGTTGCCCAGCCCGGACTTGATGAACACGACAACGTTCTCGAGTGCGCCGTCCTTGCCGGCGACAACCTCCTGAGCGTGGACCGGGCCGGTATTGTTTTTCATGCAGGCCGGATCGGCGCCCATATGGATAATCGGCATTTTGGGCGCGGTGCCGACGAGCTTCACCGTGCCGGTGATTGTGCCGGCGGTGGCCGGATTCACCGTGGCGGCGGGAGCGGCGGGAGCCGCGGGTTGCTGCTCGGCGGGCTGCGTGGATTTCTTGGCGCAGCCGGCCACCAGCATCGTGAGACCGAGCACCGACACGAGGCCGAAAATTCTTGCTTTCATCTGCGGTTTCCTCCCGAACTATCTTGGCCCGGGGCTAATCCGAGCGCAAGAACCTTGCGATGCACGCAGCCGCTGCGTTCAAAGCCGCTCTGCGCAGGAGCGTGCGGACCTGCGCTCGATGGCCGGAGCGGCCGGCGGCCGTGACGGTCTACTGGCCGGCCGGGGTTGCGCGGAGCACCCGTTGCTGCTCCTGCGGCGTCATCGTGAACAGGTAGCGGACCAGCAGATCGGCCATATCGCCCTGGTAATTCTTCGCGATGGCGGGCAGCGGTCCGTTGAATACCCACAAGCCATTTTCGCGGCGGAACAGCCCGGAAGGCATCGCCGTGCCAGGCGCCATGGTGTTGGGCTCGGTGATCCACTGCAAGGTCCACGCGGGCTGCAGGCGTCCGCTGGCGAGCAAAAGGTTTGGCGCGGACGACGTCTTGTCGTGCTGCGCGTTGCCGTCCATGTGGCACTTCAGGCACGGCGCCGCGGGCGAAGTGAAAATGGCCCGGGCGATCGCCGTCTCCTGCGGCGTGAGCGGCTTCAGCGTGGGCGGAACGTATTGGAGCGGCTGCGCGGACATCGCCTCGAAGAAGCTGGTGAGTTCGCTGATCTGGCGATCGGAGAAGTAGAACGTGGGCATGCGGACCTTCAGATAGCTGCGCACGCCGTCGCGATTGGTGTCGGTGGTGCTGAGCGCCGGATTCGCGAGGAAGCCTTTCAGCCATTGCGGCTGAACGCGAGCGCCCTCGAAGGTGAGCACGGGCGGCAGATTGACCGAATTCTCGCCCTGGTACATCGGCAGATTTTCCAGCACGCTCTGCTGCCCGACCGCGATCTGGTGGCAACCCATGCAGTTGTATTGGGTGACGATCCACCAGCCCTTCTGAATGGCCGCCGCATCGCCCGTGGGCTTGTAAAGCAGGTAGGGCGGAATCTCATCCGGGTTCACGCTGCCGAGGACGAACGTAACCAGCGCCTCCAGGTCCTGGCGATTCAGCGCCGGCGTGGGCATGTGGAGCCGATTTTCCGGATTTGGCCGGTAGCGGTCAGTGTCGTAAACGCCAGGATTCTTGATCTTTTGCTCGATGAACCCGCGCACGGTGTCCCATGGCCCGTGCGGCGCCTTCTTGCCGTCGGGCAGGATTCCTTCCTCTGCGTTGGCCATCTCGAAGCCGAAATCGAAGCGGCTGAGCGGCTTCGAGCCTTCGTGCGTGAGCTCGACGCCGATGCGGCCCTGATCCTCTAAGCCGGCGATCTCGTGGCAGCCCGCGCAACCGTAGAACATCACCAGCGCCTTGCCCTTGGCGAACAGCTTCGGATCGTTCATGTAGGGCGCCGGCGCGTACTTCATGTCGGTGCGCTGGGTTTCCAGGTAACTGGCGATGTCACGCGAATCCTGCCAGCTCAAGCGGAAGCTGGGCATGATCGTGGGATTTTCCCATTCGATCGGATGGCCTTCAAACGTCGAATGCTCGGCGTCGAAGACGAACGGCAGTCCGGCCTTCTTGTAATCGGCCGGCGTGAGGTCCTTCTTGAGATAAGGATCGTAGGGTTCGGTGCGCTGCCGCGGATCGTGAATCCACTGGACCAGATAGTCGTACTTGTCCTTTTCGCCGACGCGGCTGAGGTTCGCGGCGTAATCGCCGCCGATGCGCGAGGAGCCTTCGCCGATCGAGTGGCAGGCAAGGCAGCCGCGCTCCATGAAAAGCTTCTTCCCGTGCACCGGATCGCCCGCGGCCTGCTTGGCCGGAGCGGGACCCGTGAGCGCGTCCTGCCAGATGAAAGCGGAAATCGCTTGGACTTGGTCGGGATCGAGCCGGAACTGCGGCATCTGCGCATGTGGCTCGAACGTGTGCGTTTGCGCGATCCAGTACGGGATCCAATCCTGATGCAGCTTCATTTTGACTTCTTTGAGGTTCGGCCCGACCTTCTTGACTTCCTCGAAGAGGTTGCGTTCCTCGGTCTCGAGAGCGGTGACGCGAGTTTCGATCTTCGCGTTCTCCACCGTCAGGTTGGTGGCGGCGTTGTAATCGGCCTGGGCTTCCGCGTTCGTCGCGGCGTTGTCGCCCTTATGATTCAGTTCCTTCGCCGTAAGGACGTTGCCGGCCTTTTCGCGCTCCAGGTTGCCGATCATGCGCTCCGCGTCGGCCAGTTCTTCCTTCTGATCGTCAAACCCGGCGTATTTGTGGCAGCCGATGCAGCCCTTTACGCGGAAGAGGAAACGACCGCGATTGAGGACGGGCGCGTATTGCGTCCAGGCCGCGTCGTTGTGGCAATTCTGGCAGCCGGCTTCGATATTTTCCTTGTAATAGAGCGGCCAGGGCCAGTGCTCGTAGCGGCCGTGGGCGATCTTCGTGCTGTCGAGCCCCCATCCATTGCCGTTGTGGCACGTGGTGCAGCCAAACGTGGTGATGGAATGGATCTGCAGCAGGATCGGCTCCGGGTGCGTGGTGAAAGGTGCGTTTTTGCTCTTGGCGAGGCCCAGGTCGGCCTTGGTGATGGTGAGCGCCGCCGGAACCAGCGATGGATCCATCGCCAAATGGCAGGTCTGGCACCGCGTCACCAGAATGCCGCCGCCGGAATAGTTCACCGAGCCTCCCGGCGGATAATCGTAAAGCTGGTGGATGGAATAGGTGAGCGAGCGGGCCTTATGGAGAAGATTGTTGAGCGTGGCCGCGGAGACGCCGGGAAGGGTCCGCGACTCGTAGTCTTTCACATCGGCCTCGGCCGCGGTTTCCGGGGCGTCGGCCTTGGCGCGCGCGCCAACGAGCTCGGCCTGCTTGTCGAGCAGCTTCGTGAATTCGGTGTTCAGCTCCTCGGCGTTGAAATAACGTTTGATGGTCTTGCCGCCGCCAACCGGCCAGGCGATTTCATGCTTGGCCTCGCGCGCCTTCATCATGGTGCGGAAGGCGCTTGCCTTGTCGCTCCGATAGGCCGGAGTATTCGGAATCTCCTCGTACTTGTACGTGAGGGAGCCGACGTAGGCGCGGACGGTGACGAAGGAGTGGAGCATCGCCGCCCGTTGCGACGCCACCAGCGCCGCATCGCGCTCGATCGCCTCGTCCTTGGGCTGCGCCTCGCGCGCCGCCTGCTCGTAGGCGGCTTCCAGCTTTTTGTATTCAGCTTTCGCGTGCAGTTTCTTTTCCGCGGCGCGGCGTTCGGCCAGCCGCTTTTCGAGAAAGGCGGAATAGACGCGGGAGAATCGCGCCTGATAGGCGCGCCACGGCCGCAAGCCGATCTCTTCGTGGTAGATCGACCAGCCGAGCGCCGCGATCAGCAGCAGCGCCGCGATCAGCAGCGGTCCCGAGAGCGATTTCGTCGTAATCGGATCGGGCGGCGGCGGAGCAGCAGGTTGATTAGGCGCCAACTCTTTCCCCCCGACCTACAGAATTCCCGACATCAGAGATTGAACCATGGCGTTTCCCAGACATATTTGATCCGCAACAGATGCCGCATGAAGAACGTGATCGGCAGCGAGAGCATGACCACCAGCAGCAGTTCCATCACCACGAATTGCAACAGGCTCATCCGGCTGAAAATCTTCCGGCTGAACGGAGTGGAAGTGATGATCTTGTAAAAGATCCACGCCGCGAGCACCATGTACAGGCCCACCGGGATGATGCCGAACAGGCCCTTGGCCCACAGCTCCGCGTATGGCTGCTGGCTCGCCGGCAGAATGTGCGCCAGCCATTTGCCGTTGACTCCGAACATCTGGTCCAGATTTCGCGTGGTCAAAAACTCGACGCGATCCGGGTCCCAGGTTTGCGTCGGCCAGAACCACATGAACCCCGGCCCGCGGATGAACGTGCCGATCAGCGTCAGCACCAGCCACATGCCCTCGAAACCCGCCAGGAACGTCCAGATGGCGAAACGCCGCTGCTTGTACGTGTAGTAACCGTTGCCCAGCGGGTTTTCGTCAATGAACGGAATCGCCATCAAGCCCAGAATGATGAACGTGGGCATCAGAACGCCGGCGATCCAGGGATCGAAATATTCGAGCATTTCCTGCAAGCCAAGGAAATACCAGGGGGCCTTGGCCGGGTTCATCGTGATCGTCGCGTTCGCCAGTTCCTCGAGCGGAGCGTTGACGGTCAGCGCCCAGACGAGCAGGATCACCGTAACGACAATGGCCGCGAGGAGTTCGATCCGCAGCAAATAAGGCCAGACGTGGACTTCTTTCTGCCAGCTGGCGTGATACGGCTGGGTCTTGCGGTGGTGCGTGCGGGCGAGTTCGGGGTCCTTCTCGAGTTTTTCGATCAGGCGGTCGTTGGCTTTCGCCTGGCGCAGGCCGAACCAGGTGAAGAACGGCACCAGCACGATCAGAGCGACCACCGGCACGTTGTCCGGGTTCGACGCGATCACCCAAAGTTGGTGCCAGTTACCGAGCATCGACCGCTTCCCTTTCGCTTGCCGCGATCGCGCGACGCTTGCTCATTCATGCATCTCCGATTCCAGCATCACCGGCGAAGGCCCGGAAATTCCCCCGTCCTTGCGCACTCGCCAGAAATGAACGCCGAAGAATATCGAGATCATCGCCGGCAACGCGATGCAATGCCAGATGTAGGCGCGAAGCAGCGCGTTCGAGCCGACGATCGAACCGCCGAGCAGCGCGAACCGCACGTCGTTGTAAGCGGTCATGCCGAGTTGCGGGCCGAACGGGCCTTCGTGGCCGAGCAGCGGAGTGGCGCGCGCCATGTTCGTTCCCACGGTGACGGCCCAGAATCCGAGCTGATCGTCGGGAAGCAGGTAGCCGGTGAACGAAAGCAGCATCGTGAAAACGAGCAGCATCACGCCGATGCACCAGTTGAATTGCCGCGGGCGCTTGTAGGAGCCGGTCAAGAACACCCGGAACATGTGCAGCCAGACGGCGATGATCATCAAGTGCGCCGCCCAGCGGTGAATGTTGCGCAGCTGCATGCCGAAAGGCACGCTGTTCTGAATGTCGAGAATGTCCCGATAGGCCTGAATCTCGGACGGGTGGTAATAAAACATCAGCATCACGCCGGTGAAAAAGAGCACCAGAAATAGATAGAAGCTGATGCCGCCCATGCCCCACGTATAGCTGTAGCGAACGGCGTCGCGATTCACCTTGGTCGGATGGATGTGCAGGAAAAGATTATTGAGCGTATGGAGGGCGCGGTTGCGAGGCTCGTCGATCCGCCCGACGCGGAAAAACGCCTTGTAGAGCTGCGTGTCTTCGGGCTGCTTGAGTTCCTCGACCTGTTCGTGGTATTTGACCCGCACCCAGTCCTTCAAATCGTGGATGCGCCCGTCGTCTTCCCCGGCCAGACCGGCTTGACCTTTCGCCCGGTTTTCCTCCGCCATTCCCACTCCCCCACTGAGCGGCTGGAATTCAGTTTCCGAAAATTCTGTTCGGATCGCTCAACTGGCTTGCGCCGAAACCGGCGTCGTTGCCGGCTCGTACTTGCTGCTGGGTTCGGGTCCAAACTGATGATGAAGAATGAGGACGTTGCAAACGAACCCAGACGAAAATTTATATGTCGCAAACCGCTTTGTGTCAAGGCGAAGCGCGAAAAATTCGCGGACATTTTGTTCCGCTTCGCGCCACGCGCAGCCGGAACGCTGCGCCAATCCTGCAAGCACGCTGCCGTCATTTCGGTGGTGGCGCCGGTAGGCGAGACCCGGGCGTCACGATCGGCGTCGAGCGCCGCGTAGAGCGCGCCGCGATCGGCGATATTCGCTCTGGCGTGGCCCATATCGAAAGACTTGAGCCGGCGCGGCAGCTTGGCGCGCCTCCCGCGCGTTTCAATCCCCTTTTTCCGGGCGCTTCGATCGCGGTTTCGCGGCCATGGTGTGGTTATCCTTTCACCACGACAAGCGGGCGCAGCCGAACCACCTTTTTCGCGATCCCGGCTTCGTGGACCACGTTGACGACGGCATCGACGTCTTTGTAGGCGAGCGGAGCTTCCTCGACCAAGCCTCGCCCGGAGCCGGCATTGACCACAATTCCCTGCTTGGCCAGATCATCGCGGAGCGCGGCGGGATTGAAATCCTTCCGCGCCTGCGTGCGCGACATTCGCCGGCCGGCGCCGTGGCAACTCGAACCGAAACTGGCTTCGAGAGACGCCTGCTGCCCGAGCAAAATGTACGACGTGGTCCCCATGCTGCCGGGAATCAAAACAGGCTGGCCCGGAAACGCGCGCGTCGCTCCTTTGCGATGCACGACGAGGCGTTTCGAAACCGGGCCGATGCGATATTCCTCGAGTTTCGCGATGTTGTGCGCCACGTCGTAGACGAGCGAAAGCGCACCGTCGGAAAAGACTTTGCGAAAGGCCTCGCGCACTTCATGCGTGATGAGCTGCCGATTCGCCCAGGCGAAATTCGCCGCTGCCTGCATCGCAGCGAAATACTGCCGGCCTTCCTCGGAATCGAACGGAACGCAAGCCAGCTCGCGATCGGGCAATTCGATTTTGTAGCGCGGCATGGCGCGATTCATCACGCGAATGTGGTCGGTGGCCACTTGATGGCCGAAGCCTCGCGAGCCCGTATGTATCAGGACGGTCACCCGATCGGCGCAAAGGCCGAGCTTTTCCGCGGCTTCGGCGTCGAAAATCTGCTCGACGTAGCCGACTTCGACGAAATGATTGCCCGCGCCCATCGTGCCGAGCTGATCGTGGCCGCGCGATTTCGCCTGCTCGGAAACAAACGCGGGATCGGCGCCTGGGAGAGCGCCTTCGGATTCGGTATGCGCCAGATCGTCCTCGGTGGCGTAGCCCAGTTCGAACATGCGGCGAGCGCCGCGGACGAGCACGGCGTCGAGATCGGGGCCGCGAAACGCCAAACGCCCGCCACGGCCCACTCCCGAGGGCACTTCCGCGAAAAGCGTGCGGCTGAGATTGCGCAAATGCGGCAGAACATCCTCCTTTTTCAGGCTGGAGCGGAGAACCCGGACGCCGCAATTGATGTCGTAGCCGATTCCGCCGGGGGAAATGACGCCGTGTTGCGCGTCGAACGCGGCGATCCCGCCGACGGGAAAGCCGTAGCCTTCGTGAGCGTCCGGCATGGCGAGCGCCCAAAGGGCGATTCCGGGCAGAGTCGCGACGTTGATGAGCTGTTCGATCGAGCGGTCGCGCACGATCTCCTTCAGCATTGCTTCACTCGAATAAATGCGCGCGGGAACGCGCATATCGTCGCGGAAACTTTTCGGGATCTCCCAAAGGCAGGCGGAAACGCGCTCGAGGCGGGAAAGATCGAACATAAGTTTATTTTCGCGCAAAACCGTGTCAATGCGAATAGGCGCGATGCCGGACCGATTCAAATGTCGAAGACGATGATCGTTTCCCACGCCCCGGTGGCCGCGCGATTCACGTCAGCTTCGTGATAGGTGACGGCTTTGATGTCTTCGCCAAACGACTCCGCGCGATAGCCTTCGAGCGTGGCCTGGAGCGAACGTTCGGCGAGCGAGTGGAACGCGACGTCGGTATACGCTTCGCGATCCGTGTGCATCAAGGCAAGCGCTTCATTCAGGAAATCGACAAGCAGCGCCGTCGCATCGCCCGATTCCAGGGCGATTTCGCGCCGCAGCGCCCGCCGCTCGGCGCTGGAAACTGGATCGGCGAGCGCAACCATGCCCAGTAGCGAGTCGCGGAACAGCTCCTCGAGCGTCGCGCCAGTGACGCGCATGCGAACATCCGCTGTGTGTTCGAGAAAGGAAAATGGCATGGCGCTATCTACGCATGAATGGGGGATGGTGGTCCAGGGGGGGGCGCCCTGCTGGAAATAAAAAGGGGCTCCCGGTGTTGGTTACCGGAAGCCCCCATCGAGGTGCACGGTTTGCCCGGCTAAGGCGGGCCGGGCGTCGGGGTCATCCATCCTAGCTTCCCTCTCAGAGGCAGGTGGGAGAAGTCTTCTCGCTCCCAGCGGCAAGAGCCCCTTCCTTCTCCTGCGGCCGGTCACGGGTCGACTGCTTCCGTGCACCCCAACCTGGCTTAGAGCACGCCGCTTGCCAGCCGCTGAAAGCGCCCAGCCACCATCTCCTTTGCTTAGTGTGCATTAGAAATTCGTCAGTTCGAGCGCGCCCACCGTCAACGCACTGCTGTACTGAATTGGAATTGTTGTCCCTATTCGCGACGGTTTGCAGCTTTTTGCTTGTCTATCGCGTCTTATCCAGTATGGCGGCGTCCTTCACTTCCGCGCTCGGTTTCGCAGCGGCCCTGCATCTGCTCCTCGCGCTGGCCCATGCCGCGGCGTCGCCGATGAACGGTCTGCTCCAGTTCCTGCTTCGGCATGGGTACCCCCTCCTCTTCTTCTGGGTCCTTTTGGAACAGGCCGGCCTGCCGATTCCCTCGGCACCGCTGCTGTTTGTGGCCGGAGCGCTCACCGGTCGTGGCAGCCTGCATTTCAGCACGACGCTGGGACTGGTCGTGGCCGCTGTCCTGATTTCCGATGCAACCTGGTTTTTCCTGGGACGATGGCGCGGAGCGCGCGTGCTGCGGTTCGTGTGCCGGATTTCGCTCGAGCCGGACAACTGCGTCCGCCGGACGCGGGAAGCGGTGACGCGGCATGGATGGATGGCGGTTCTGGCGTCGAAATTCGTGCCCGGATTGAATGCGGCAATGCCGCCGCTTTCCGGCGTGAGCGGGATGAGCTTGCCGCAATTCCTGGGACTGGACGCTCTCTCGGCGATTTTGTGGGCGGGGGCGTTCACCGGGCTGGGGCGGCTATTCAGCCGGCAACTGGACCAACTCGCTTTTTACGCGCGGGGATTCGGCGGCGTGCTGCTGCTACTGGGGTTCGTGCTGCTGGGCATTTACATCGCGCGGAAATATCGCGCGCGGCGGCGATTGCTGGCAGCGATCGATACCCAGCGAATTCCGATCGCCGAACTGCGGCGGTTGATGGAGCAAGGCCAGCCGCTGACGGTCGTGGATTTGCGGCACCGGCACGATTTCGAGCATCACCCGTTTGTGATTCCCGGCGCGCTCCATTGCGAACCCGACGAGGCGGAAGAGCGCCTCGAGGGTGTGCCGCCGGAGCGCGAGATCGTCCTTTACTGTACTTGACCGAACGAAGTGACGAGCGCCCGTGTGGCGCTCAGGCTGAAAGAGAAAAGGACGGGACGCGTCAGGCCGCTCGCCGGCGGATGGAATGCGTGGCGCGCGGAAGGCTATCCGGTGGAACTCGTGCCGGCCCATGAGCGCGAGCCGGGCGCGCTGCGGCAGGCGCACGCCTAGGCGAGTAAAGCACCCCGGCCCCTGCGCGCGGACGGGAATTGGCGCGAGGGCTTTGCGGCGGCGACTCTGGAATCCTTTCCGCTCTACCCATTTGGTAAAGTGTGGAAACCCGTGGCTTGTTGGGCATCGCGTTTCCCGGCATAATGACAATGACGAGAGGGGTGACGAATCGGATGAGAGGATCCACGGTGGTGTTCTATTCCCTGGCCGCCGCTCTGGCGGTGGGGCTTGGCGTGCTGGCGGCCAGGCGAGAGCCATTGCGCGCGGCGCCCGCCAAGACCGTTGACACGCAGAAAGCCCGCGTGCAGCAAGCGGCGGCGACCATCGATCCTTCCCGGCAGCATTTCACCCTGCAATTCGTGAAAGATCCCGAGAACGTCCCCAATTTCAGCGTGCAGTCGCTCGGCGGGCAGACGCTTAACCCGGCCCAGTGGCGCGGGAAAGTGGTGATTCTGAATTTCTGGGCCACCTGGTGCGGGCCCTGCCGGTACGAGATCCCCGAGCTGATGGCGCTTGAAAAGCAATATCCCAATTCGCTCCAGGTGGTAGGGCTTTCCGTGGATGAAGCGCCGCCGGCGACCGTCGAGCAGTTCGCCCAGCGGATGGGGATCAATTATCCCGTGGCCATCGCCGGCGACGCGCTCCAAAACAAGTTCGGCGGAATCCTCGCGCTGCCCACCTCGTTTGTTCTGAACCGCCAGGGGCAGGTGGTGGAAAAGCATGTGGGCCTCGTGCCGAGCGATTACTACGCGGCGGAAATCGGGTATCTGGCGGGCAAACCGGAAAACGTGGAAGTAAAGACGTTCGTGGACGAAGGGCAGGTCTTCCCGGGGAACGCGAAAAACGCGACGTCGCTCCCCGGCGTGGATATGTCGAAATTGACGCCGACGCAGAAGAAATTCGCAATCAAAGTGTTGAACGAAAAGCGCTGCCACTGCGGATGCAATTACACGCTGGCGCAATGCCGGCTGCTCGATTCGGCGTGCCCGGTTTCCCAAAAAGAAGCGCAGACGATCGTGAATGAAATCGCCGCGGGAAAATATCCCGGCAGCGGGCCGGCGGCGAAACCCGCCGTGTCCGTCCGCGTCGGATCGCCCACGCGATAATTTTCCGGGAAAATCCGAAAATCTGGGCCCGCGCCTGAAACCGCAATTCCCCTAAGCTTCCTTACGTAGAACCACCCCTGGCGCTCCGAGTCGCATCGGGCGAAAATGGCGTTGCATGCGGAAAACAGCGGCTCTTTATCCGCACGCAGGAGGAATCATCACTTGCCGAGCCTCGCATCGAGCGAAATCCATTTCACTCGCCCGAGGAGTGCCGTAACTTCGAATTCTGGCGCCGAAGTCCACGTAGAAGTGGCTCAAAAAGTGACACCCTGGAAAAATTATCTCGTTGAAACAAAACCACCTACCGGTTTTTTTGCTCGACCACCTGTGTCACCCTGCCGCGGCCAATCCGAAGCCCTCCTTTTGCCTCACTCGGCGCGACCGAGCGCTTGCCCTCGAAAGCCTGCCACTTCTACTTTGCATAAACCGGCCATTCCCACCTTGCACTGACAAAGCCGCGGAGCCTCTTGTCTTTCTGAGGTCCCGTGCTTAGACTCGGCACGGTTTCGAGAATCGAGGAACGCTAATGCAATTCAAGCGATCGGCAATTCACTTGGCACAAATCCTCGTGGCGCTGGCTGCACTCGTCGCCGCGCCCGCCCGCGCGCAGACTAGAGCGCACGTTTCCGTCGCTTGGGGAAAAGTGGTTCGCATTTCGAAGACCACCGCCACGCTTCAGGTGGTCGTCAACCCCCTCTTGCGCCGAGATTCGCCCATCCACAATCAGGTCTTCGAAGCCTTGCGCGAGTTGAACTGCGACTACGTTCGCTTCGTCCCCTGGCTTCCCTACCCCAAGCTCGGCGTGGCGGAACTCGCGCCGCCGCGCGCGGGCAAGACTTCCTGGAATTTTTCGCTGATCGACCCTCTGACTGTTGATTTCCTGAATGCCACCGCGGCCCAAGGGCATTCCGTCGTTCTCAACTTCAGCACGATTCCGGAATGGATGTTCGAAACTCCCAAACCGGCGGCCTTTCCGTCCGATCCAGACCGAGTCGACTGGGACTACGAACAAGGGACCGAGCTGCGCGATCCGACAATGAAACAGGTTGCCGACTATTACGCGCGCCTGGTCGGCTGGTACGCGAACGGCGGCTTTACCGATGAGTACGGGAAATGGCACGCGTCCGGATACCACTATCCGATCGCGTATTGGGAAGTGCTCAATGAAGTGGACTCCGAGCACCAGATGAGCCCGGAGTTCTACACGCGCCTCTACGACGCCGTGGTCACGGCGATTCACGCGGTATCGCCGCAAACGAAGTTCGTCGGCATGGCGTTGTCCGCGCCCAGCAGCGAGCCGGATTTCTTCCAGTATTTCCTGAATCCCAAAAACCATCTCCCGCACACGCCGCTCGACATGATTTCCTACCATTTCTACGCGACTCCCAGCGCGCAAGAGCCGATTGCGGCTTGGCCTTACACCTTTTTCGCCCAGGCCGACGGCTTTCTCAACGTGGTCCATTACATCGAGTCCATCCGCAAGCGCCTCTCGCCATCCACGCGCACCGACATCGATGAGCTAGGCTCCATCCTGCCTTACGACACCGCCGCGCACATGGTTCGCCCGATTCCCCATTTCTATTGGAACCTTTCCGGCGCCATGTACGCCTATCTCTACGCTCGGCTCACGCGATTGGGCATTGACGTCGTTGGTGAATCCCAGATGGTCGGCTATCCCACGCAGTACCCAAGCGTCTCGATGGTGA
Organism: Acidobacteriota bacterium; assembly: GCA_021812285.1. Lineage (GTDB taxonomy): Bacteria > Acidobacteriota > Terriglobia > Acidiferrales > UBA7541 > JAKASX01. Next base: position 6,167 of record JAKAOH010000040.1, on the reverse strand, counting down.
ACTGGACAACGGGCCGGCCGAACGCCCGCTACTGGGTGCTGAAACTCCTGCACGACAACTTTGCTCCGGGCGATAAATTGGTCGAAACGGGCTACGGCACTTCGGCGATTTACGCCCAGGCGTTCATCACGCGCGACGCCAAACGCAAAGTGTTGCTGATCAACAAACGCAACCGCCCGGCCGTGATTTCCCTTCCCGGAGCGGCGGGCGCGCACGAGGATTATGTGAATCAGGAAACCGGATCGACGGGCATCGGGTCGGCAAACCTCGTGAGCGATGATGTGGTGCTCGGCGGATTCGAAGTGACGGTGGTGACGTTGCCGTGAGCGCCCTGTCTTCTCTCGCCGGCGAGCATGGGCTCGGCACGATTTCGAGGAAAGAGGAATGAATATGACGCGATCAGCCATTCGGGCGCCGTGGATCCTTTTGGCGGTTGTGACTTTAGGCGGGGGGAGTGCCCGGGCGAGGGTGAGTCCCGCGACGGTGCCAGCCGCAGCGGCGATTACGCTGACTGTGGATGCAACGCACGCGCCCGAGAGAATCCTGCGCGCGCGCATGACGATGCCCGTGAAACCCGGGCCGCTGACGCTCTACTATCCCAAATGGATTCCCGGCCTCCACGAGCCCGCCGGACCTATCGCCAACGTCGCCGGCCTCGAATTTTTTGCCAACGGCAAGCGCATTCCCTGGCAGCGCGACCTGCTCGACGTTTTTACGTTTCATGTAGACGTGCCGGCCGGCGCGACGCAACTCAAAGTAAGATTCGACTATCTCGAACCGAACGCGTTCGGCGACCCTGCCGCGGGCTCGGCCACGGACAAGCTGCTCGATCTCACCTGGAATCAGGTGCTCCTCTATCCTGCTGGCGCGCCGTCGGACCAGATCTTCTATCGGTCAACGCTGCTCTTGCCTGCGGGCTGGAAATTCGGCACCGCCCTTCCAGTCGCTTCGCAGCAAGGCGACCGCCTAGAGTTTCGGAAAGTGGCCCTCAATCGACTGGTGGATTCGCCGCTGATCGCCGGCGAATATTACCGCTCCTACAATCTCACGCCGCCGGGTGAATCCATTCATCACGAAATTGATCTCGTTGCCGACGAGCCCGAAGCGCTCAATATCAGCCCGGCGGTGCGAAAAGGGCTGACGAATCTCGTGGCTCAGGAAGTCGCACTTTTCGGCGGCCCGCACTACCGTGATTACCATTTTCTGGTGACGCTCAGCGACCTGATGATTCATTTCGGGATCGAGCATCACGAATCGGACGACAGCCGCTTGCCCTTGCGCACGTTTCTCATGCCCGACGCCGGGCGCGAAGCTGGCGGCTTGCTGGCGCACGAGTTCGCGCATTCCTGGTGCGGAAAATTCCGCCGGCCGGCCGATTTGAGCACCCCAGATTTCGAGACGCCGATGAAGACCGACCTTTTGTGGGTCTACGAAGGCTTGACGACGTATTGGTGCAACGTGCTTCCGGTGCGCAGCGGCCTCTGGACCACGCAGGATTATCACCATTACATCGCGTCAATGGCGGCCAGCATGGGCCCGGCTCGTCCGGGGCGCACGTGGCGCCCGCTGCTCGATACGGCGATTGCGGTGCCGGGAATGTTTTCTTTTGGCGGATGGCCGAACTGGAGCCGCGGATCGGATTACTACCAGGAAGGCAATCTTCTGTGGCTCGAAGTGGACGCCATGATTCGTCAGCGGACCGAAGGGCGGAAATCACTGGACGATTTTTGCCGCGACTTTTTCGGTGGGCCAAATCTGGGGCCGCAGCTCAAAACCTACACGTTTCAGGACATTGTGAATGCGCTCAATCGCGTGGCTCCCTACCCCTGGGCTCGATTCCTACACGACCGGTTGGATTCGACTTCGGCGCAAGCTCCCGTTGGCGGACTCACTCGCAGCGGCTGGAAACTCGCCTTCACGAGCCAGCCAACCTCTAATCAAGGCTCCTCCAGCGCACCGGACGACGAATATTCCATTGGTCTGAGTCTGCGGCCTGACGGCAGCGTGGCCGATTCGATTTACAATGGCCCGGCGTTTCGCGCCGGAATCAGCCCGGGAATGAAAGTGGTGGGCGTGAATGGCCGCATGTTTTCGCCGGAAGCTTTGAAGGAAGCGATCGAGGCGACCGCAAACAGCGCGAAAACAATCGATTTGATTGTGGAGAACGACGGCTATTTCAAAACCTGCGTGATTCACTACGAAGGCGGCCTGCGCTATCCGCATCTCGCTCGGATTCCCGGCACACCCGATTACCTCGACCAGATCCTGAAACCGCGCAGACTTTAGACTGCCGGCGCTTGACGGCGAAACTCGAAAAGCCAAACTCGAAATTCGGAAAGCGAAAATACCACACAGACTCTCCTTGAGAATTTGGTCCAATGAATTCCTGGCGCTCGAATGAAGAAGAGGTTTCTCGGCTCAAACCGGATTCATTTCGTAAACGCCTGGATCGAAGGACTCTCGGGGAAGACGCTCCCTCAAGTCTCGCAGAAAAGCGGCCTGGCGACTGTTCCAGATTGTGTGGGAGATTCGGAGGCCTGCACGGCTGCGCACGGTGATGCGCGGCCCACTATTCCAGAATAGCGCGAGGCTAGGCCAAATCCCCCGAACCTCCTCCCAGTCATAGGACACCTCCCGCACGTCCGACCACGGGATGAACCGCCGGAACATGCCAAATATCCCACAGGAAGAAACGCCAGTTTCGCCCGCAGTGATCGAACGTGGCCGAACAAACAGGAGAATCGCCCCGAAAATCAACGCCGGGAGGCCGCGATGCTCGCCAGCGGCCGCGGCGGAGCCCGTTACAATGCCGCGAAGGAGTTCAAAAAAGTAGGCCAGCATGGCCCAGTATGCCAGCCTCCACGGAAGCTTGAGTGGGTAGACATTTCCCGGCTCCCGGCGCACAGCAAAATACTCGATCAGCTCGCAGATGCCGAGCCAGAGGGCTGCTTCCGTCAGGATTGTGAGCCACATCGGGCGAGGCGCCTCACGGTCCGACCGGGAGTATACGCCATATGCGGGCCTATACGGAGAGGTGCCGCGAGGGTTTTTCCTGGGGCGTGCACGCCCGTCCCGTCGCACTCTTCAAAGCGAAAAGAAGGCCCGTTTTATTCCTCTCGCGTCGTGTATACTGCCGCGCATCGGCAACTCGAAACAGGTGCGTATGAATCGAAGAACGTTTCTCAAGCAAGCCGCGGCGATACCTCTTCTTACCGAGGCCGCCGGCGCCGTTGTTACCCCCTCCGAATTGCCAGGCTCAAGCACGCCGATTGGCCATTACGCGCCGGGCCAGATACCGAACGAATATGACCTGTTCCTCGACGGCGAGCGAGAAGCGCTGCGCCAGTCGCCTCGCGTTCTGCAAATCACAAAGGACGCGGTTCGTGCGCGATGGAAAAACGAAGAAGCAAATTGCCGTATCGGCGAAGCGATCGGAGGATGGCAATTGCTGGCGATTCTTCCTTCGCTCGATGGCGCGGCCTCAGCCGTTTTCGAAAAACATGTGACCCATCGCGGCCTGATCGTTTACGTTACCCCGGAACGCGAAATCGCCAGAATCCCCAAGCACGTCGGCGATCTTTCGAAAATCCGCCCTCGACCGATCAATCCCCAGCGCGGATTCCGTTTCGTTCGCCCCGCCGAATACATCCCCGGTCCGGACGTCCTCGGCGAGCACATCCTCCATTCCAGCCAGGACCCGAGCTTTGCGAACGTGGCCGCGCTGGGGCCGGAGCTGGTCGGCTGGACTCTGGTGGCGAATGAAGAGTCTGCGCCGCAGAAATCGCTCTGGCTGGAAGCGGACGGAACCTCGCGCCAATTCGGTTCGGATCCCCAATCCCTATGGGCGCCCGATCTCACCGGCCGCCTGTTCGACCCTCGGCGATTGCTTCCTTCGGAATATCTGTATGACTACGTTTCCGGCTACAGCAAACGCACGATGATTGGCGGCTACCTGCCCGCGGCGGATATCGGAGTCTGGAATCCGACGTTTCGCGCCGGCTACGAAGTGATGATGGTTCTTCCTCCGGGCCCGGACGCGCGTCCGATTGGCCGCGTTCGCGCGAGCTTGCCTCCCGCTTTACGCGAGCGCCTGATTCCGGAAGGCGACACGAATGCTTCCGCACCGGCTCCCGCGCCCGGCTTTGTGGACCGTTACTGGAACGGCTCGGCAGCCGATTTCTTTTCCGCGCTCTCGATGGTCTGGAAAAAATGGCATTCCCTGCTCGAAGACCGCATGCGCGTCGAGATTCCCGACGAGTGGTTGCTCGACGCGGCGCGGGCCGGAATCTCTCTCTGCCGGTGCAGCTACCACGGTCTCGATCCCACCTATCAAATCGGCGAAGGAGCGTACACCAAAATTCCCGTTCGCAGCCACGCGCTGTTTCCCGTGGCGCATTACGAATTTGTGTGGGCGCATCAGCTCTGGAATCTCGCCGCCGACGTCGAGCCCTATTTCCAGCACTATTTGGACAACTACATCCTGCCGAACGGCAATTTCCTCTACAACACCCAGGACCAGGTCGAGGCGCCGCTCAACGCCGGCGTTTTCCTGGAAAATTCCGCGCGCGCCTACCATTTCACCGGCGACGTCGAAGCGCTGCGCGCGCGGCTTCCGGTGCTGCGCCGGATGATGGATTTTGTTCTCGCTCGGTATGAATACAGCCTGAAAACCTACCCGGCCGGCGATCCTCGCCACGGCCTGATTTGGGGCTCTCCCGAGGCCGACAAGGGTGATCCCTCCGACGATCATCCGAATTCCCATCCCTATTACTACCAAAACGCTTCGTGGACCTGGCGCGGCCTCGCTGAGCACGGCCGCTGCCTGCTCCGCGCCGCCCGCGAGCACAGCGACGCCGGTTTGCGCCGCGAAGGAAGAAAAATTCTGCAGATTGCGCGCGAAATGCGCGCCCTGATCGAGCGTTCCCTCGCCACGGCTTTGGCAAACCGCAATCCGGCGATGAAACAGGCGGGCATCACTCCGTTCTCTCCGTTCGATACCAAGCGCAAACCAACCGATCTCACCAGCTACGAAAATCATCGCTACATGATGGATTGGTGGACCAGCGACTGGGGCGATCCGGCTTTGGACCATGGCCATTTCCTCCACAGAAAAATCGCCGGCATGGAAATCCTGGGCATGGGAACCGACGGGGCGTATCCGCGCGTCTCCAACTTCATGGAACACGGCACGCTCGCCGGCCGCATTCGCCAGCCGGATTACCGGCCGTTTCTCCTCGCGCTTTACGCTCTGGCCAGCTACACGATGGATACCGGCAGCCGCTATTCACCCGAGGACGCGCTGCTGCCGGGAAACTATCCCGGCGAGGGCAGCCCCTACGCATGGTCCGCCGTCGTCAATAGCGAATTGCAAATCGCCATGGGATTGCGCTGGCTGCTCTGCTACGAGGAGCACGACCGCTCGGTCGTTCACCTGCAGAAAGCGGCGCCCAGGCAGTGGTTCCGGCCCGGCGAGCGGATCCACGTGGAAAATTGCCCGACGCGCTTCGGCTTGTTGACCTGGACCACCGAGTCCACCGCGAAGCGCTTGGGCCATGCGCGTTGGCGCGTCAGGCTCGGTTTCGATCGGCCGTTCGCGGCGGATTTGATCGTCCACATTCATCCGCCTTCCGGCGAGCCGTTGCAATCGACCTCGCTCGGAGAATTGGGGCCTGATGGGGTACGCCTCCCGGCTGCGTTGCTCGCTGGCAAGCGCGAACTCAGCCTCGAAATCTCCTGAGCGTCGCGAGCGGGTTCCCGAGCCCGTTCACCATTGACGTACCGCAATCCGATTCCTCAGTCTCACGCCGTGTATCCGGCAAACCAACGAACCACGCCAATTGCGCCGCAGCGGTTTGCGCGGGGGCGATTTCCCCGCCCCGCTTCCCTTTCCCAGCTCGCTCATCGGCTGGAAACGCGGAGATCGCATAGCCCGAATGCGGCCAGAAGCCCAGTCTGGCTTGCGCGGGCCGTCAGGAGTATATTGGCGAGACCTTTGCCCCTGGGGAGTGACCCGCATCAAGGGAAGGCGTGGGGACAGCACTTTGGCCGTTCGTCTCGAAAACGACGATCGCGAGATCGCCGAAATCCTGAATGGCCTTGCCTCGGCCGAACCGCGAGACGCCTGGAACCGTTTCCTTACGGATTATTCCCCGCTGTTGCTGCAGGTC
>JAKAOH010000221.1 GCA_021812285.1 Acidobacteriota bacterium | reverse complement strand
ACGCCTTCTGGCAGGGCTACGATCGCCCTTCGCCCGATTTTCCGAACGCCCGATTCATCCTGCTGCTCAGCGCGCATCTCGAAGCCGGCCATTATTTCAATCCTCACGCGCAGCGCATCCTCGACGCGAAAGCCGCCGGCGCGAAGCTCTGCGTGCTGGATACGCGCCTTTCGAATACCGCTTCGAAGGCCGATTATTGGCTTTCCCCGTGGCCCGGCAGCGAAGCCGCCGTTTTGCTGGCGATGTGCCGCATTCTGATCGAGGAAAATCTCTTCGACCGTGAATTCGTTCGCCGCTGGGTGAATTGGGAAGAATTTCTGGTGGCCGAACGCCCGAATGAGCCGCAAACCTTCGATCGTTTCCTCGAAGCGCTTAAGGAGATCTACGCCGAATACACGCCCGAATTCGCCGAGCGCGAATCGGGCGTCGAGGCGAAGCTGATCGTCGAAGTCGCCCATGAAGCCGCGCGCGCCGGATCGGCCCTTGCCACGCACATCTGGCGCAACGCCGCCGCCGGCAATCTGGGCGGCTGGCAAGTGGCTCGCGCGCTCGAATTTCTCACCGTGCTCGCCGGCGCCATCGGCACGCGCGGCGGCATGACGCCCAGTTCCTGGAACAAGTTCATTCCCGCGCCGCCGTTGATGCCGCCAGCGCCCAACGCGTGGAACGAAATGATGTGGCCGCGCGAGTTTCCGCTCGCCTTTTTTGAAATGAGCTACCTGCTCCCCCACTTCCTCCGCGAGGGCCGCGGCAAACTGGCCGTCTATTTCACCCGCGTCTACAACCCCGTGTGGACGAATCCCGACGGCATGAGCTGGATCGAGGCGCTTTCGAACGAAAGCCAGGTGGAATGCCACGCCTGCCTCACGCCCACCTGGAACGAAACCGCCAATTTCGCCGATTACGTTCTGCCGATGGGCCATTCCTCCGAGCGCCACGATCTGATGAGCCAGGAAACGCATTCGGCGCGCTGGATCGGATTCCGCCAGCCCGTCCTGCGCGTCGCGCTCGAACGGCAGAGCAAGCGATTCGCAACGACTTGGGAAGCGCACCGGGAAGCCGGCCTCGGCGAAATCTGGGAAGAAGACGAATTCTGGATCGAGCTTTCCTGGCGCGTCGATCCCGACGGCTCGATGGGCATCCGCAAATATTTCGAATCGCCCTACCGCGCGGGAGAAAAGCTAACCGTCGACGAGTATTACCGCTGGATTTTCGAAAACAGCGTGCCCGGCCTGCCCGAAGCCGCGGCGAAAGAAAATCTTTCCCCGCTCGACTACATGCGCAAGTACGGCGCCTTCCTCGTCGAGGAGCACATCTACCGGCTGAACGAGGAATCGCTCAGCGACGCGCAGCTCACCGGCTCGACGCTCGATCCGAAAACGCACGTGATCCGGAAAAACGGCTCGGCGATCGGCGTCGAAATCGACGGCCAGGCGGTCTCCGGTTTTCCCACGCCGTCGCGCAAACTCGAGTTTTATTCAAAAACGCTGAAGGAATGGAACTGGCCCGAAGCCACGATCCCCACCTACATTCATAGCCACGTCCATCGCAGCCAGTTCGACTTCGCTCGCGGCGAAATGCTGCTCCTGCCCACGTTCCGCCTGCCCACGCTGATTCACAGCCGTTCGGGGAATTCCAAATGGCTCACGGAAATTTCCCATCGAAATCCCGTCTGGATGCACCCCGAAGACGCCGCTCGGCTCGGCGTCGGCACCGATGACATCGTCAAAGTCTCCACGACGATCGGCTATTTCGTGGACCGCGTCTGGGTCACCGAAGCGATTCGCCCGGGAGTTGTCGCCTGCTCGCATCACCTCGGCCGCTGGCGCCTTCATGAGGAAACGGGCGCTCCGCGCTGGACCAGCGCGCTCGTGAAAATCGAGCAGATCGCGCCCGGCCAGTGGAAGATGCGCCAGGTGCACGGCGTGCAGCCGTTCGCGAGTTCCGATCCCGATTCCTCGCGCATTCCCTGGCAGGATGCGGGCGTGCACCAGAATCTCACCTTCCCCGTGCATCCCGATCCGGTCAGCGGACAGCACTGCTGGCATCAGAAAGTGTGCGTCGAGCGTTGCGGCCCCGACGATCGCTACGGCGATATTTTCGTGGATACGAACAAGGCTCACGCCGAATACCGCAAGTGGCTCGAAACCACGCGCCCGGCGCCCGGCCCGGGAGGCTTGCGCCGGCCGCTCTGGATCGCGCGCCCGTACCGGCCGGCTCGCGAGGCGTTCTACCTACCCGAAAGCGAACTGCCTAAGCACGTCGAAAAAAAATAGAGCCGCGCCTCTTCGCCCGCATCGTCGCGGGCGCCGGGCGCGGCTCGTCTCCCACCGCGACGGCGGGAGCTTGCTTTCGCGATGCCGTGAAAATTAGTGGTGGCCGAGCGTGTAGCCGATGGAGATGCCCATCTGCGTGGCGCGCGCCGAGCTGAATTCGTAGTTGTTGTTGATCAGATAGACGCCCACCTGCGGCCTGACGAAAACGTTACCCCAGACGTAGAACTTGATTCCGGCCGAAAAATGGCCCAGAAAGTGGTTGCTGCTGAAATAGTTACTGCAGAAGCCGGTGTAGTAGTTGCAGGAATACGTGCTTTGATAGAAGCGCACGCTCTCGGCGCCGACCCCCGCTTCCAGATCCAGTTGCACGTGTCTTGTGATGGGCGGCTCGAAAACCGCGTTGAAATCGTAGAAGATCGGCCGGAACGGCTGCGAAGCCAGACCGCCGTAAAAGTTGCGGCTGCCGCGCCAGGAAACTTCGCCGCCCACGCCCATGTGGTGGAAGAACAGGACGTCGCCGCCGAGCGTTGGATAAAATCCGCCGGTCAGCGACTGCGGAAAGTAGTTCGTGCTTCCGCTGGCGGCCGAAGCGCCGGGAGCGGTCACTGTGTTGGCCCCGAAGAAGACATCCACTTGCTGAGCGTGAGCGGTGCCCTGGGCGAGGAACACGATGCAGAATCCGAGGCAGGCGGTTGCGATCAACTTTCTCACGGCACTCTCCCATTGAACCGGCTCGAACCGGAGCGGAACCGGTCCGCTCGGAGCCGGGTTGCGTTTGCGAGCGGCTGACATGCGCGCATCGCGAGCCGGCTCGCGCGCAAAACTCCCCTGCCCGAGCCCTGCTCGTCCCGCTGCGTGTTTCGATGCGAATGCGCGAGTATCGGATGCTCGGCGGAAATGCGGAAACACCGCCTTTTCAAGCGGGAATTCGGGATGCGGATCGCCGGCCCATTCGCACGCGCCAGCCGTACCGCCGGGAAAGCTGGTCCCACGTCCAGTAGCAGACCACCCCGGCCAGAATCCCCGGCACGAGCACCACAATCGCAGCCTGCACGCCGGGATTGTGCAACCACGCCGCAGCGCGCGCACGCCTCCCGTCTCCCAAAATTCGCTTCGCAAAATCGTTCATGTTCTTCTTGTTCGCTCGGGCCTTCCCGCCCGAACTGCTCCCCGCACAAAATTCCCCAACCTGCCCCGGTCCCACCTCTCATATTTTCGCAGGAGGGCCCGCCACGAGAAGGACCAATTTGGAGCGTGGATGGGAAAGCGACAATGGCACGACTGTGCCACCCACCAACCGGCCGGTACAAGCCACGCTCGTCCTCCCGGGCTTCCGTGCAAGCCGTTTCCCGTCCAAGGTTTTCCGGAGTATGGCCGCCTATTTCTCGCCCGCGGCCTTTTTCTCCTGATGCCCGCCAAACTGGAACCGCATGGCGGAAAGCAGCTTCGCCGCGAACTCGCCCTCTCCACGCGAGCTGAACCGCTCGTAGAGCGCCGCGCTCAGCACTGGAGCGGGAGCCGATTCCTCGATCGCCGCCTGGATCGTCCAGCGGCCTTCGCCGGAATCGGAAACGCGTCCCGCGTAGGTTTCGAGGTTGGGTTGTTCGAGCAGCGCGATCGCCGAAAGATCGAGCAGCCAGGAAGCGATCACGCTGCCGCGCCGCCAGACTTCGGCGACTTCATCGAGCGCCAGATCGAACTGGTAATGCTCGGGATTCCGCAGCGGCGTGGTTTCCGCGTCGGTTACTTGTTTCTGTTTTCCGACGTTCGCGTGGCGCAGGATATTGAACCCTTCCGCGTAGGCCGCCATCAGGCCGTATTCGATTCCGTTGTGCACCATCTTCACGAAATGTCCCGCGCCGGAGGGCCCACAATGCAGATATCCCTCTTCGGCCGTGCTCGGCTTTTCATCACGCCCCGGCGTCCGCGCGATCGTTCCACGTCCCGGCGCCAGCGTCTTGAAAATCGGGTCGAGGTGTCGCACGCTTTCCGCCGGCCCGCCGATCATCTGGCAATAGCCGCGTTCCAGGCCCCAAACGCCTCCGCTCGTTCCGACGTCCAGGTACCGAATTCCGCTCGACTCCAGCTGCTTCGCGCGCCGGATATCGTCAATGTAGTAGGAATTTCCGCCGTCGATCAGGATGTCGCCCGGCTGGAGCCGCGGGGCGAGATCGGCAATCACGGAATCCACCACCGCGGCGGGCACCATCATCCAGATGGCGCGGGGCGCGGCCAGATTCTTCACGAAATCGTCGATCGTCGCCGCGCCCGTCGCCCCTTCCTTCGCCAATTGCGCGACGCCGGCTTGGTCGCGGTCGAAAACAACGCACGTATGTCCGCCGCGCAGCAACCGCCGCACCATATTCGCTCCCATTCTGCCGAGCCCGATCATTCCCAGTTGCATGATATGTGCACTCCTTCTTTCTCGTTGGAAACGGCGCCGAGCGAAATTGGCTCAATTTGACGCTATTTCCGCGCTCCTCGTATAGTAATGCAATTCAGCCGGTGCGAGCGTCACCAACCCCGGCGCCAAACCGATGAGCCGCGAAATCCCGAAAGCCTACGAGCCGCAGGAAATCGAAAAACGCCTTTCACGCCAGTGGGTGGAAGCGA
>JAKAOH010000220.1 GCA_021812285.1 Acidobacteriota bacterium | reverse complement strand
CCGGTGCGCGACGCCGCCTGCTGGGCCGCTTCCGCCATTCAAACCGCCCTGCCGCTCGTCGCGCCGGGCGAGGGGAACGGCGCCGAATGAAATCTTCCTCGACCGACCGGCTCGGCTGGGTTGTACTGGCCTTCGCCTGGTTCGATCTCGGGCTGCTGGTGCTGCTGCTGCCATGGTCGCACGTGTGGGAAAACAATCCGCTGCTGACCAGTTATCCGCAATTGATTCCCTTTGCGTTGAACGGCTTCGTGCGCGGCGCGGTGAGCGGCATAGGCCTGCTCGATATGGTGATGGCGGCCGAAACGCTGATTCGCCGTCCTCCGAGAAGCGTTGAATCCCGTCCATAAACCCGTTCTCTGCTACGTCACCGACCGGCGCTCATTGGAATTGCGCGACGCAGGCATGGCTGCGGACGCACTCGTCGAAATCGCCGGGCGAGCAGCGGCCGCGGGCGTGGATTGGATCGAGCTGCGGGAAAAGGACCTGGAAGCCCGCACCCTTCTCGACCTTGCGACGCGAATCGTTGAGCGCTGCCCCCGCGCGCGCGTCGTCGTGAATGATCGCCTGGACATCGCGCTCGCCGCCCTCGCCGCGGGAGTTCATTTGAGCGGCGAGGGATTGCCGGTGGCGGTGGTGCGGTCCTGGATCCGCCAGCGCGCGGGAGGCGCGTTTCTGATTGGAAAATCCTGCCACTCGCTCGAAGAAGCGGCCGCGGCCCAGCGAGACGGCGCCGATTACATCTTTTTCGGCCCGATTTTCGCCACGCCTTCAAAACTCGCCTATGGACCACCGCAAGGAACGGAGCGCCTGGCCGAGGTTTGCCGTGCGCTCGAAATTCCCGTGATTGTCATCGGCGGCATCACGCCGGAAAACGCGGGCCAGTGCATCGCCGTCGGCGCGAGCGGTGTCGCCGCCATCCGTTGGTTTCAGGAGATTGCGGATCTGGCCGCGCGGGTGGCGTCGCTTCGCCAGGCAATTTCGGTCTGATACTTAAGAACCGGAGCTACGGCAGAGAAGCGGCGCTCAGGCAAACATCGGCTCCGTGGATGATGCAGGTTTCGGCGGATTCGTGGGCGTCGCGACGAACGGATTTCATCTTCAAGAGATTGCCGGTCACAAACGCGTTTTTGAGGAGCGGCTCGCGCGCTGGGTCGCGCGCGTTCGTGCAAGAAAAAATCGCCACAAAACTGACCATTCGAGCCGAATAACCGTTTGCCTCACGCGTTATTCGCGCCATCACGCCCTGTCCCAGACCTGTCGTTCCCATCGAGATCGTCAGCGGAAGCACGATTCGCCCTCCCGGCCGCAGGCGATCGAGCCAAGCCGGAAGCGGATGCGTAACGCCGGCATTAATGAGCATGGCATCGCACGGCCCGGGATCAACCGCCGTTCCGTCGTCGCAATGCACGGCGACCTGCGGCCACGGGGCGAGATTTTCTCTGGCTCGCGCGGCCAGGTCGGCGCGCACTTCGGCGGCTGCCACGTTGCCCGATGGTCCGCAAACTTCGGCCAGGATGGCGGTGTAATAGCCGACGCCGCAGCCAAGGTGGTAAACGCGCTCGCCTGGCTTCACTTCCAGCGCATCCATCCACCTTGCCAGGGCGCCGGGTTGGCCGTTATTCAGGCTGGCCGCTTCGTCCACCACTACGACGAGGTTGTGATACAGGTCGCGAGGATCGCTCGTCGGCATGTACTCGCTCGCACCTGCGCCCGCCACCGCCATCGCACGTCCCTCAGGTGAGCCGACCTGCCACGGAGGCGAGCCAAGAAAATGCTCACGCGGAACTCGCGCGAAAGCCTCGACAAGCGCCGCGCTACGCACATGGCCGGCAAAGCACACTTCCTCGGCGTAGAAGCGCCGGCAATCTTCCAAGGAGAACATGGCGGGAGAATAACACGAGAACCGGAAATCCCTGTCGTTCGTTTTTACCCGCGTCCGCGCAGCGGCTACAATTGAGCTTTACTCATGACAAGAGAACTTTTTGGCACCGACGGCATTCGTGGCGTTCCCGGCAGTTTCCCGCTCGACGATCTGACGGTTTACGCGGCGGGATTGGCGCTGGGCCATTTCGCCACCGAAACAGCGCCGGCCCCCTCGCGCCGGATCCTGATCGGTATGGATACCCGGGAATCGGGGCCGCGCCTGGCGCGGCAACTGGCCGCCGGCCTGCGCCACGCGGGTGCTGAGCCGGTTTCCGCCGGCGTGATCACCACGCCCGGTGTGGCCGCGCTGGTGCGGGCGAATGATTTCGTCGCTGGGGTCGTCATTTCCGCCTCCCACAATCCCTTCCGCGACAACGGCATCAAGCTCTTCAGCCACGCCGGAATGAAATTCCCCGACGACGTGGAGGAACGGCTGGAAGCGGATATTCTGCGCCACCGGGAAAACGGCTCCAGTGCGGCATCCGGGCACGATTCGCCGCTCGCGCCCCAGCCGGAATGGGCCGAGCAATATCTTTCCATCCTTCGCTCGCGCGCCCGCGCGGCGGCAAATCTCGACGGCCTGAACATCGTGCTCGATTGCGCCAATGGCGCGGCCAGTGCAATCGGCCCCGCGCTGTTCCGTTCGCTGGGCGCACGCGTCACCGCGATTCACGCCGCGCCCGACGGGAAAAACATCAACGACGGCTGCGGCTCTCTGCATCCCGATGCGATGCGGCAGCGGGTGACCGCCGAGCGGGCGGATTTGGGCGTGGCTTTCGACGGCGACGCCGACCGCGCGATTTTCTCCAGCGCTTCAGGCCGGCTGGTGGATGGCGACGGCGTGCTCTACCTTGCGGCTCGCGCGCTGCGGGCCGCGGATCGCCTGTGCGGCGGAAAAATCGTCGGCACGACGATGACCAATCTGGGCCTCGAACGCGCTTTGGCTCGCGAGGGCATCGGACTGGTTCGCGTGCCGGTGGGCGACCGGTACGTTCTGGAGGAGATGCTGCGCGGCGGGGCGAATCTGGGAGGCGAACCCTCCGGCCATATCATTTTTCTCGACGACGGCCCGGCGGGAGACGGTCTGGGCACGGCGATTCGCGTCGCCGCAACCGTCAGTGGCGGCAAGACGCTCGACGCGCTGCTCGCCGGTCTGCTTCTTTTCCCGCAGCGCATTCAAAACGTGCCGGTAAACAGAAAGCGGCCGCTCGATTCCCTGCCGGAAGTGACGCAACTGGTGGAGCGGGCGCGCCAGGAACTGGGCGAAGCCAGCCGGATCGTTTTGCGCTATTCGGGTACGGAAAATGTGGCGAGGGTTATGGTGGAAGCGGAAAACGAAGCCCTCGTCGAGCATTGGACTGGCGCGATTGCCGCTGCCATAGGCAGGAATCTGGCAAAGAGTCCGGACTGAGCCCGGACCCGAGCAGGGAGGCGCAAGCTCAGGCAGGCACGGCGGTTAAGCTTTCCGGCTGCGCCGCTCGATCGTCTGGTTACAGAACAGCCCCAGGCCCAAAAGCACCAGCGCCGCAATCGCCAGCCCGGCCGGCTGCAAGACGAAGATCGACGCCAGCGCGCAAAGCAGCGCGCCCGAAAGCAGGATGGACACGACCACATGCCAGTGGGAACTGGGAGTGCCACTCTTCGCCATCATGTTGTCGCGGACGTCTTCTATGTTCATCGGCGTTTTCCCCTTACATCCCGAGCAAGTGCGGATATAGTTGCATTTCGCTTGCCATAGGGAAAGATCGAAAGGGAAACGCAAAGTCCTTTGATTCGCGCAGATTGATTTTCGCGCCTCCGGCGGTGGGGAAAATTCTCCGGTGAAAAAGTGACAATGTGGTGGATTTTTACCACTCGAAAGCGACGGAAGAACAAAAAGAAACGCGCCAATGTACCAGGAAAACTATTAGTTAACGAATTATCTTTCGACGCCAGGAAACCAGAAAGTTGTCTTTGATGGTTAATGACGGGAAAGTAACTTGCACCGGTACGTAGTGGGAAAAATTATCCACCAGAACTACCGGAAAAACCCGCGCCGCAAAGGGATATTCGTCGCTCGCTTTGCGCCGCTCTCGCGCGCTGCTTGCCTGCAGGCAAAACGAAACTGCGGTGCGGCGAACGCGAGCGCCAGCGCCGCAACGCACACTGAGATTTCAGCGATAGCGGCCCGGATGTCTGGCGGCCCGGACGCGGCGATGGACGGCGCGGCGATCCTTGCGGACGTCGCGCTTGTCGGAGCGGCGGTCGCGCCGGTCCCGATGAATGTCCCTGCTCGTGGCCTGGCGCGCCCTGCGGTCGCCGCGGATGTCGCGCCGCAAATAGCGGGAACGCGGGCTGTTCCTGCCGTTGAGGCGATTGCTGCGCTGCAGTTGCCTGCGGTCGCGATGAATATCGCGGGTCGCGGCCCGGCGCTGGCGGACATCGCGATGAATGTCGCGCGTATCCCGGCGAACATCGCGATGGTCGCGGCGGATATCCCGGCGTTGCTGGCGGATCGTGCCCTCTCGCGGCGGCGCGGCAGGCGTCTGCGCCCACGCCCCCAGGGAACACAGGCCGATCGCAGCCAAGTCCAGCAAACCTCTTTTCAGGAAACGTCCCATCCTCATCTGCGCTACCCCTCTCTTTGGCCGATGGCCAATGGGCTTACACCTCGTCGAACACGCGATGAGCCGAAAAGTTGTTGGAGAAACCCCGCGAAGCTGTGCCGCGTTTGCAACACCCCGAACCCAGATCGAGGAAACGCCTTGGCCGCGGAGCGAGCCGGAATCCGGTAGTGTCCAGAGTTTTTCGCACTTTTGTTGAGCGGTGAGGATTGGTTGGTTGGTGCTTTCTCTGACCGCCTCCATGGGGGCGGTCAGAGAAAAAATCGCGGCGTCGGCCAGTTTCATCTCCTTTAGCTTCGCCGCCACCTGTTCCGCCTTCTGCCGCGCCGCCGCTCGATCCTCCTGCGCGTGAATCGCCTTCAGCATCGCCGC
>JAKAOH010000039.1 GCA_021812285.1 Acidobacteriota bacterium | reverse complement strand
GCATCAGAATGCGGAGTTCCTGCCCGAACCTGCGCCCGAACCGCCGCGCATTTCGCCGCGCGACCCCCGGCGCGATGGCGATATCGCCCAGATATTCCGAAGCGTGAGCGGGCGCGCGCGGCTGCCGCGCCACGGCCACGGACCGCCTTGGCTTCGAAGGAAACGAGAGAACGTCCGTCGGCCCGGATTTTCCGCGATAGGCGCGGTTCCATCGCGCCATTTGCGATGTGGAAACGAAGCAGACGGTCGCCGCGCCGGGCGCAAAACCCAAATCAGCGCATATCTGGCGCCAGAAACGGTCGAGCTCCGCCATGGGCAGACGAACCCCGTGCTGGCGATCGACGACCGCCGGGCTCGTTCGTTTCGCTTCGGCTGCTTCAGGAGCCGGCGGCGCGCCGCGGCGCTTGGGCCGATGCGGCCGGAGTTTGGCGGCTTTCGAATTCCTCATAAGCGCGAATGATCCGCTGGACCAGGTTGTGCCGCACGACGTCGCGCTCGGCGAAATAGACCTGCGCGATTCCTTCCACGCGGCCGACGATTTCGATAGCTTCCACCAGCCCCGACCGCCGTTCGCTCGGCAGGTCGATCTGCGTGACGTCTCCGGTGATCACCGCTTTCGAATTGAATCCCAGGCGCGTCAGGAACATTTTCATCTGTTCGGTGGTGGAATTTTGCGCTTCATCGAGAATCACGAAAGAATCGTTGAGCGTGCGTCCGCGCATGAAAGCCAGCGGCGCGACCTCGATGATGCCCCGCTCCAGATACCGTTCGAGCTTGTCCGCGTCGAGCATGTCGTAGAGCGCGTCGTAGAGCGGCCGCATGTAGGGATCGATCTTTTCCTGAATCGTGCCCGGCAGAAATCCCAGCCGTTCTCCCGCTTCCACCGCCGGCCGCACCAGGATGATCCGGTTCACCTGCTTCGTCAGCAGCGCCGAAACGGCCATCGCCACGGCGAGATACGTTTTTCCCGTGCCGCCCGGGCCGATCGCGAAAACCATGTCGTATTTTTCCATCAACTCCATGTAACGCCGTTGATTCGGGCTGCGCGGCGTCACGGATTTTTTCCCGAACACGCGCGGCCGCGACGGAGCCAGGGTGCTGCGCAGCGTCACATCCGGCTCTGCGAGCGCCAGGCGCAACGCCGATTTCACCTCGGCGTGATCGAACACGCGCCCTTCTCGAATCATTTCGTTGTAGCCCTCGACGATCGCGACGCCTCGCTCCACCGAATCGGCTTCTCCCTCGATTTCAAGCCGATTGTCGCGGAGCACCGTCGCAACGCCAAGCACCGATTCGAGCAGCTTCAGGTTCTCGTCGCGCGTGCCGAAGAGCTGTTCGATACCGCCAGCCAGTGCAACGCTCTGTTTCATGGATGTGGGGAGATGCGATGAGTGATGAGGTTTCTCATCTGTTTCTAAGCGTACCCTCGCCGCACCGCAGGGTCAAGATGCGCCCATCCCGTTGCGCCCACAGAGGTAAGCAGTCACCGCTTCACCGCCCCGCACTCGTTTTCGCCACGCCCGCCTCGACTCCGCAAGTGAGTTCGGCCGGCATCGAGACCGTTGGCAAAGGCTTCAAATGCGTTTTGACGAGGGACTGATCGAGGGACGCCAGCGTCCCGGTCTGGAGCTGCGCAAAGCTGGTGATGGCTTTGTCGATTTCGCAAAAATCGCCCATCCCCGCCGCCAGGTCGCTCGGCGTGGGCCGCATATCGCCGAATTCCATGTCTTCCAGGTGCCGGCCCAGGTCGCGGTTCGCCACGCCAAAGCCGCTACTGCGTCCCGTGGCGAGTTCCGCCACTTTTTTCGCGGCGTCGTTCGCCGCGGCGGCGACTTTCGCCTGCGTCGGCGTTGCCTGCAACAAACTCGCCCGCCTGCCCAGCTCGTCCGCCAGCTTTTCGATCGCGTTGAAGCCGTCGTAGCTCGCCACCATCCCCGCCATGATCTGCCGCTCGAATTGCGACTGTGCTTCGAGCGCCGCTTGCGAAACGGAAATCCGCGGATCGTTTTTGATCGTGAGTTCCCGCGTGTACGTTTGCCCATCCACCGTCAGCCGCACCTGGTACGTTCCGGGCACGACGATCGGCCCCACGGGCTGAATCCGCGGCGTCTGGCCTTTGATTGCGTGCCAGGTCAGTGTGTATTCGGTGTAATCGAGCAGATTCCCGAAATAGCTGTAAGTCAGCGAAGGCGGCGCGGGATAGCGGAGGTCCCATGCAATCCGGTGCATGCCCGCCGCCGTCGAGAGCACCACCGGCGGCTTGAACCAATACATCGGCACGTTCGGCTGCGACTTGTCCTCGGGCGGAGCCACGCTCGAATACTCGCGTATCAGATTGCCCCGCGCGTCGTAGAATCCAAGCGTCATTTCGCCCGTCGCCGGAGCCTTCAGGTAGTAATCAATGATCGCGCCCTGCGGAGGATTTTGCCCGGCGGGCACTTCAGGCGGCAACGGCGTATCCTGATCGTTGTCCCACCGCACGCGATAGGTCGTCTCCGGCCGATAGAGAAACGCTTCCGCGCTGGAAGCTTCCGCGGCGGCCGCCTGCCTCAGGGGCGTCACGTCATCCAGAATCCACAATCCCCGCCCATAGGTGGAAATCACCAGGTCGTTGCCGTGCACGGTCATATCGCTCACCACCGTGTTCGGCAGATTCAGTTGGAGCGATTGCCAATGGTCGCCGCGATCGAAGGAGACCCACGCGCTTGTCTCCGTTCCGGCGTAGAGCAGATTCGGATCCTCGGGATCCTCGCGCACCACGCGCACGCGAACGCCGTCCGGCAATCCGTTCACGATTTCCTGCCACGTTTTCCCGTAGTCGCTCGTGCGATAAATCATCGGCTGCGGTTTCAGAAAACTTTCCGCCGCTGCGTACGCCGTCCCGGAATTGTGGTGCGAAGCGTCGATGATATTCACCGCCGCTCCCGCCGGCAGTTCCGGCGGAGTAACGTCCGTCCACTTCTTTCCGCCGTCGCGCGTCAATTGAATCAGCCCGTCGCTCGTCCCGGCCCACATTTCGCCCTCCGCGACCGGCGAAGCCGAAAGCGTCTGAATCGCCGCGCCCGCTCGGCGCAAAAATGGCGGCAAACCGCGATTTCCGTTTGCCATTTTCGGCCGAATCGTCAGATCGGGGCTGATTTTCCGCCAATCGCGCCCGTTGTCGCTCGATTCCATCACGTATTGCGAGGCCATGTAGAGCACGTGGGGGTTTTCTGGCGAAAAAACCAGCGGCGGCGCGCCGGTGAACCGCTCGGTCGGCCCCGGCGAATAGGGCACCGTGATCTGGCCGGTGCGTCGGTCGAAAACGCGCAGCACGTGGTACCACCCCTGAGTGAAAACGTAGCGCGGCTCGAGTGGATCCACGGCAATGTAGCCGTCTTCGAATCCTCCTACGGGATACCAGTCGCTGTCGCGAATTTCCCCGTAATCGCTCCGGCTCAATACGCACGCCGTGCCGCTATCCTGCTGCGCTCCGTAGACGCGATACGGAAAATGATTGTCCGTCGAAACGTGATAAAACTGCCCGTTCGGCAGATTGAACCACGGCGTCCACGTTTTTCCGCCGTCCACCGTGATCGTCGGTCCCTGATCCACGCCCATCAGCATCCGATTCGGATTCTGCGGATCGATCCACAACACGCGGTCGTCGTCGCCGCCCGGCGCTCCCTTATACGCCGCAAACGTGCGCCCTCCGTCGGTCGAGCGGTACATTGCCGTGCCCATCAGGTATACGACGTCCTGATTTTTCGGGTTCACGTAAATATGCCCGCCCGCGCTCCCGATTTCCCGCGTTTCCAGTTGCCACGTTTTCCCGCCATTATCGGAGCGGTAGACGCCCTGGGCGTCGCGCCCGTAACCCTGCGCCATCGCGTAGACGCGCTTGCCATGCGTCCCCGAGGCGACGGCGATATCGTAGGTGAGCGCGCTGGCCGAAAATCCCTCGCCCGAAAGCGGCTTCCACGTGGCGCCTTCGTTCGTGGATTTATAAACAATCGATCCGAGCGGTGGCAGCTTTTTGCGCTCCGCCGGCGACAAACCGAACATCGGCCGCTCGAATGTGGCGTAAACCACGCCCGGATCGAATGCGTCCCACGACATGTCCTCGACGCCCGTATACGCGTCCTTGAACAGTACGTGTTTCCACGTGCGCCCGCCGTCCGTCGTGCGATAGACGCCCCGCGCCGCGTTCGGTCCTTCCGCTCCGAATTGCCGCGATCCCATCGCGCCCACCAGCACGATATTCGGGTTCTTCGGATCCACCAGAACGGAATTGATGTACAGCGTTTTGTCGAGCCCGATATTTTTCCACGTCTTGCCGCCATCGGTGGATTTATAGACGCCGCGCCCGGGCGTGAACGACCAGAACGACCCGTCGCCCGTCCCGACGTACACGATTTCGGGGTCGGATGGCGCGACGCCCACGGCGCCAATCGACGGAACATGCTCGGCGTCGAACACTGGTTTCCACACCGTTCCGCCGTCCGTCGTTTTCCAGACGCCGCCCTCCGGCGTGCCGATGTAATAGAGCGCGGGATTGCCCGGCACTCCGCTCACCGCATAGACGTTGCCCGAGCGGTACGGTCCGATCGAGCGCCAGCGCATCGCGCTGTAATAGCTCGGGCTCACCTGCTGCGCCCGGAGATTGCCCGCCTGACCGATGCTCGCGGCAACCGCCAGAAGCAGCGTCCAGAGAATTCTTCTTCCCCACCCACTTGCGTTTTCCAGTCCAAAGTTTGCGCTCATATCGCTTCCAAAGATGCGGGATTTCGTTACGAAGACCCAAGCAACATACAGCCCATTTCTCCGCGACGCAAATCCCGAGCGGAGCCAAACCGCCCGCGCGGGTGATCACGCGCATTAGCCATGTGTGGTACCATATCGAGTTGCTGCAACGCAGCTTGGCTGTTTTCACGATGAGGTGTTGACGCCCGCTTGAGTGAATCCCCGCTCCGCCTGATTCCCCTCGGCGGCCTTGGCGAATTCGGCCTGAACATGATGGTCGTTCGCTACGCCGACGATATCTTGGTCATTGACGCCGGCATGATGTTCCCCGAAGCCGAACTGCTCGGCGTGGACATCGTCATTCCCGACATCGAGTACCTGAAGCGCAATCGCGCTTCCGTCCGCGGCATCATCCTGACGCACGGCCACGAAGACCACATCGGCGCCGTTCCCTTCATCCTGCGCGATCTCGACGTGCCCGTTTACGGCACCGAATTCACGCTCGCGCTCGTCCGCCGGCGCCTGGAAGAGCACGGCCTCGCCGACGAGGCGCGCCTGCGCGAAATCGCGCCCGAAAAACCCTTCACCGTCGGCCCGTTCACGATCGAGCCGATTCACGTCACCCACAGCACCATCGATTGCGTCGCGCTCGCCATTCGCACCCCGCTCGGCGTCATCGTCCACACCGGTGATTTCAAAATCGATCCCACGCCCGTGGACGGCCGCGCCTTCGACTTGCACGCCCTGGCCCGCTACGGCGATGAAGGCGTCCTCGCGCTCGTCGCCGACAGCACGAATATCGAGCGTCCCGGCCACACGCTCTCCGAACGCGCTGTTTCGCCGCGTCTCGAGGACCTGCTTCGTTCGGCCCCGCGCAAAGTCCTGGTTTCCTGCTTCGCCAGCTCGATTCACCGCATCCAGCAGGTGATCGATATTTCCGAAAAGCTCGGTCGCAAAGTGGCTTTCGTCGGCCGCAGCATGGTCGACAACGTCGAAATCGCGCACGATCTCGGCCGCCTGCGCATCCCCGACGGCATCGTCATCAAGCCGCAAAACATCGGCGAAATGGACCCGAAAAAAGTGGTCGTTCTGGTGAGCGGAAGCCAGGCCGAGCCGCTCAGTTCGCTCTCGCGCATCTCGGTGGATAATCACCGGCACGTCACGCTTGAGCACTCCGACACGGTGGTTCTGTCGGCGCGCATCATTCCTGGAAACGAAAAACCGATTTTCCGCATGATCGACCACATGTTCCGCCGGCACGCCCTCGTCTACTACGAGGACGGCGGCGGGCAGCCGCTTCACGTTTCCGGCCACGCCAGCCAGGAAGAGTTGAAGCTGATGCTCAATCTGGTGCGCCCGCGCTATTTCCTGCCCGTCCACGGCGAATACCGTCAGCTCTTCCGCCACGCCGCCATGGTCGAGCAGATGCGCGTGGTTCCCGGCCGCGTTCTGCTCATTGAAAACGGGCAACAGGTGGAATTCACGCGCGATTCGGCGACGATCGGCGATACCGTTCCCGCCGGCCGTGTCTGCGTCGATTCCGGCTCGCTCGAGGAAGTGGAAGAAGCCGTGATTCGCGACCGTCAGCACCTGGCCGAGGACGGCGTCGTCGTCCCGATTATCGCCATCGACAAGCACACCGGCCGCATCGAGGGACTGCCCGAGGTCGTCAGCCGCGGCCTGGTTCCCTCCGACAACGGCCAGGAGCTCACCAGCAAGGCCCGCGAAGTGGTGCTCCGCACGATCGAAAGCTCGAACACCGACGAAACCGCCGATTGGTCCGTGATCAAGGAAAAAATTCGCGCCGATCTCCGCCGCTACCTGAATCGCCAGACGTCCAAGCGACCGCTCGTCCTTCCCGTTATCCTCGAAATCTGAATCGAGTCTATCGCCGGTTTCCATTAAAGCGCGGCTTTTTGCCTGGTCGCGCCTCCCGCGCCACAAAAAAGGCGTTCAGCCGTGAGAAACGCACCCGGAAACAAAAGAGGGCGAACGCTGGCCAAGCACGCTTCGCGCCCCTGGCCACGCCCAC
Source organism: Acidobacteriota bacterium (assembly GCA_021812285.1). Taxonomy (GTDB): domain Bacteria; phylum Acidobacteriota; class Terriglobia; order Acidiferrales; family UBA7541; genus JAKASX01. Next base: position 15,709 of record JAKAOH010000039.1, on the reverse strand, counting down.
CCTCCTCGGGCTGCCGCTTATCTATGCGGCGCGCCCTATCAGCTCCCTACTTTTATCGTGTAGCCGCCGCTCTGCATTGCGCGGACCCGCTGGCCGGGGGCCTGCGGGGAACAGTCGCCCACGCTGTATGTGATTGTGGTATCTGACACGCCCACGTTATACGAGTTACTCCCGTTATGAAGCTGCAAGGGGCTCGTCTTTCCCAAAAACGCATCGGGCGGGGAGTAGCTGATAGTCGCACTATCCGGGGCGCAATTGAAAATGACTGTGCCTCCGTTATCCACATTTCCACTTTCTCCCTGGCATGCGGCGTTAATGGTGAGTGTTACATCGTGCGCCATACTCTGCCTCCTCTGTTTTGAATTTGCCTACTTCCCCCTTGGCCGGAAATTCGGGTCCCTCAAAAGAGACCGCAAAATGGGACTGGTTTTGAGGTCGGCGAGCGGATAGCCGCGCCGCAGCGCCTCTTCGATATAGGGAAGGGCTACCCCGCGCTTCCCCATCACTTCATACGCGCACCCGGCGTCGAACAGGACCTGGGAGCTGTGCGGCGCAAGAGCCAGCGCCGTCTGCAGGTGCGAAAGCGCCTTCCCGCGCTCGCCCTGTTCCGCGTAGTTCTCTCCCAGGGCCGACTGCAACGTCGCGTCCTGCGGCCGCAGTTTTGCGGCCTCTTGCAGCCGTGCGATCTCCTGTGCCCGCGCGACCTCCGCTTTGGTTTTATCGCCAAGCCATTCGTAGGCGAGCACCACATTCGACCACACGCGGAAATCCTTGTTGTCGATTTGCAACGCCTTTTCCGTCATTGCCGCCGAGTCTGCGTAACGCTTCTCCTCCATGTACAGCAGGCCTAAATTGGCGTACGCGGGATAACTCTGGCTGATCGCCAGCGACTTCTTCAGAGCCGTTTCCGCCGCGGGCCACTCCTTTGCGTTGCCGGTATCCAGATACATGGCGCCCAGGTTGAAATAAAGCTGCGCGTTGTCGGGAGTCAGCTGGATCGCCTTCTGAATTTCCGCAATCGCCTGCGAATACTTTCCCTGGTCGTCATAGAAAAGCCCCAGGCTGTTGTATCCGTTCCAATCGTCGGGGCGCAGCGCGATCGCCCGTTTGTACGCCGCCTCCGCGTCGGCATTGCGTCCCACCGCCGCGTAATTCGAAGCCAGACCCAGTTCGGCCGAGGCGTCGTTGGGATCGAGCGATAGCGCCTGTTGAAATTCCTGCTGCGCCAGGTCGTATTTGCCGAGCCTCGCGTGCAGCTGGCCCAGCGTGACGTACGCCGCGGGCAAATGATTATCCAGTTGCAGCGCGCGATTGCAATTCGCCGTCACTTCCGGAATCCACTGCAGATTCCTGTCCAATTGATAGCGCAGACGATACGCTTCGCCGAGTTCCGCGTAGCCCAGCGCGAATTGCGGATCGCTCTTCGTCGCCGCCTCGAACGCCGCAATCGCCGCTTCGATATTCCCCGCCTTGTCGTACCGCTGTAGGTAGCCGAGCCCTTTCAAATAGGACTCGTACGCCACCGGCTCGACACGCCCGCCCGTGGCCGCCAGCATTCCCGGCGTCATTGTGATCCCCATCAGATTGGCCAGGCGTGAAACCGCTTCGTTCTGCAGCGTCGCCAGATCGCCTGCCGGGTCCTCGAATTCCGCCGAGCCCACCTGCCGCAGCGTCTTTGTATCGATCAGATTCACCGTCAGATGGACGTCCTGGCCCTCCCGCTCGATCATTCCCTGCACCACCATCGTCGCGCCCAGCTCGCGCAACGCCGCCGTCGGGTCCGCCACTTTGCGCGCCACAACCACGCTCGCCGGCACCACCCACAGCGATTTCTTGCCCACTTCCAGATTCGATAATTTCCCCGTCAGGCTCTGCATCAGCCCTTCCGCCACCAACGCGTCCGATGCCCCGCCGCCGATCGTCTGAAACGGAAGCACGGCCACGTGATAGGCGGACGCGCCTGCGGCTGCTCCGAATAAACGGTTTCGCACCGAAGGAATCAGCAACGTCGCCGCCCCACCCAATATCAATGCCGCCGCAACGCCCGCCCACAGTTTCCATCTGGCGTTGCGGGGTTTTCCGAAAATGTCGCCTGAACCTGTCGCGCGCCCGAGGTACTTTTCCAGCTCCCTGGTGGTGCGGCGCGATTCTTTGGGGTTCAGCGTCACCGTTGGGGCATCGCCCGCCACGGCCGCGTATTGCGAACTGATTGATGCTCGCACCCGCTCCAGATCCGCCAGCATCTGGCTCGCGCTCCCGTAGCGATTGTCCGGATCCTTCGCCATCGCCCGATACAGAATCGCCTGCACTTCCGGCAGCTGATTTTCGAATCCCTTGGGCGGGTGATGAAGAATGGCGATCATCGTCGCGCCCGCGCTATCGGCCTGAAATGGATTCCGCCCCGTCAGCATTTCCGCCAGCGTCACGCCCAGCGCCCACAAGTCCGTCCGCTGATCGAGCGGCCTGCTCATCGCCTGCTCCGGCGACATGTACCCGACCGTGCCAGAAATCCCCAGGCTCTGCGAAGCCGCTGTCGTCGCCACCACGCGCGCCAGGCCAAAATCCACGATTTTCGCCACGCCCTGCCGCGTCACCACCACGTTCGGCGGCTTGATGTCGCGATGAATGATTTTCCGCGCATGTGCGTCTTCGAGCCCTCGCGCCACCTGAATCGCCATGTCCAGCGCTTCTGCTGTTCCCAGCGGCCCGCGGCGTATCTTCTGCCCGAGCGTCTCGCCCTCGTAATACGCCATCACGATGAAGAGTTTTCCGTCCGCCGTCTCTTCAATTCCGTGAATGACGCCAATGTTCTGATGATCGAGCGAAGAAGCGGTTTTCGCTTCGCGGAGAAAACGTTCACGCTCAGGCGATCCGGGGCCCAGGTCTTCCGGCAGGAATTTCAGCGCGACGGTGCGGTCCAGCTTCAGGTCGGTGGCTTTGTACACCACTCCCATTCCGCCCGCGCCGATTCGACCGACGATCTGGTAATCGCCGATTCGCTCGCCTGACGGAATGGACCCTTGTTTATCCGGCATGAGCCTGGCGGCACTCCGCTGTTCACGCGGCCGAGGATGGCCGCGAGGACAAAACCATAGCTAAATGCCAAGTCCCCCTCGCCTTGACCCCAGCGCATCATAACCCCTGTTCCAGTACCATTCAAGATGGACCCCGCGCGGCGATTCTCGCGCTACACTGAATCCCCGCGCGAGGCCGCCTTGCAACTTCAACTCCGGCTCTACCAACCCGGCGATTTCGAAACGCTCTACCAGATGGACCAGGTCTGTTACGAGCGCGGCATCGCGTATAGCCGTCGCACGCTGCGCGAATTCCTGCAAATGTCCGGCGCAACAACCTGGGTCGCCGTGGAGGCGGAAGACGTTGCCGGTTTTCTGATCGCGTTCTGCGAAGCGTCCCAAGGTCACATCGTCACGCTCGACGTTTCCCCAACCGAGCGCCGCCGCGGCGTAGGTTCGGCGCTCGTCGCCCGGGCAGAGCGCGAAATGGCCGGCGCCGGCGTGCGCGTGGTCGAACTCGAAACCGCGGTGGACAACGCCCCGGCCATCCTCTTCTGGCAGAAGCACGGCTATCGCGCCGCAGGAATTTACCGCCGCTATTACCGCAACCGCACCGACGCCTTCTGGATGGTCAAAACCCTCTGACGCCGCCCGGGCGCGCTCCCTTTGCGTGATACGAGGGCAGACCACGCCAACCCCGCCCTTTTCCCCTATTTGCAGTTTCGACGCCTCGGCCGTTTGTTTCCTACCGATTTACGTTGCTTCCCGGTATCCTTTTCTCGTTCGACCTCCATCAGTTTTCGCGCGCCAGCGCCCGCGCTTGATGGTGCGGGTTTCCGTTTGCCTTCCCTTGGCATGGAGCGCATGGTGCGTGTACTCAATCCAACCGAGAATCGCCGGCTCAACGAGCTGGTCGGCTTCGTCGGCATGACGATTGCCGTCCTGCTGCTCTTGAGCCTGGTGTCTTATCACGCCTCGGACATCTCGCTCGACGTCGCCGCGCCGGCCGGCTTTTCCGCGCCGGCGCGCAACTGGATCGGCATGTTCGGCGCGTATCTGGCCGACATGCTCTATCAGTTGCTCGGCTACGCGGCGCTGATTCTGCCGCTGGCGCTTTTCGTGTTCGCGCTGCGCTGGCTTCGCAGCCGGCCCTCGGAATCGCCGGTGGCGCGCCTGGTCGGCTACGCGATGCTGCTCTTCTCCGTGGACGCCTTTTGCGGACTGGTGGCGCTGCCGCGTATCGGCGGAACGCTCGAGCCGGGCGGTCTGACGGGCGCCCTTCTGGGCGGCGCATTGGTGAAGGTGTTCAATCCGCTGGGGGCGGATCTGGTGGCCCTCTCTACGCTCCTCGTCGCGCTTTTCCTGACAACCAAATTCTCCTTCGCGGCCTCGGCAAGCTGGCTGGGCGGCATCTGGCCGGGCGAATGGATCGCCCAGCGCGTGGACCGATTCCATGATTGGCGGCAGGCGCGCGCCGAAGCCAGGCGCAAGCGCCAACTCGAAAAGCTTCACACAGAGGGACGGGCGCCGGTACCTACTCAAATTCAATACAAACACCCGGCGCCCCCTTCATCGGAAGCCGAGGAGCCCGAATCGCTCGAACACGACGCGGTTCCCGCCTTTGCCGCCGCTGCCGTGGGTGCCGTGGCCGCGGCGCCCGCTCGCGCTCGTTCCGCCGGTCCTCCCGTCGTTCTGATGGATGCTCCGGCCCTCACGCCCGCCTCCGCCGGAGCGAAGCACAACGAACCGAAAATCTCGCGCAACCCCGCCACCTTCCGGCTGCCCTCGCCTGGCTTGCTCCACATGGCGGAACGGCCCGAGAAATTCGACGAGGACGATCTGAAACTCTGCGCGAAAGCGATCGAGCGCAAATGCGCCGAATTCGGCGTCTCCGGCCAGATCGCGCAGATCAATCCCGGCCCCGTGGTCACCACGTTCGAATTCCGCCCGGAAGCCGGCGTGAAATACAGCCGCATCACCGCGCTCGCCGACGATCTGTGCCTCGCCTTGCGCGCCGAATCCATCCTGATCGAGCGCATGGCCGGCAAATCCACGGTCGGCATCGAGGTGCCGAACACGCACCGGCAAACGATCGCGCTGCGCGAAATCATCGAATCGGCCGAATTCGTGAATTCCCCCTCGAAACTCACGCTCGCGCTCGGCAAGGACCTCATCGGCCGCATTCGCACTGCCGAACTCACGCAGATGCCGCACCTCCTGATCGCCGGCGCGACCGGAACCGGCAAGAGCGTCTTCATCAATTCGATGCTCGTCTCGATGCTTTACAAAGCGACGCCCGATGAATTGAAACTGGTGCTGATCGATCCCAAACGCCTCGAACTCGGCCTCTACGAAGACATTCCCCATCTCTTCACGCCCGTCGTCACCGATCCCAAGGTCGCCTCGAACGTGCTCCGCAACGCCACCCGGGAAATGGAAAACCGCCTGAAAATCCTCGCCCGGCGCGGCGTGCGCAACATCGATCAGTACAATCGCCTGCTGGCCCGCCGCCAGCCCGCGAGCCTCGATTCCGGCGAAGAGGCCGAATCCCCGCTGCCCTACATCGTCATCGTGATCGACGAGCTCGCCGATCTGATGATGGTGGATACGAACAACGTCGAGGAATCCATCACGCGCCTCGCCCAGATGGCCCGCGCCGTCGGCATCCACCTGATTCTCGCCACGCAGCGCCCTTCGGTTGACGTCATCACCGGCCTCATCAAGGCCAATTTCCCCGCCCGCATTTCGTTTCGCGTGGCGACGAAAGTGGATTCGCGCACGATTCTCGACGCGAATGGCTCGGAATCCCTGCTCGGCCGCGGCGACATGCTCTATTTGCCCGCCGGCTCCTCGCGGCTCGACCGCGTTCACGGGCCGCTCGTTACCGAAGAAGAAATCGTCGCACTCTGCGATTTCTGGCGCTCGCAAGCCAAGCCCGCCTATCGCACCGAGCTGCTCGAACCGCCGAAAGATGACCTGGAAGCCGCCGGAAGCGCTTCCTCGGCCGGCCGCGAAGATGGCGACGAGCAGGATGCGGCAGGTGACGCCGAGGTGGACGACAATCTCTACGAGGAAGCCGTGCGCGTCGTTTGCGAAATGGGCCGCGCGTCCACCAGCACGCTCCAGCGCCGGCTGCGCATCGGCTACGGCCGCGCCGCTCGCCTGATCGACATCATGGAAAAAGACGGCATCGTCGGCCCCGCCGACGGCCCGCGCCCGCGCGAAGTGTTGAAGAAACGCGAATGGATGAAAGAATGGGACGATTCGTCCCACTGACGAGCCGGGAACCGATCAGACCCCGTGAGACTCGGAATTGGCAGCGAGCAATCTGTCCATCAGAATCGCGGCCTCGTGCTGCTGAATTGAGCTGAAAACTTCCCTGCGCTCGTATCGGAAATCCCGATAGGAAATTTGAAAACGCTCCGTGAATCCCAGTTTGCGAAACACTCGCTGGGAAATTACACCTGTCGCCTCCGTCACCGCGGCCCGATAACCGGCGCGGAGGCCGGTATCGAGACAATCGGCGACGAGCCCCTGCGCGATTCCACGTCCCGCACATTCCGGAGCGACGCCCAGCATGAAGAGATGCAGGTACTCACCCACGGAAACTCTTTTCCCCTGACGAAACTGGTCGTCGAGAGTTCCCAGCATCGCAAAGATGGGCAGGAATTTCGGGCTGATTCGCCTGGGATCAACGGCCCGCGGCGCGGCGAAATCGTCAGTCAGGAGCACGCCGGCCGGCGTTCCCTGTTCCTCCGTCCGAGCGATGGTCGTGAGCCCCAGCGCAATCGCTTCGGGAGCGAACAGACTGAGAAATTGTTCCATTTCGCGGAAAGAGAGTCCCACGGCCACTGCCGGTGGCTCGGACTCGCTAAAGACCCTCCCGAGCAGCCGAATAATCTCGCCCGTATCGGCCGCCTTTGCCGTCGCATATTTGACCGGATCCTGATTCGGCATATAAGGCTCACCTCACGCGGTATTCCGGCACGGGCCGCGCAGGCGCGAAGCTGCATTCGGACACAATCGTCCCGCGAACGTGCGTCATTCCCTCCAAAGTGGAAATCAAAGCGGGGCGAAGGACGCGCGGCGGCAGCGCCGTCCGCAAGTTGACGATGAGTTCCGCGTTTGGCCCGCCGCGCCCCGCGGCCAGCACACGCACCATCGGAGCCGGAGAACTCGGCGTTACGTTCGCGACGGCGACGAACGCTTCGCTCGTGAGCAGGCATTTCAAGTGCACCGGCACAGCATCCATCGCATCGCACAACCTGCGCATGAATTCCGGCAAATCCCGTCTCCATGCCGGCGCTTTGGTCGCTTGGAGCGCCACCGTCGCATTCAACCACCCCAGCGCCTGTTCGCCCTTCGCATAGGTGTCGTAATTAACGCGGATGCGTTTTCCGGAACCAGTGGACGCGAGCACCTGATTGCTCCATCGGTCCATCCCTTTCCCGGTTTGCGCGCTCGCCGCAAGAATCCGCGCTCGCGGCACGCGCGCTTCGATTCCCGCTCGGACAAGGCTCATCGTTCGCCGGCTCGTGATGTCGCTTTTGTTGAGCAGGACGATATCGGCTTCCGCCATCTGCTTCCTGTAGATATAGGCCGTTTCGCGCGGCAGCGAGCCGCCGTTCTCGATTCGCAGCCACGCGCCGGGATCAACCACGGCAGTGAGCGGGGCGACGGAGAGTTCCGGCAACTGCTGCATCAAGGGCCGCAGCACCGTAGCGGCAAGGTCCACGCAACTTCCCACCGGCTCGATGAGCAGTACGTCCGGCTTATGGCGGCGCATCAATCGGCCGATTTCTCCGGTAAATTCGGTGAACCTGCAGCAGATGCAGCCGCCGGAAATTTCTGCCGCCGAAAATTGTGCCCGCCGCACCAGCAGCGTATCCACCATGTCCGCCGCCTGGTCGTTCGTCACCATGCAGACGCGTTTGCCTCGCGCCGCAAGCCTTCGCGCCGTGGCCAGCATCAGCGTCGTCTTGCCCGCGCCGAGAAATCCTCCGATAACGACGAGCCGAGTCATGGATGGTCTACGCGGCTCGCTTCCAGTGTGGTTCCATCCGTCGCTCGCATCACCGCCCCCATCGCCCGGCGCAACACGTTGCCGATGCCCCCGGAACTCATGCGCCGGCAACGATCAATTTGCTTCCTTCCGCCAGTCTCACGTTCTCCTCGAAATCGAGCCGCCAAAGCCCATCCTCGGCTGTCACCTTGCCGGTGAGCGCACGGCCATTGAGCCGCGCCTTGGGCGGCCGAATCGGCGTAATAACGCTTCGGAACGCCATCTCGCCCGCCAGGCAATTCACCGTCAGCGCATGTGGCGCGTAATGAAGAGTCCCGAATGCCTGCGCGGAAAACCACGGCGCCCTGAGATTCGCGAACCGTGGCGCAATCCGCAAACACCCGGCAGCCAGATCCGGCTTGAATCCCGTCGCCGCGACCAGCGAACACCAGCTCGACATCGCCCGATAGTAATGGTTTCCGCATTCCACGTGATTCCACCACCGTCCCGCACGCGAATATCGCCGATTGACCGCTTCCACGATCGCGATCGCTTCATCGGTCATTCCGTAATCCAGGAAGAAAGAAGCGGCAGCGTATTCAATTCCCGTCCAGGTCGCCGTTCCCTGCAGATTCCCGTAGGCGGGAAAGCGCGGAACGGTTCCCGCCGGATAGCTCGCATTCACCAGTCCCTGCTCCGGATTGAAATTCTCCGCATAAATTTTGGCCAATACCTCGCGCACCCTCCCGTCGGGCAGCGCCGGCTTGAGCCCCGCGAGCGAAGTGAACCAGATTCCGCTGATCTGATCGGTCATGCAGCAGGGATCGAACTCGCCCTGATGGAACCATAGATTGTAGTAACTGCCGTTCCAAAGCTTTTTATCGAAGCTCGCCCGCGCTTTTTCCAGCAGCTCGCCGATCTTGCGCCCGGTTTCCCGCTCGCCCGCGTCGCCGGCCATGCGCGCGGCGGCGCTGTAAGCGCCCAGCCACAGGCTGCCAATATAAGCGGGCGTCCCCTGCAGCGCCCACTGGTCATACGTATTAAGCCGCGTGCCGCGTTCGGGCAGGCCGTCGCCGTCTTCATCGAGTGAATTCATATATGCCAGCGCCCGCTCGACGTGCGGCCACATGCGCGCCAGATAGTTTTTGTCTCCGGTCCACAGGTAATCCCGGCACACCACCATGATGAACTGCGGATTCAGGTCCACGCGTCCCCAGCCGTACTGATCGATCGTGTCGAAATCCGGCTCGAAATTATGTGGCACCTGGCCGCTGCTGTTCTGATAGCTCGCCGTCAGTCCCATCTGGTTCATTTCCAGGTCCGGAAAAAGCGCCAGAATCGGCGCCGAGCCTTGATAGGTCACGTCCATCGTTTCGAATCCGCAGCATCCCAGCCCTTCGAACACCGCGAATCGGCCGTCCCGCAGCCACCACGTGCACTTCACCAGCGTCGAAAGCTGCGCGCTCCACGAAAATCGCATCGCAGCGGGAAGGTTCGACGACCCCAGCGCGCCCACAAATGACGACACCTTGCCGCGATGCTCGCTCGCGTTCTCCACCAGGAATTCGTTCGCCTCCGCCGCGTCCGCGAACCAATGCTCGTACTGATGGCCCAATTCCGGGCCTCGGGCGCTGATGTGGTACGGGAAATACCACGAGAACGCCACCGGAATTTCCACCGTCTCCCCCGGCTCCAGCTTCACGCTCGTGCAAAGCGCGCCGGCGCCGAAATCCAGAGCCGCGCGGTCCTTTCCCGCGTAGTAATCCAGAGCGTGGCGCAGATCGCGGAGCAAATCCTTCGCCAGCCTTCCGCGAACGTATTCGGGATTCACCCGTTCGGCCATCATCACCACCGACCGCAGCGAAGGCGTCTTCCCGAGTTCGGCGACGAGTTCCTCCGCCTGTCGCGCCGTGAGCTTCGCGATCTGCCGATCGTCCAGCTGCAAAAGCTTCGCCGGGCATCCCGCCGCCGGCAGGCTGGGCAGCCGGCCCGACTCGCGAAACGGAACCAGAAACGATTGAAATGGGGCTCCGAGCGGCCCGTAGAAAAATCCCCCGTTGCCCAGATACCGCCCGAAATCCTCTGCGATGTAGCTCGCCCGTCCTCCCGTGAACGACAAAGCCAGGCTCCCCACCGTTTCGCGCTCGGGAATCTGCGCCGTTGTCTCCATCACCAGCGAGCAGGTTCGGCCATGCTGCCGAATCGTGTTGGAAAGTTTTCGCGCCACATTATCCGGCGCGCCGCTGGCCAGCGGATTGTGCAGCGTCCCGGCGAGCGAGCAGTTCACCGCGCGTTTCCCGGGATTGGAAATGGTAAAAATCCCATGGAATCCGGGCGTTCCGCTCGTCCGCGAATCGTGCGCGATGAAGGGACTGAAAAAACTCGCTCGCACTTTCACCGGCAGCGTCTTGTCAACATATTCCAAATCCGCCCGCGGAAATTCGCCGGCGAATTCGATCGCTTCCACCGAGTGCGCCCATCCCAGGCTGTAAAGGTCCTGCTGCCGGCCGTCCACGTTGAGCCGCCTGCAGATAGGCTCCCTTCCCTGCTCCTTCGTCCACAGGAAAAACGCCAGCGAATGATCGGTGATGCCGGGATTGGGCGCCTGCGTCTGGCCCGGAGGCAGCCACGGATCCCACGCTCCCATATTGAAGATGAGCCAGTCGCGAAACGTACCGTCGGGCTTGATCTCGATCGATCCGGCTCCGATTCCGCCCAGCGGAATCCCGGAATAGCCGGGACAAGCCTCGCGAATTGTCATTCGTTCCGGCGTCGCGCGCGTCGCCTTCGCCGCTTTGGCCTCATCGCCCGATATTCCCGCCGCCGCAGCAATTGGCGCCGCCGGAAGCGCTGCCACTGCGAGCGCCCCTCCCAGTCCGGAGAGGAACGCGCGCCGTCCCATTTCTCCTGTTTGTCGTTTCGAGCGGGGCTTCCTCGATTTCATTTTTGCGTCCCCCTGGCGTGAACGTGCTGGCCGATCCGCCGATATCGGCAACTCTCGGCACGTCGCACTCTACGACACCACTGCGCCCGAGTCGAGCCCCGATCGGCCCCGCCGCGCAATTCCCCAGCTCCTGCAACCGGAAGGGCACGGCTTCAGCCGTGCCGAAGCTCCGCACACCGAGCGCGGCTTTAGCCGCTCAGGGCCTGCAAGGGCACGGCTTCAGCCGTGCCGAAGCCACGCACACCAGCGCGGCTTTAGCCGCTGAGGGCCTGTTCGGGACGCGACGGTTGTTCAGCTCTTTCCAACTCACACACTCGCGACGCGACGTTCACTCACGCCACTCCAGCCCACGCCGCGCTCTTTGCCTCGTTCGCGGACTTCGCTTAAAATCTTCGTTCGGCCCGTGCCGGGGTAGCTCACTGGTAGAGCGCAGCCCTGAAAAGGCTGGCGTAGGCGGTTCGATTCCGTCCCCCGGCACCATCCCGCGCTGCCTTGCGCGCCCGCTGTTCCGGCACGCGGCGGATGTTCATCCGCCCGTCTCACTCCAAACCCATTCGTTCCGTTTCGACGAACACAACCCGGTCTACCGGGATGCCGGTAAGCTTAGCGAGGTCGTGTTGTGTCAATCGGACCATGCGGCGCTTTCTGCCCAGTCCTCGGTAATCACCCATGCTCTCTGCCTCTCATAAAAACTTTTGTTTACCTGTTTAAAGGTACCGACGTGGCGCAAAAGTGCCGGCGAAACGCGCGCAGTCAGCTATTCGGAAATGGAGAGGCAGCACAGGCAGCCCCATGCCCGCGCGATGCTCACCCAATGTGTTTGGCCCGGAGACAACCAACGACCGATGGTTACACAGCAAGCGTGACTTCAGGTGTTATAATCCCCACGGATTGGAGGCTCCACGGTACGCGTGACTGAATACGCTGAACTGGCCAAGAAAGCGGAAGAGGCCGTAAAGGGAGTCGCCGACGAAGGACTCCGGCGGATCGCGTTTGATCAGATCCTTAAACAGGAATTGAGCCGGCTTCGCGAAACAGAAGACCACCGCGAGCCCCATGCTGGAGCTCGCCAGCAGGGTCAGCGTCGCCGCAAACCACGCGGCAGGAACACTCAGACGAGCGAACCCTCAGGGACTCGAGAGCAAGTGAAAAACCTCGCGCTTAGCACCGACGAACCCGGATTGCCACGGTGGAGCGCTCTCGGACAGATTGACAAATATCTGTGGGTCCTTGAGGCAGGTCACAAAAAAGGCATCGAAGGCCTCACAGCAGCAGAGATTAGACACCTGATCTTCGCCACGTTTCGCGAGAGTCACAAAGCGAACCAGGTTAACAATCTGGCGACACGACTCAAGCAAGGTCATGTTCGAAAAGTCAGGCTCCCTGAAGGGTCACATGCGTGGCAGATTTTAAAGGGCGGGAAGGATCACCTTAAGGAGGTAGAGGCTCAGGCGAGCCTTAAGCGATGAAGTCGCGGGCGAACGACTGGGTCGACCAATTTCCCCGACCATTCCACACACTGGCGTCTACCGACCAGATCGTTCGCCTGGTGTACTTTCACACCATAGAAGAGAATAGGGAAACCATCTCGCGGGAAGAGCTCGAGCAATTGTTCGGATTCGTCGATACCCCTGTTCCACCGAACCTGCCGCAACTGTTGGCATACCTATGCGGAAATGGGGGGCGCCTCATCGCCAAGAACGGCGAGTATTCGCTTCGGCGGGAGGTGCGACAGGCCATCGGAAAGGAGCTCGGGCAGGTCCCTCCGCCAAAGATTGGGCACGTTCCGCAGTTTGAATTCGGCGATAGGCAGTTCAAGGATGAGAAGGTAAGGGTTCTGCTAAGCGAGGCAAAGAGTTGCTACGGTACTGGGTGCTGGAACGCTTGCGGAATCCTTATGCGAATCGTGCTTGAAAGAACCCTTGACGCGTCTCATCCAAGCCTAAAGACCGCGTCGGGGCTCCAGAAAAAGCTGGACCTGGCCATTTCCACGCCTAGTATGTTCTCGAAGACTATCATAGGTGCGCTGAAACAACTTAAGAGCGCTAAGCTGATCGGAGACATTGCGGCTCATCATTCCAGTATCATCCTCGACAAGTCCGACATCGACCTCGTAACCGCTCCACTAAAGATGCTCATCAAAGAGGTCACGACCGTTTGAACGAGAAGCCGAGCTGGAGAATGGGTGGAAAAATCTGACTTCTGATTAGCGCCCGAACACCGGCAAGGTCAAGCCGCCCTTCCAAACCTGCCCTCGAACGTGACGGCCGCTTCTGGTAGGCTAGGCGCTAGGGCGCAAGACACGCCCCGGCACTATCCATCCCCTCTACTGAGTGCGTGTCCCCAAGAATACCCTCCGTGCACGTCCCACGCCCTCATTTCGCAATTTTTGCGACTGAACAACACGCTAGGTTTTATGCGGGGTTCAGCCTTGCACACACCCCTACCCTTGCAGGAACTCCAAGTGTGGTTGGTTGCGGCCCAACTACCGCCGGCTGCTGCCGACCTCAATCGCGTCCAGGTTCGCCCGCCGCAGCTTCCGGTTAAGCGCAACCAAATCCTGCGACTTGAGCTTGTTCCACTTCGCCAGTTCGGCCTCTGCCATCACTTTCGCTTTCGCAAAACCCTGCCGCACGGTCGTATACGGCGCATCCAAACCGTTCTTCGCCGAAAAGGAAAGCTGGCCGAGAATCCCGACCAACCCCGTCAGGCTCGTCGGAGCAGGCGTCGCGTCGCCTTCGCCCGAAGCATCCGGATTCCGCGGCTCCGAGGCAAATCCCTCGACCGCGTGCACCTTGCCGCTCACCGCGGAAATCGAAGCAGCCAGCGACGGACGACCACTGGCGCTCGATCCCAGTTTCACCAGTTTCGCGCGCAATTGTCCCGCTTCTCGCCTCGCGCGCGATACCTGCCCTTCGAGCGCCTGAATCTCGCCCGCAAGTTGCTGCTGCTCCTGCATCGCCTGTGCCGAGTAGGTCATCCCCGGCCCGAGCTTCACCACCAGCGGTTGCGTGTATTGATGACCATCGGCCGTCAAACGCACGGTGTACGTTCCCGGTGCAGCTGGATAGCCCGCAGGACCGCGGAAGAAGGCAAAAAAGCCGCCGCGGCCGCCCGTGTTTCCGCCCGGCTTCACGTCGCGCAGATCCCACGTCCACTCATGCATGCCGGCCGCTGCGCTCAAAATCGCCGGTGCGTGGAAGAAAACCGCGGCAATCGTTATGGTGTTCGGGTTCGGATGGAACACGCGCTGCGTGCTGCTATAATGCCGCACCACTTGGCCCGCGCTGTTGAGAATGTCGAGCGAAACCGGCCCGCGGTCGGCGCGCAAATAGTAATAAATCACCGCGCCCGAAGGCAGTGCATCCGCCGAAATCACGTGCATCGGATCGAGATCGGCCGCTTCCCTGGAGGGGTGGTTCCCGCCATAAACTCGCGCACTGCCCGCATGCAGATATGCCGGCTCCGGCTTGTAAAGCAAGGCTGCGGCGTCATTCATCGTCGCCTTCACCTGCCGCAGCGGGCTCATGTCGTCGATCACCCAGAACGAGCGGCCGAACGTGGCGATCACCAGCGAATTGCCATGGAACGCAAACCCTCGAATTTCCACGGGCGGCATGTTCAGCCGCAACGATTGCCACTGGTTGCCGTTATCGAAGGACACATAAACGCCCATGTTCGTGCCGCAGAACAGCAATCCCTTACGCACCGGATCTTCCGTAATGGATTCCAGATATTCATCCGAGGGAATGCCGCTCACGATCTTCGTCCACGTCTTACCGCCATCGGTCGTGCGGTAAATGTACGGGTGGTCGTCATCCAGCCGATGCCGGTCGACCGCCGCGAACGCCTCCTGCGGGTTGTAGTGCGAAGCCGCCATCTGGATGATTTTGCTCCACGGAGTCAGCTCCGGCGGCGTAACGTTCTGCCACGTCTGGCCGTCGTTGCGCGTCACCTGAATGTAGCCATCATCGGTGCCCACCCAAATCTCGTGCGGCAGCAGCGGCGACGGTGCAATCGTATAGATCACGCCCCAGCGCGGCCCGTACGTCCGCTCGGGGTAAGTCGTATCTTTCGCCGTCGTGGGATCGAGATTCGGCGGAATGCCCGGGTCTTGTCGCGTGAGGTCGGGGCTGATCTTGCGCCACGAATTTCCGCCGTCATCCGTCTGGAACAAAAACTGGTTGGCGAAAAAGAATTCGTGCTTGTCCGCCATCGAGAACGCCACCGGCAGCGTCCACGTCTCCCGGAAGTGTTGTCCGGGATAGGCCAGCAGTGGCGAGATATTGTGCCGCACGCCGGTGGACGGAATGCACTTGGCCACCGTGTTGCCTCCGAATATCTCATCCTTCGCCAGTGGATTTTCCGCCACGTCGCCGCTTTCTCCCCCAACGCACGCCGTCCGCCATCCGGTCCCGTAGGTGGCGCGGGTGCCGTTCGGCCCCGAGCTCGCCGCCGAGCCGCCATTGTCATTACTGTCCTGCTGGGCGCCGTAGATCCAGTACGGCGTGCGGTTGTCGGTGGTCACGTCGTACAGTTGCGCCGTCGGCTGGTTGTTCCATGAGCTCCAGTTCTTGCCGCCATTGACGGTCACGATTGTGCCTTGGTCGCTCGCCAGAACCATATGGCTGGGGTCGTTCGGGTTGATCCACAGTTGGTGATAATCATCCCCGCCCGGAGCGCCCCGAAAGGCAAAGAACTTGGCTCCGCCATCGGTCGATTTGTAAACAGTGGTATTCATCGCGTACA
>JAKAOH010000219.1 GCA_021812285.1 Acidobacteriota bacterium | reverse complement strand
CCGGTTGCAGCGAATGGAACACCACCATTTTGTCGATCCGGTTCAGGAATTCCGGCGAAAATTTCCGCCGCGCCGCTTCCTTCGCCGTCTTTTCCACTTTGCCGTCCAGTTGCTCGGCCGGCAGGTTGTCCGGCTGCACGAATCCCAGGCCGCCCGTCACGAGCTCTGTGATTTCCAGGCCGCCCAGGTTCGACGTCATGAAAATCAGCGTCTGCGAAAGGTCCACGCGCCGGTTGTCACCCAGCGTCAGCGTCGCCTTGTCCAAGATTCCCAGCAGCAATTGCCACAGCGAATCAGACGCCTTCTCGATTTCGTCGAAGAGCAGCAGCGAAAGCTTCAGGTTTTCCCGATGCCACTGCGCCAGGCTCTCCTGCGTGATCAGCGGATGCGTTTCCCGGTGCCCCAGATACCCAGGTGGCGAGCCGATCAGTTTCGCGATTTCGTGCGAATGCTGAAACTCCGCGCAATCCACCTTCAGCACCGCGCGCGGATCGCCAAACAGAATCTCCGCCGTCGCTTCCACGATGCGCGTCTTGCCCGAGCCGGTCGGCCCGAGCAGCAGCAGATTCCCCACCGGCCGCGAAGGAACGTTCAGTCCCGCGCGGAAGACCTGATAGAGGTCCACCACCGCGCGTACGCCCTCCTCCTGGCCGACAATCGCGCGCCCCAGCGCCGCGGCGAATTCCGCCGCTTCGGTGCTGCGCCGGGTAGGATCCAGTCGTTCCACCATCGTTGCCACGACGACCTCCTTAACGGAAGGCCTTCCTCATACCGGGCAAGAGCGGAGCCTGGTGCCATTCATGGAGCTTGATGTCGAGCGTCGAGCGCAACAGTTTGAGCAGGGCGACGAATTCGGTGGCCGTTTCCTGGCTCGCTCCAAACGCCAGCCAGCGCGGAGCCACATCGGCCAGTTCCAGGTTCAGCTTTCGCACGTTCGCCGCCAGGCGGTTCAGGTAATTCGTATCGGTGACCAAAAGTTCAACGTGGTTGTCCAGCCGCTTCCGCAGTTCCCTCCAGTTGACCTCCAGCATGGGATGGTTTCGCCGTACTTTGCGAATGACGTCGTCGGTAAGCCGTGGCCGTTCGCCCAAACAGGCCAGATGCAGCTGTTTCACCTTCCCGCCGCGGCGCAGGTTGTGCACCAGATAGTAGGAATTGCCTTTGCGACGAAGAAACGCCATATCCCCACCCCATGGGCGAGCGGTAGTGTACGCACCTTCCACTACAGGGGTCAAGAAAAAGACCGCGCCGCCGCGCGAGAATGCCGCGAAACAGTTACCGCGTGTTCTGGCGCTGTAACTCTCAGGACACATTGCCCGCCCCGCCCGTGTCTCCTTCCGAGCCGCCCGTCCTCGTTCTCGAATGCTTCGCCCACTTCGCATCGCCCTCACCCGTTCCCCTTACCCACTTAGATGAGCCGGATTCACTGTTTGCTTCGCCCCGACACCCCGCTTCCGCGCGATTCCTCTCCGCGCTTTCCGGATTTCCGGTGGCCGATTGCGGGCGATGCGGCTATCATAAAAAGTCATTTGTAACAGCCGGAGTCGGGAAAGCCCTGCGCACAATTCCCCACGCGTCCCGGATCGAATCCGGGGAGCGACACACGGCCAAGGATTTCAAAGGTGGTAACCGCGGCAGCCGAAGAATTGTTCCGGCCGCGAAAACGTCCCCGGCGCTTTTGTATACCAGGCGGTTCGGAGCAATCGTGAGCGAAGTCGTCATACAAGTTACAAATCTCCAAAAACACTACGGCTCCGTGCAGGCGGTTCGTGGCGTCAGTTTCGAGGTCGGCGAAGGCGAAGTCTTCGGTCTGCTCGGCCCGAACGGCGCCGGCAAGACTTCCACCGTGGAAATCCTCGAAGGTTTACGCCACGCCGACGGCGGCACGGTTAAGGTCTGCGGTCTCGATCCCGAGCGGGATAGCAATCGCCTCAAACAGCAGATCGGCGCCGTCCTCCAGCAGACTTCCCTTCCCGACAAAATCCGCGTCGAAGAAGCCATTCGCCTCTTCGCAGGTTTTTATGATCGCCGCGCCGATACCGACGCTCTGCTCGATCGTTTCCAACTTGGCGAAAAGCGCCGCGCCTTTTATCACCAGCTAAGCGGCGGCCAGAAGCAGCGTCTCGCTCTCGCCATGGCCCTGGTCAACGATCCCCGCGTGCTCTTCCTCGACGAGCCGACCGCCGGCCTCGATCCGCAGGTGCGCCGCGAAATCTATGCGATCATCGAGGAGCTGCGGCAAGAGAAAAAGACCATCCTCATCACCACGCATTACATCGAGGAAGCCGAACGGCTCTGCGACCGCGTCGCCATCGTGGATCACGGCCAGGTGATCGCGCACGGCACGCCCAAGGAACTCAAGAACCGCTCCGAAGGCACCACGCGCATCGAAGTCCGCCTGGGCCAGCCCGAAGCCGACGGGACGCTTCGCAATCTCGACGCCGTCGCCGACATTCACCAATTCGACGGCACCTACGTCCTGCATTCCACCAGCGTGCCTTCCACCATCGTCGCGCTGGTCAAGCACCTCGAAGCCGAAGGAAACGAATTGCAAGGGCTCGAAATCGCCACGCCGTCGCTCGAAGACGTCTTCATCGAGTTGACCGGCCGCAGGCTGAGGGAGTAATCGCGATGTCGGCGACCATGGCGCTCACCGGCGTTCGGATGCGGCTCGCGCTGCGCAATCGCGCTTTCGTCTTTTTCAGCGTCGTCATGCCGATCGGTTTTCTTTTCGGCTTCTTCCTCGTTTTCGGCCGCGGCGGACCCGACGCGATCACCTATCTTCTTGGCCTCGTCCTCGCGCTTTCGGTGATGGGCAGTTTCTGGGGACTCAGCATTCAGCTCGTCTCGTTCCGTGAGCAGGGGGTCTTGCGCCGCTTCCGCCTCACGCCCATCGGTCCCGGCCCGCTGCTCGCTTCCAGCATTTTTTCCAACTACATGCTCACCTTGCCGACGATTCTGGTCGAGGTCGTAGCCGCGCGCTGGCTGTTTGGCATGAAAAACTGGGGCAATATCTGGAGCGTGATCGTTCTGTTGACGATCGGCTCGGCCGCTTTTTCCGCGCTTGGCCTGATCGTCGCCAGCGTCACGAATTCCATGCAGGAAACGCAGGTCATCAACAACCTGCTCTGGTCCGTCTTCTTTTTCCTTTCCGGCGCCACGATTCCGCTGCCCGTTTTCCCCGAATGGATCCAGCACATCGCGTTTTATTTGCCGGCCACGTATCTGGTCGCCGGCCTCGAACGCGCTTTGGTCCTCCACGCGAATCTCGTCGCCGTTTCAGCCGATCTCCTGGCTCTCACCGCTTCGGTCGTCGTCGCATTCGAGGTTTCCCGCCGCCTGTTTCGCTGGGAACCCGAACAAAAAGTTTCTCCCCGTGCCAAAGCCTGGGTCATCGTCGCCGTGATTCCGTTTTTACTCCTTGGCGCCTGGGAAAGCCGCACGAATCGCGGCGTCACCGAAATGCAGCAAATCTTCCACACCATCGCGCCCCACGGCCTCTCCTTCACCAGCCCCGGCAAATAGCCGCAACCCGTAGCACAGCCACACCTGGCTGTCCTCGCCGCTCCACGGCGCCCGCCTGCGCTCTCTTGCTCAAGCCCCGCGCGAACCCTGTGCTATAATTTCTTCGCACTTTGTTGCACAATTCTCGCAGTCCGGGGGACGATCGAGCGTGCACTCCGGAAATGCCATCCTCACCTTCCAATTTGGCGCTTTTCCCGCACCATTTTTTCTTTCATCCTTTACACGTACCGGTAGAAAATCTCCCATCGGAGCCACGCCATGGCGGTAAAGAAAACCGAAAAGATCTGGCATAACGGCAGGATGGTCGCCTGGGACGACGCCCGCATCCACGTCCTCTCCCACGTGGTCAGTTACGGCTCGGCCGTCTTCGAAGGCATCCGCTGCTACAAGACCTCGCAAGGGCCGGCGATTTTCCGGCTCCGCGAGCACATGCAGCGCCTCATCCGCTCGGCCCATATCTACCGCATGGAAGTTCCCTTCAGCCTCGACGAGCTCTCGCAAGCCGCGCTCGATCTCGTCCGCGAGAATCACATGGAAGCCTGCTACCTGCGCCCGATGGTTCTGCGCGGTTACGGCGAAATGGGCGTCAATCCCTACGGCAGCCCGATCGAAGCCTACATGGCCTGCTGGGATTGGGGCCGTTACCTCGGCGAGGAAGCGCTCCGCGAAGGCGTGGACGTCTGCATCAGTTCTTGGCGGCGTCCCGCGCCCGATACGCTGCCGCAGATGTCGAAAGCCGCGGCGAATTACATGAATTCCCAGCTCATTCGCATGGAAGCGATGGCCAACGGTTACGCCGAGGGCATCGCGCTCGACGTCAATGGCAACGTCGCGGAAGGTTCCGGCGAGAACCTTTTCGTCATCTACGACGGCCGCGCCTGGACCGCTCCGCTCGCGAATTCCGTTTTGCCCGGCATCACCCGCTCGACGATGATCACGTTCTGCCAGGAATTTTCGATTCCCGTCGTCGAGCAGTCCATCCCGCGCGAAATGCTCTACGTCGCCGACGAAGTTTTCTTCTGCGGCACCGCCGCGGAAGTCACGCCGATTCGTTCGGTGGACAAGGTGAAAGTCGGCGCCGGCCATCGCGGCCCGATCACCGAAAAGCTGCAAACGGAATTTTTCGCTATCACCCACGGCGAGCGGCCCGATACGCGCGGCTGGCTCACGCCGGTCAACGTCGCCGTCGGCGCCGGCCGTTAAACGCGGCGCGGCCCGAATGGGGCCGCCCATAGGAGGGTAGCGCGATGCGGCGATTCGCATTGTGTTTCGCCCTGCTCGTTTTTTCAGCCGTCCCTCTGCGCGCCTCGCACAAAACATTCGTCGAAACGCCGGCCCAGCGCGCCGCCGTCGAAAAGCTCCTCGCGCAAGCCAACGGCTTTTTGAAGCAGAAGAAAA
>JAKAOH010000218.1 GCA_021812285.1 Acidobacteriota bacterium | reverse complement strand
CAGATGCTGTTGCTCAGCACGCCCACTCCATAGGCCATGAACGCTGCCGTGCCAGCCACGCGAAACACCGCCAGGTACATCGCGCCCGCTTCGAGCGTGCGGCCGGTGAGGTACGCGGTGAAATAACTGATGATGAGGCAATAGACAAACCATTCCGTCAGATATTTCCTCATCGCCGGCGGACCGCTCGGAAAGACGGCCATCATTCCGACCGGCCCCTGGCGGAATTTTTCGCCGATTTCGGGGGATTTTCTTTCCCTATCGGTGCAGAAGGGAAACATGTAGAGTCCGCGTTTCACTTCGGCCTCGCGAATCGCGCGAAGGATTTTCTGTTCGTGCGGGAGCGGCTGGTAATCGGTGCGGTGGTAGGGCAAGACCATGTGCAGGATTGAACTAGCCGCGAAAACGATCACGGCCGATAGCAGAATCGGGAGCCAGAGCGCTGTGAGTGGAACCACGGTCGGCCTCCTTGGCGCGTAAGGGAGGATGCCCGAATGATTGGGGAGATTACGCCGCGGCCCGCGCGTGGTCAACCGGATTCTGCCAGGCTTCCAGATGGGGCAGCCAGATGCCGCACTGCATCGCGCGTGCTACGATGAACGCGTAACCCCCATGCCCTTGGACGACGAGCCGATTCGGATTCCCATCACCGATGTTTTCGATTTGCATTCGGTGCCGCCGCGCGACGCCGAAGCGGTGGTGGAAGCGTACCTCGAGGAAGCGCATCGGATGGGCCTGAAAGCGCTGCGCATCATCCACGGGCGCGGCATCGACGTGCAGCGGCGGATGGTGCGCGCGGTGCTTGCGCGGACTGCTTTCGTCGTTTCCTACAGCGACGCGCCGATGGAAGCCGGAGGCTGGGGCGCGACGATCGTCACCCTCCGTTAAGCGCCTCTGGGCGCGCTGGAACCCGCTGTTCCCGCTGTTGTATCATCCGAAGATATTTCGCACGAGCCGCGGTAAACGGGGGGAGAACGCCTTGGCGCCAGACCAGGATCAACCGATGAACGACGAAACCATCTCTCATTACCGCATCATCGAAAAACTCGGCAGCGGCGGCATGGGCGTGGTTTACAAGGCCGAAGACACGCGCCTGAACCGCTTCGTGGCGCTGAAATTCCTGCCCGAGGAGATGACCAAGGATCCGGTGATGCTTGAGCGCTTTCGCCGCGAAGCGCAGGCCGCTTCCGCGCTCAACCATCCGGGCATCTGCACCATCTACGACATCGGCGAGGAAAAAGGCCGCGCGTTCATCGCCATGGAATTTCTGGAAGGCGAAACGCTGAAGCAGAAAATCGCCGGCAAGCCGATGGACATGGACGACATGCTGGAGATTTCCACCGAAGTCAGCGACGCTCTCGACGCGGCGCACACGCAGGGCATCGTTCATCGCGACATCAAGCCCGCCAATATTTTCGTCACTCGTCGCGGCCACGCGAAAATCCTCGATTTCGGCCTGGCGAAATTGACGCCTGCCGGCGGCACGGCAAAGGAAACTTCGACCGCGGATACCGAACTCACCGCCGGGCTCCAGGTCACCGCGCTCACCAGTCCCGGCACCGCGCTTGGCACCGTGGCCTATATGTCGCCCGAGCAGGCGCTCGGCAAGGAACTCGACGCGCGGACGGACCTGTTTTCCTTTGGTGTGGTGCTCTACGAGATGGCGACCGGCTACGTGCCGTTTCGCGGCGACACTTCTACCGCTGTGTTCGATTCCATTCTTCACCGCGCGCCCGTCGCGCCGCTGCGGCTGAATCCCGATCTTTCGCCCGAAATCGAGCGAATCATCAGCCGGGCGCTCGAAAAGGACCGCAAACTTCGCTACCAGACGGCCGCGGAAATCCGCGCGGAATTGCAGCGCCTCAAACGCGACACGGACCTGGCGCGCTCGGCATCGGTCAGCACGGTGAGCCCGTTTGACGACGATTTGGCGCAGGTGGTCGGCGTGGGAGGGTCGGGTTCAACCTCGCGCGCGACCGTCAGGGCATCGGCGGCATCGCGCGCGCCGGCGTCCTCGGCGCCGGGCGGGCAGATAACCGCCGCTCCGGCTCCCGAACCGCAACCCGCTCCGCGGCGCAAACCGCGCTGGGGACTGATCGCGCTCGAAGCCGTGGCGATTCTGGCCGTCGCCGGAATGTTGCTGCTCCCGCATTTCCTGCGGTCCGGGAACAAGACTCCAGCCACGCCGCCAAAGACGACGACCAACGCAAATCCCGCGGCCGCAACGGCCTCGAACACAGTTCCGGCAAACGCCAATGCAGCTTCCGCGCCGGCAGCAGCGCAGCCCGTTCCCGCCGAGCCGCCGACCACGAAGGCCACTAAGGCCCGCGTGCTGCCCGCCAGAAGTGAGACGCGGAAAATCGCGCGACGCGCTCCGCCCAGGACGAAAACCGAAACGGCGGCGAATTCTACCGCGGAGTCGCCGGAAAATTCTCCCGCTTCCGGTTCTCCGGCGCCGTCGGCGGCAACACCCGCTGCCGCGACCACCCCTGCCGCAGTGAAAGCGGCCGAGCCGTCCGCGCCGGCGAGCGTTGCCCTGCCCATGGTTGACGCCCGGATGGGCAAGTGTTCGGCCGGATTCTCCGTTGCCGATGCCGAGGGAAAGCCGGTGGCCAATGCGCAGCTCAGCCTGGCCGTTCGCCACGGATTTCTTCGTCTGCAAAAAACGGAAGTTCAGATCGCGACCAACACGGAGGGTGAAGCGCGGTTCACCGGCCTCCCCGCCGATTCCGGGCTGAAATTCACGGTGCGTTCCGGCGGCCACGCAAAAACCGTCACCGACAATTCCACGGCCGTTTGCAATAACCATTTCAGCGTCCAACTGCCGTGACGCCGGCGTCGCCGGCTGAATCCTCGTCTTGACATTTATCGTTATAACGCATAATATTCGCTGCATGAAAGGACCACGGCATCCAGCCACGGCCAGCCACGGGATGGGCGGCCCGGAGGAAGCCGCTTTTCTCGATCTGCTCCGCACCGCCGACCGGCTCGGGCGCGGAGTCGCCGGCGTCCTCAGGGCGGAGGGCCTCTCGTCGACGCAGTACAACGTGCTGCGTATCCTGCGCGGAGCGCCCGAGGGGCTCTCCTGCGGCGAAATCGGCGACCGGATGATTACTCGCGACCCGGATATCACTCGCCTGCTCGACCGTCTCGAAAAGCGCCATCTGATCTCCCGGAGCAGGGAAGCGAAAGACCGGCGAACCGTTGTCACGCGGATCGCGCCGGCCGGGCTCACTCTGCTGGCGCGTCTGGATGCGCCGGTCCGGCAGGCGCATCGGCGGCAGCTCGCCCATTTGGGCGCGCGCAAGTTGCGGAAGCTCATGCAGTTGCTGCGGGAAGCGCGCCGGGAAATCACCTGATTTTTTTTAGCCTTAACAAGTGTTGCAACGAATATCGTTATCA
This sequence comes from Acidobacteriota bacterium, assembly GCA_021812285.1. Lineage (GTDB taxonomy): Bacteria > Acidobacteriota > Terriglobia > Acidiferrales > UBA7541 > JAKASX01. The sequence goes on along the minus strand of JAKAOH010000218.1, from coordinate 1,548 downwards.
CGCATCTAAAGGTCGTTGGCAACAGAAGCCAGCTACAAAGGAGAAAGAACATGAGCGCATCGGTTTTGCCGCAAACTACCACCTGGACCGCCGATCCGGCCCATTCCGCCGCGGAATTCAAGGTGAAGCACATGATGATTTCGAACGTGAAGGGCCGGTTCGGGGGCGTCCGCGCCACGCTCGAGCTCGACGCCGAGGATGTCACCCGCTCCCGAGTCGAAGCGGAACTCGACGCCGCCTCGATCGCAACCGGCGAGCCGCAGCGGGATGCGCATCTGCGGAGCGCCGATTTCTTTGACGTCGAGAAATTCCCGGTCTTGTCGTTCGCTTCCCGCGGCGTCGCGCGCCGCGACGACGGCTCGCTCGCCGTCACCGGCGATTTGACGATGCACGGCGTGACCCGCCAGGTCGTTTTCAGCGTGGAGGGCCCATCCGATCCGGCGCGCGATCCCTGGGGCAAGGAGCGCATCGGCCTTTCGGCGACGGCCAAAATCAACCGCAAGGATTTCGGACTGAATTGGAATGCGGCGCTTGAAACCGGGGGTATTCTGGTGGGTGAGGAAGTGGCCATTCATCTTGACGTGCAGTTCTTGAAGTCCTGAATTGTTCTCAGGTGTCGGTTGCAGCTAGCGGCGCCGTCGGCGCAAAGGGGGAAACGCAATGTCGCTCCGACCGGTAAGGAAAACGATTCAAACCAAAACGACGATTGAAGGCGCGGGCGTCAAGCTCGAACGCGCGTTCGGCTTCGGCCACACGAAGGATTTCGATCCTTTTCTCCTGCTGGATGATTTCCGCAACGACAATCCGGAGGATTATCTGGCCGGTTTTCCGTGGCATCCGCATCGCGGAATCGAAACCATCACCTACGTGCTCGCCGGCTCGGTGGAACATGGCGATAGCCTCGGAAACAAAGGCAAAATGACGGCCGGCGACGTGCAGTGGATGACAGCCGGCAGCGGCATTTTGCATCAGGAAATGCCGAAGGGCGATCCCCAGGGGCGAATGCACGGTTTTCAGCTCTGGGCCAATCTTCCGGCAACGCTCAAGATGACCGATCCGCGTTATCAGGACATTCCGTCGAGCGCGATTTCCGAAGTCACCGACGACGACGGGACTCGCGTCCGCGTCATTTGCGGCGAATTCTGGGGAAAAAAAGGACCGGTGGAGGGTGTGGCGGCGGATCCGAATTATCTGGACGTTTCCGTTCCGCCGCGCACGCGACGGCGTCTGAAAATCGAAATCGATCGCAACGCGTTCGCCTACGTCTTTGCCGGCTCGGGCGCGTTTCGCGATGCTTCAAGTCCGCAACCGGTTTTGACCGATCAAGTGGTGGACCCGAACGCGGCGCCCGTTTACGACGCCCGCAATCACTCGCTCGTGCTGTTCGATCGCGGCGATGAAATCGCGGTGCAAACCGGGGATGAAGGCATGCGTTTCCTGCTGATTTCGGGAAAACCGATCGAGGAGCCGGTCGCCTGGTACGGCCCGATCGTAATGAATACGCAGGAGCAGTTGCGCCAGGCCTTCGCCGAATTGAAAACCGGCCAA
>JAKAOH010000217.1 GCA_021812285.1 Acidobacteriota bacterium | reverse complement strand
CCGATCTTCCCGCCACGCCGTATTTCGAAACCACCGTTTTGGACGAAGGCAACAGCTTCTCCTGCAGCGCGCCGCCTTCGGCCGCCTTGCCCGCGGCGGCCAGGCCATAAAGTTCCGCGCACGCTTCCGGCAGAACGTCCGCCAGAGCCAGAATGCCGCCGGACGCGCCCACGAGCACCGACCAGACGAGCGAGCTCGCCGAGCCCACCAGGATGCGGAAATTGCCCGCGGCAGCGATCTTCATTTCCGCCACACGTTCCACCGACCCGGAACTGTCTTTGATGCCCGCGATGTTCGGATGGCTAGAAAGCCGCGCGACGAGGTCCGCTTCCACGGCGATGCCGGTATATTGCGGGATCGAATAGATCAGAATCGGAATCGGCGAGGCGTCTGCCACGCGCCGGAAAAAATGTTCCAGCGCATCCACGGTCATTTGCGGCTTGTAATAGTGCGGCGTACGCACCAGGGCCACTTGGTATCCAAGCTGCGCCGCGCGCTCGGTGCGGGCGATGGTTTCAGCGGTGGATTCCGCGGCCGTGCCCGCGATCAGCAGCTTTCGCGGATCGGCCGCTTCGGCCGTCGCGGCCCAGAGTGCCTCGGTTTCCGTCCAGGTCAGCAGTATCGCTTCGCCGGTCGAGCCGGCAACCACGTATCCATCGAGCGGCGTGCGGTTGTAGCGAGTGAGGTTTTCGCGCAGATGCGCGATCGACAGTCGGCCTTCGGAGTCGAACGGCGTCGTGATCGGCGCGAAGACTCCGTGCAGATTCGGCGTCTCAGCCATCGGCGTTGCTCCTGCGTTCGGAAGATTCCGGCGAGCGTTCTGGCGCGCGGGCCGCGCGGACGTGTTCGCCACGGTGCAAATCCTGCAGCGCGGCCACCTCGATCGCGTGCGTCTGCTGTTCGCGAATCGCCAGCGCGGCGGCGTGCGCCGCGGCGAGCGTGGTGATGCACGGCAGGTTGTAACGAATGGCGGCGCGGCGGATGGAAATCTCGTCGTAGAAGGATTCCCGGCCGAGCGGCGTATTGATCACCAGCTGCACCTTGCCCGTCTTGATCCAGTCGATGATGTTTGGCCGGCCTTCGTTTACCTTGAAAATGGTTTCCACTTCCACACCGCCGGCGCGCAAAGCTCCCGCGGTGCCGCGCGTCGCCACCAAGTGGAATCCTGCGGCTTCGAGCGCCCGGCCGATCGGCACGATGCCCTGTTTGTCGCGGTCGTTCACGCTAAGGAACACGGTGCCTTCGTTCGGCAGGGCCGCGCCGGCGCCTGCCTGCGCTTTCGCAAAGGCCTGCGGAAATGTGCGCGCGATGCCCATCACTTCACCCGTGGAACGCATTTCCGGCCCCAGAATGACGTCCACGCCACGGAATTTGCTGAAGGGGAAAACCGGCGATTTCACCGCCGAGTAATCGTGCACCGGCAATTCCGGCACGCCGTTGGGCCGCGTGAGCGGCAGATCGATTTCGGCAAGCTTTCGACCGGCCATCAGCCGCGCCGCCACCTTCGCCAGCGGCACGCCGGTCGCCTTGCTGACGTAGGGTACGGTGCGGGAAGCGCGCGGATTCACTTCGAGGACGTAAACGACGTCGCGTTGAATCGCGTATTGCACGTTCATCAGGCCGACGACGCCCAGCGCCCGCGCGAGTTGCGCTGTGCATTCGCGGATGCGGTTGAGAACCTCCTGCTTCAGCGTCACGGGCGGCATGACGCAAGAGGAATCTCCCGAATGGATGCCGGCTTCCTCGATGTGCTCCATGATGCCGCCGATGACGACGTCCGAGCCGTCGGCCAGCGCGTCCACGTCCACTTCCGTCGCGCGTTCGAGGAATTTATCGATGAGCACCGGTTTGGGCGGCACCATTTCCGCCGCGCGCGCCACGTAGTTGCGTACCGTTTCCAGATCGTAGGCGATCACCATCGCGCGCCCGCCCAGAACGTAGCTCGGCCGCACGAGCACCGGCAATCCGATCTCCGCCGCCACGCGAGCCGCTTCTTCCGGCTCGTGCGCGATGCCGTGGCGCGGCTGCAGAATGCCCAGACTGTCGAGCAGGTGGCTGAAGCGCTCGCGGTCCTCGGCGAGATCGATGGATTCGGGAGCGGTACCGATGATCGGCGCGCCGCGCGCCTTGAGCGAAAGCGCTAGATTCAGCGGCGTCTGCCCGCCGAATTGCACAATCACACCCGTCGGCCGTTCGCGCCGGATCACTTCCATCACGTCTTCGAGCGTGAGCGGCTCGAAGTAGAGCCGGTCGCTCGTGTCGTAATCGGTGGAAACGGTTTCCGGATTGCAATTCACCATCACCGTTTCGTAGCCCTCTTCCCTGAGCGCAAACGCCGCATGGCAACAGCAAGAATCAAACTCGATTCCCTGCCCGATGCGGTTGGGACCGCTGCCGAGAATCACGATTTTTGGACGCTCGATCGAATCGGCTTCGTCCTCATCCTCGTACGTTGAATAAAGGTAGGGCGTGTAGGACTCGAATTCCGCGGAACAGGTATCCACGCGCTTGAAGACGGGGCGCAGGCCAAGTTCGGCGCGGCGCTCCGTCACGCGCTCGCCGTCCACATTCCACAGCGCCGCGAGCCATTCGTCCGAAATTCCCGAGCGTTTCGCCTCGATCCACTGCGCGCGTGTCGCGCAGTCCATGCCTGCGGCCGCCAGTTCCTTCTCAAGCGAAACCACTTCCACCATTTGCCCCAGGAACCAGGGATCGATTTTCGTGATCGAGCAGACTTCCTCGGCACCCATGCCGCCGCGCAACGCCTTCCAAATCCAGTGAATGCGCTCGGGATTCGGCACCAGCAGACGCTCGCGCAGCTTGGCGTCGGTCGCATCGGCCGGCTCGCGCCAGCGGCCCGCTTCGAGCGAGCGAATTCCCTTGCCCAGCGCCTCCTTGAACGTCCGACCGATGGCCATCGCTTCGCCCACGGATTTCATCTGCGTGCCGAGCGTCGGTTCGGCGCCGGGGAATTTCTCGAACTGCCATTTCGGGATTTTCACGACGACGTAATCGATCGTCGGCTCGAAACACGACGGCGTCTTTCGCGTGATGTCGTTCGGAATTTCGTCGAGCAGCAGGCCGACCGCGAGTTTGGCCGCGATTTTGGCGATCGGGAAGCCGGTCGCCTTGCTCGCCAGCGCCGAGCTGCGCGAAACGCGCGGATTCATCTCGATCACCACCATGCGCCCGGTCTCGGGATCCACGGCGAACTGAATGTTCGAGCCGCCGGTTTCGACGCCGACTTCGCGGATAATCGCAGCCGCGGCATCGCGCATGCGCTGATATTCCTTGTCGGTGAGCGTCTGGGCCGGTGCGACGGTGATGGAATCGCCCGTGTGGACGCCCATTGGATCGAAATTTTCGATCGAGCAAATGACGACGAAATTGTCGCGGGCGTCGCGCATCACTTCCAGTTCGTATTCCTTCCATCCGAGCACGGATTCCTCGACCAGGGCCTCGTGAACCGGGCTCGAATCGAGGGCGCGCGAAATCGCCTCGGCGAATTCCTCGCGGTTGTAGGCGATCGAGCCGCCCGTGCCGCCCAAAGTGAAAGAAGGCCGGATCACGATCGGATAGCCGAGCTGCTCGGCGACGGGCAGGGCGTCGCGCACGTTGTTCACCAGCACCGACGCCGGCACCTCGAGGCCGATTCGCCGGCACGCGTGCTTGAACCACAGGCGGTCTTCGGCCACTTTGATCGCGCGAAGCGACGCGCCGATCAGTTTCACTCCGTATTTGTCGAGGATCCCGCGCTCGGCGAGTTCGACCGCGACGTTGAGGCCGGTTTGGCCGCCGACGGTCGGCAAAACGGCGTCGGGACGCTCGGCGGCGATGATTTTTTCCAGGCTGGGCGCGGTGAGCGGCTCGATGTAGGTGCGGTCGGCTATTTCGGGATCGGTCATGATCGTGGCCGGATTCGAATTCACCAGCACCACGGTGTAGCCTTCCCCGCGGAGCGCCTTGCACGCCTGCGTTCCCGAATAATCGAATTCGCAAGCCTGCCCGATCACGATCGGCCCGGAGCCGATAATCAGGATTTTTCGAACATCATCGCGTTTCGGCATCTACTTGGCTCTCAGTCGCCTCTCTGTTTTCTTGCCCCATCCGCGATCATTGCGGGCGGGCCTCGCGCATCATTTCGACGAAACGGCCGAAGAGATATCGCGCGTCGTGCGGGCCTGGGGACGCTTCGGGGTGGTACTGCACGCTGAAGAGCGGCAAGGAACGGTGGCGAATGCCTTCGTTCGTGCCGTCGTTCAGGTTCACGTGCGTCACCTCGACGTCGCCCGACGGCAGCGCGTCGGGATCCACGGCAAACCCGTGATTCTGCGCGGTGATTTCCACTTTCCCCGTCTGCAAATCCTTCACCGGATGATTCGAGCCGTGATGGCCGAATTTCAGCTTGAACGTGCGGCCGCCCAGCGCGAGCCCGCACAACTGGTGCCCCAGGCAGATGCCGAAAATCGGCACGCGCCCTGCCAGTTTCCGAATCGTTTCCACCGCGTAGCCGACCGGCTCGGGATCGCCCGGCCCGTTCGAGAGAAACACGCCGTCGGGTTTCAGCGCGAGCGCGCCTTCGGACGAAGTTACCGCGGGAACCACGGTGACGTCGCAGCCGAAATCCACCAGTAGCCGCAGGATGTTGCGCTTGATGCCGAAATCGTAAGCCACCACGCGCAGCCGCCGCTCGCGCGCGGCAGATTCGGCGGTTTCCTCGCCGCGCGCCAGCGGAATCGAGCCGTCGCCCCACGCGTACGGTTTGGCAACGGTCACGCGGCTCGCCAAATCCAGCCCCGCCATCGTCGGCAAGCCGCGCGCCTCCGCAATCAACTGTTCCGCCGGAGTTCCGTCCGTGGCCAGGACGCCGCGCAGCGCGCCAACGCAGCGGATGTGGCGAACCAGCGCGCGCGTATCCACGTCCCAGATGACGGGAACGCCGTTTCGCTCGAGATACGCCTGCGCCGTTTCCGCGGAACGCCAATTCGACGCGAGCGCCGAAAATCGCCGCATCATCA
>JAKAOH010000038.1 GCA_021812285.1 Acidobacteriota bacterium | reverse complement strand
GGATTCGACGACGAAGTGGAAGCGGAAACGGCGCGGTACGTTGTGGACGGGCGGAAGGTCACGCTGCTGCTGGCTTCCTATCCGACGCCGCAATTGGCCGCCGCGCACGTAGAGGAAATGGCGCGGTGGTTCGCCATCAACCCGAAACCGGGCGAGCCGGCGACGGAAAAACCGGTGGTCTACGAGCGGACGATGGGGTCGCTGGCGGGATTCGTCGCGGGCGCGCCGGACCCGGCCGCAGCGGCAAAACTGCTCGACCAAATCCAATACCACACGATCGTTACCTGGAATGAGCCGGGATTCAAGGCCTCCGACCTGACGATGGCCGATTACGTGGTAGGAGCGGTGCTCGGGACGATGAGCATTTTGTTGATTACGCTCGTTGCCGGTATCGCACTGGGATTTATTCGCGTCGGCATGAAGCGCATGTTTCCAGGGCTGATTTTCGATCGGAAACGATCCATTGAAATCCTTCAGCTCGGCCTCACATCGAAACCCATCGATCCCACCGATTTCTACTGAGCAACGGCGTGGAGCGGGGATTGCCCGGCCCGGGTGTGTGTGGTAGGTTTCGGGTGGCTTCTTACCGCACTCAGAAACCGGCGGCAACGCGGCAAAAGGATGGTCAGAGCCGCGGTTTCCGGTCCGGCAGCGGGCAAGTCGCACGGCGGGGCGGCCGCGCGAATGGTATCTGAGCGGGAACGGCCGGAAGAAAAATAACCTTTGTGTTACCGACATGGTTTCCGCGGTGTCTCAGGTACTTGGGCCTTCTCAATATCACTTCATCGCGCAAGGAAAGGGGTAGGCAAATGAAACGATGGTACAGCGCGTTTGCCATCCTTGCCGTCTGTTCGTTGGCGCTGGTTTCCAACGGCCGGGCGCAGCAGGGGACAAACGGGAAGGAAAAGAGCATCTACAGCCGACTGCACTTCCGGGACCTCGGTCCAGCCCAGGCTGGCGGTCGCGTGGCGGCCGTGGCCGGTATTCCTGGCAATCCGAACGTCTACTACGTTGGCGCGGCGGGCGGCGGCGTCTGGAAGACGACCGACGGGGGCGAAAGTTGGAAAGCCATTTTTCAGCATGAGGGCTGCTCCTCGATCGGAGCGATTGCGCTGGCACCTTCTGATCCCAGCCAGGTGTGGGTGGGAACGGGCGAGGCGAATCCGCGCAACGACCTGATCACGGGTTGCGGCCTTTACTATTCGCCTGACGGCGGCAATACGTGGAAATTCATGGGGCTGAAAGACGCCGGGCAGATTTCGAGCGTCCTCGTGGACCCGCGGGACCCGAACACGGTGTTCGTGGGAGTGCTGGGCCACGCATGGGGCCCGAATGCGGAACGCGGCGTTTTCAAGACGACCGACGGCGGCAAGACGTGGAACAAAGTGTTGTTCGTCAACGACTCGACCGGCGTTTCGGACCTGGTGATGGCGCCGAATAATCCAAAAGTGCTGTTCGCGGGTATGTGGCAATTCCGTCGCTACCCGTGGATGCTCGACGACGGCGGCATGAGCGGCGGCGTTTTCCGCTCGATCGACGGCGGCGAAACTTGGCAGAAACTGACCGAAGGACTGCCGAAAGGGCCGCTCGGGCGAATCGCGCTGGCAATCGCGCCGACCAACCCCGATCACGTTTACGCGCTGATCGAATCGAAGCACGGACTTCTGTGGCAATCGTTGAACATGGGCAAGACGTGGAAGTTCGTGAGCAACAACTACCAGCTCGACGTGCGGCCGTTCTATTTCAACCGGTTGTTCGTGGATCCGAAAGACCAGGAAAAGCTGTATTTCCTGTCGTTCCAGCTGATGGAATCGAAGGACGGCGGCAAGACGGCGTTCGTGCTCGATCCACGGGTGCACGTGGACCATCACGCCTTCTGGATCGACCCGGACAATCCGGACCGGATCATTCAGGGCAACGACGGCGGCGCGTATCTGACGCTGAACGGCGGCAAGACGTGGAAATTCCTCGACGGCATGCCGATCGAAGAGGCGTACATGGTGGGCGTGGGCACCGATTCCCCGCACACGCTATGCGAAGGGTTGCAGGATAACAACGCCTGGTGCGGCGTGGGCAACTTCTGGTACACGGTGGCCGGCGGCGACGGCCAATACGCCATGCCGGCGCCCAGCGATCCGAACATTATTTATGCGGATTCGCAGAACGGCTCGCTGGGACGAATCGACAAGACGGCGCACACGCGCTGGTTCGTGCGTCCGACGATGGTGGGCGTATCCCAGGAAGCTCCGGCGGACCTGAAGTACCGGTTCAACTGGACCGCTCCGTTCGCCGTCTCTCCGACCGACGCGAACGAAGTTTACATCGGCGGCGACGTGGTGTTCCGCACGCTGAACGGCGGGCGCACGTGGACGCCGATCAGCTCCGACCTGACGCGCAACGACAAGTCGAAACAGAAGACGTCGGGCGGCCCGATCGAATACGACATCAGCGGGGCCGAAACGTACGACACGATCACTTCGATCACGCTCGCACCGTCCAATCCGAACGTCATCTGGGTGGGCAGCGACGACGGCATGGTGCACGTCACCGAGAACGGCGGAAAGACGTGGACGGACGTGACCGCGAACATTACGGGAGCGCCGGAATGGGCTCGCGTATACCAGATCGGCGTTTCGCCGTTCGATCCCGGCACGGCGTACGTCAGCTTCGACGGGCACGAACTGGACAACAACCATCCCTACGTCTTCCGCACGCACGACTACGGCAAAACGTGGCAGGAAATCATCAACGGGCTGCCGGACGAGCCGGTGGACGTGGTGCGCGAAGACCCGAACGATCGGGGCTTGCTCGTTCTCGGCGACATGACGGGCCTCTACTTTTCGACCAACGACGGCGACCAGTGGCAGAAATTCCCGGTCAGTTTCCCGACCGTGCCGGTGTGGGACTTGCAATTCATCAAGTCCGATCACGACCTGGCGGTCGCGACGCACGGCCGAGGAATTCTGGTGCTGGACGACATGCGGCCGGTCGAGGAGACCACGACACAGGTGACATCCTCGGCGTTGCATCTCTACGACATCAACAACGCCATCCTGCGGAATTTCTGGCGTCCGCTGGGAGGGGAGAACAACGCGCTGTACCAGGCGCCGCCGGCTCCGATGGGCGCGATCGTTGATTACTACCTGTCTTCGTCGCTGAAACCGACGCCGGCCGAGCGCATGGCTCATCGCGGCCCGGTGACGATCACAATCGCCGACGAGAAAGGCAACACCATCGCGACGCATTACGCCGTGGGCAAGGCCGGAATCAACCGGTACATCTGGAACCTGCGGTATCAGGGTCCGGTGCCGCTGTCCGGCGAGCACCAGCGCCGCGGAGGGATGTACGCCTTCTTCCGCGCGGCCGCGCCGGAAGTCGCTCCGGGCACCTACAAGGTGACTGTCAGCGCGAACGGCCAGTCGCAAACCAAGACGGTGACGGTGGAGGGCGATCCTAACTTCCACGTCAACGTGGCGAACTTCCAGGCGAACGTAGCCTATGGCCTAGAAGCGCGCGACATGCTGAGCACCGTGGACACGATGATCAACAACATCCGGTCCATGCAGGGCCAGCTGAAGGCCTTCGCGGCCGACGTCAGCCCGAATGGCAGTCAGCCGGGCGATCCGCGCTACAGCGATCTGCTGAGCGAGGGTCACAAGGTGCAGGGCGCGCTCGCCAAACTGATGGCAAACCTCTACAACACGAAAGTCCAGCACCAGGCGCCGGAAGACGACTTGCACTGGCTGGCCGACTTCCACAGCCAGCTGAGCGGGCTCGTTTTCGGCGGTTCGCCGGGATACGACCTCCCGCCGACGCCGCAGGCGCTGGCACGCATTGCCCAGCTGCACAGCCAACTCGCGCAGCGGGTGGACGCGTACAACCAGTTCGTCAAGAGCGACATGGCGAGCTACAACAAGATGGCGGAAAAGGTGAAGGCGCCCGCGCTGTTCGCCGGCGCGCCAGTCACCGTCCCCGCCGCAGGTAAATAAACGGGAAAGCATCGGGCCGTGCGGCGAGCGCGGCCCGGTCTAAGAAAAGGGGCGGCGCAGGCGGGCACCCCACCTGCGCCGCTTTTTTGTTGCGTTTCCCTGCCCTGGAAAATCGTCCGAACCCACCGGACTGGCAACCGTGACAGGCAAGATGCCTGTGCCACCCGGGCTCCCGGGCTAATTGCTTCGGCCGTCCGATCGGGCGCCGGCGGGCGTTGGGGGCTGGTCTGAATTTTCGTGCATCCAGGAAAGATCCGAACGAGAGCGGGCGGAAAGCTGGCTGTGGCGGCCGCTGGAGCCGCGGCTGCAATGCATGCACGGATTGAAGGAATAAGTGAATTTCACGACGAATTCGTTCTGATTGATGGCGGTGGAATTACCCTGGACCGAAGCGAACCGCGGGCCGGCGGTGTAGATAAGGTAGAGATCGCTGTCGGGCCGATAATGCCAGCGCAGCAGGACGTTGGCGCTGGCGGCTTGCGTGTGGGCGGTATCCATTTGTAGGAAGGAGGAGACGCTGAAAAAGCGGGAAAAGGCGTAGTCCACCGACGTGCCGCCAAGCGCGACGGAGAAATTCCCTTCCGGCAGCTGGAAGCGGTTCCACTGCTGGCTCAGGCCGAAGGACCAATGCTCGTCGGCGCGGTAACTGACGCCGGCGCCCGCCTGATTCAGGTTGCCGTCATAGAAGCCGCCGAAACCGTCGCTCACGCTCCAGGTGACGGGAAGATTCTGTGGCGAGGAATAGAAAACCTGGTGGCTCATCCAGCGATACAGGCCGGGCTGGATGGCGATGTTCTTGTAGATGTCGAAAGCGCTGGTAATCTGCTGGGCGTTGGCGCTGGCCAGATTCGCGCCCAGGACCGAGCCGTTGTTGAATCGCAATTGGACCGAACCGTTCCAGTCTTGCGTTTCGAGCGCGCCCGCGGTGCTGGAATCGTGCTCGAACGAGCCGCCGAAATCCAGTTCGCGGACGCCGGGAAGGTTGGGGCGCGGGCGGAACGTCGTCGCAATGAAATTACAGTAGCAGTCGGTGCGGCTGACGAAGCCAACTTCGGGATTGAAGTTGACGCCGACGCGCCGCGTATCGGCCATCATGTTGAACCAATCGTTCTGGTATTGAATGCCGCCACCGGCATCGGCGTTCTGGCCGTTCAATCCGGGCGAGCGCGTGGCGGCCGCGAAACCGGTGAGCGTGATATTGCGATGGAGGATCAGCCGCGTATCCACGCCGCCCGACTGGTTGTAGGGATCGGCGGGGTCGCTCGACCGCTTGTCGATGCCCATCACACCGATGTAGGAATCGCCAAAGAGCGTGCGTTTCACGCGGACGACGCCGAAATTCGCGGAGGGGTCGGGGCCGGCGCCGCGCGTTTCGACGTCCATCGCTCCGAAATCGAAGCCGCCGAGCGATCCGGTGACCTTCGCGCCGCCGTTGATCGGCGTTTCATCGCCGGTGGCCGCGTCGATTCCGATCTGGCGGCTGAAGAAGAGCTGGTCGTTGCCGAAATTCATCGGGAAATCGAAAACGCCGGCGTTCTCGAGGAAAAACTGGCGCCGCTCGGGGAAAAACAGCGGGTACGGGCTCAGGCTGAACTGCGCCGAATCCACGCCCGAGGCCGTGTAATCGGTGTTCGCGGTGAAATTGGCCACCACGTTCGAGCGCAAGCCCATCGTTACATCGAGGCCGCCGGTGTAGCGGCCGTTCATGCCCGGATGGCCCAGCGTGCTGCCGGCCGCGGCCTGCGGCAACTGGCGGAAGCCGCCGAGCAGATAGGGTTTCACGATCAAGAGCCGGCCGCCGTCGATGCCGTCGAGACCCTTGAGTGTTCCCTCTTCGCTGATTTTGTACACGCCGTATTCGCGCGCCCACGCGGCCCACATATCCTCTTCGTTTTTGCGGCGAATGAAGCGCATGAAATTGATGCCCCAATCCATTTTGCCGGAGCGATCCAGGTTGAGCGTGAAAAACGGGATGCCGATCGTCGCCGTCCAGCCGCGGGGGCCGATGCGCGCCGAGGAGGTCCAGATGCCGTTCCAGCCGACGTCGTCATGGCCTTCATTGACGATCAGGCCGTCGCGCCGCGTGCCGAGCGGATTGAATTCGAACGCGTAGGCGTTGCTGCGGCTTTGGGTGGGATCGATGGTGATCATGAAATAATCGTCCAGGCCGAGGCCGGCGTCGCGGTGCAACTGGTCGGCGATGATGCCGCGCGGATCGTTATCGTGGCAGAAAATGCCGAAGTAAATTTCCTTTTTCGTGTAGAGGATGCGGACGCTGGTTCTTTCGGTGGGCGGCTCGCCCTGGTCGGGCTCGCGCTGGAGGAAATCGGTGATGGGTTTGGCGCGCTGCCAGATGGGATCGTCGAGCGTGCCGTCGAGCCGCGGCGCACGGTTCACGCGTACAGCGTAAGCCACCGGAGGGTCGTTTGGATCTCTACGAGGAGGACGCGCCGCGCGCGCCGCGTGTGCGTGTGCCTGCGCAACAAACACCGCGGCGGCCAGCCATACCACCACCCCAAAAGCGGCGCCACGCCGACTTGGACCGAAACTCTGCATTCTGTTTTCGCATCACCCCTCCGGCAGGGCGACTTCTTTCTTTACTAAATTGGAGTGGATTTGGGCAAGTGAAAGACGCGATTTGTTTTCACGTGCGACTCTCGCAGGAACACTCGCGTGCGCCCGTAGCTCAGTTGGATAGAGTCCGCCGGCGGCGGAAACCAGAAGGCCGCGCCCCTCCGCTCGAATTTCCCGCCGCACCATCGCCATGTTAAACTGACTCGCGTGCGCCCGTAGCTCAGTTGGATAGAGCGTCTGGCTACGAACCAGAAGGTCGGGGGTTCGAATCCCTCCGGGCGCGCCATCCTCGCCAAAAATGTTTTTCATTTACGTCCTGCGCGGCGAGAAAACCGGCCGCCTCTACGTCGGCCACACCTCGGCCAACACAATCACGGCATCACCAAATCCACCAGAAATCTCGGCCCCTGGGCGCTCGTTCACAGCGAATCGTTCGCCACGAGAGCTGAGGCCGTGCGGCGAGAGCGATTCCTGAAAACCGGCCAGGGACGCGAGCAGCTCAAGAAGCTGATCGCCGATTTCACGGGCAGCTCAGCAGGATAGAGTCCGCCGACGGCGGAAACCAGAAGGTCGGGGGCTCGAATCCCTCCGGGCGCGCCATTCCGAACCTCCCCTACCCTGCCTTTTGCGCCGCAGCACTGAGTTTGACTGGCCCGAATTTCTCACGGACCTGACAGACAGTTGGGCTTTCCACTGCGGGAAACTCAACCCACTGCCGGGGAGAGCGCTCAGTGCGATGCGGAGGCGTAGAGAAATGGGACCGTGACAATCACGGACATGGCGATGGGCTCGTCGTTGAGGAGGGCCGGCGCGAATTTCCAACGGGAGAAAGCGGCTTTGGCCTTTTGATCGAGCGCGGGATTCAGGCTCTGCATCACGCGGATCTGGCCGACCCTCCCGTCTCTCCCAATCACCGCGAGCAGAACCACCTTGCCTCGAACTCCCTGCTGCCGCAAAGCCGCGGGATATTGGGGCTCGACGCCACCTTCCGGGATCGGAACGATAAGGCTGCTTTGTTTCCTCAGGGCGTTGGGCATGGCGTCCGCGAAATCGAGGACCCAAGTGCCGCGCGAATTGGATAGTTTGGGTAGGTTCAAAGACCATGTGGGCATCTGCCACATTCCATTCGGCCTATTCACCCTATCCTGCATGATCACCCCGATCACGAGTACGTTGTGCGCCACGCTGATGGGTTCGGGCAAGAGTGGACTCGGACCGTGGCCAATCTCCGGATTCACCGGCGCCGGCGCGGGAACCGGAGGGCGTGGAATGGCTGCAGCTACCGTGGCGGGAGAAACGCGCACGGGCTGCGACCGGACAGAAGCGGGAGGCTGCGGCATGGGAGGCGGAGCCGGAGGATTGGCATCGTGCAAGATCAGCAGACCCTCGGGACCCGTTGCGGAGCTTTCCGGCGCCGGGAATCCGGGAGCATTGCCGGATCCCGCGCTGCCGACAAGGTTGGGGGCAACTGGGGGACCTTTACGTCCCGGGTGAGGACCGATACTCATCGGCGCATAGGCATTTCCCGGCGGCGGCGGAGCCGCTCCAGGCGAAAGCGAGAGTGACACGAGGCGGCCCACAGCAGGCCCAATGCTGGGCGCGGCCACGCCTGAACCGGACCCACTTGAGAACTGCGCACGAACGGCCTTCGGCGCCGACGGCAACGGAGGGAGAGGAACGGCGCCGGAAGTCGCCGGCAGATGGAGCGTCGAGGCGCCGAACGAACGAGCGCCAACCGCTGGAACGCCGTGCGCGGCCACGTAGGGCGAAGCCGCTCGCGTGGCATGGATGGCGCCAGGAGCGCCTGGCAACGGCGGTGCGGGCGCGACGGCTGTGCCGCCGCCGAACGCCAGATGGCCACCAGCAGGGACGGCTCCTACGAGACCTGGCGCGGCCTGCGCGGCCACGTAGGGCGAAGCCGCTCGCGTGGCATGGATGGCGCCAGGAGCTTCTGGCAACGGTGGTGCGGGCGTGGCGCCTTTCCCTGCAACGAAAGCGAGACGGCCTCCAGCGGGGGCAAATCTTGTGAGCGCCGGCGCAGGCGCCGCAGCTCCGAGCGGCAAAGCCGCACGGACGCCGTGGATTGCTTTTGACGGGAAGAAGGATGGCGGCGCCACTTGCGCGTTCGGGCTGGAAAGTAGATGCATCCGTCCCTGCGGCGCCTGGTAGGCGATCCGAGGCGCGCGAAGGCGCGCTTGCTCCGATTCCGTTCCCCGCATCGCGCGAAGCTGGTTTGGATGGATCGCGATTTCGGGGCGAGCCAGCGCGGCGGATTCCCACCGAATGATGTTGGGCATGGCAGGCAGGAATTCCGGCAATTGCGGAGGCGCTTGCGGCTCGATGAGCAGCTGCCGCAGGTTCGTCGCGTGTGGCGGCTGGAAAACAACCGTGGTGTTCGGGTTGTAACCCTGCGTGACCACTTGGCGGCGCGGATGCTCGCGCCGCGCGTGGGCCTTGGGTTGGGGCTGCTTCGGAAAAGGCGCGATCTTCGGCACGACGTTTATCGGCGCGCCGTACCAGGTGATGTGGACCTCCGGCAGCGGGAATCGCGCCGGCGGTGGCGCCATACGGCCGATCGAGAGAGCCGCAGACAGCAGAAACGCATGGCAGGCGAGCGATCCCATCAACTGCCAGCCGAGGCGGCGCGACGCGGGCACCCGCAGCCGGAAGAAGGGCTCGGGCGCGCGCAAACCCCAGACGTCGCGCGATCCGCAGACAACCACCCACAGGTTGCCAAAAAAATTCGCCGCGCGCCTCTGCCAGCACACTTCGAGACGGGAGGGTTCAAACGCACCGAGAGCGTGGCTGGGGGAAGCACGCATGGTGGTCAGAGCATTATAGCGCCGCACGGGGGAACGCGGTTCAAATCCTCGACTCAGGCGCCCCGCGCCTTGGCCCAAAATCACATCCGCGCAGACTTCCCGAAAACCGCTGGTAAAAACAGGCGCTCAGTTTGACGCCTTCGCGAGCCGCGATTGCAAAAATTCGTTGAAGAGTTTGAATTTCTGAACGCGCGGGACAGTTTCCGGCCCCACCCGAGTTCCCAGTTGCTGGCACAACCCATGGGCGCCGTGATACGCGGGCCACGCCGGCAGGCCAAGACCATTCGGATTGCCTGTTTTGATGAACCGGGTCCAATAACCAACGAGCGTGCGAGAAAGCACCGCATCCGACGGCCGCGAAATCCAGGTGGTCCAGTAATGACGGCTTAGAAACATCAATTCTTCGGCGTGGAACGCACCCAGCTTCGCAAAGGGCCCCAGGCCCACGTAGGTGAAGCGATAGAGAAATGCCGGTTTGCCGGCGAGTGCCGCGTCTTTTGCCAACAGCCATGCGCTGAATGCGAAATCGTAATCGCTGTACATCGTGCGGAAGACGTTAGGAACTTGGGCATCGCTGCGAGCCGGATAGGCCGCGAAGACAGGCCCGGCTAATCTGCCGAATTCGCCCTTCAGCCAGGCGTGATATTCGGCCAGCGTCTTGGGACGATAGGCATGACCGCTGACGAGCGGACTCGCAAAAATGGAAACTTCATCTTCATTGGTGCCCAGGAGCACCGGAACCCGCGCCTGCTGACCACGAGCGAACGTGATGGCCGGCTGCTCGCGTAGAACCCATCCATCCATGTTGGGTTCGAGATCCACCTGGCCGTCTGCTGCCGCGGTTTGCAGAATGCGATCCGCGGGAATCGCACGCAGCTTTTCGAGCGCATCCGGGCCTGAGGGAACGCCCAGGTCATGGGCAAGCCGCTTCCCGCTTTTTTCCTCGACAGCAAGCTGCGGATAAACCGAATCCACGCAGGTGCCGCTCTCGAGCACCGCACCTTCGAAAAGGCCGGCAGCCAAAGGCGAGGCCATCAGGAGGCAGACGTCTTCCGAACCCGACGACTGGCCACCGATCGTCACGCGGCGAGGATCGCCGCCGAACTCCGCGATATTGCGGCGCACCCAGCCGAGCGCCGCGATCTGATCGAGCAGGCCGTAATTTCCCGAAGCGTGCTCGCGCGATTCGCCATCGAGCGACGGATAGGCGAAGAATCCGAACGCGCCCAGGCGATAGTTAAAACTCACCACAACGACCCCAGTCCGCGCGAGCGTGGGTCCCAGCGGCGGCCATTCTCCCGAACCTTCCACGTTGCCACCGCCATGCACCCACACGAAAACCGGCAATTTGCGGGCGGGATGAAGGTTTGGAGTCCAGACGTTCAGAAAGAGGCAGGCTTCGCTCGTCGGCATTTGGCGGATTCCCAGCATTTCCGGCAGCCAGCCGCTCGGGCGCTGCGGGCAAGCCGGGCCCCACTGGGTGGTTTCGCGAACGCCTCTCCAGTGCGAAGCCGGTTGCGGCGGGCGCCAGCGCAGAGGTCCCACGGGCTGGGCCGCATAGGGAATGCCGAGAAACGCTCCACCTTTCGGCAGCGAATGAAGGATCGAGCCGCGCACGATTCCGCTGGCGATTTTCACTTCCGGCCCTTTGCCGGAGGCTTGCAGTGTTCCGGAAACCGCGACAATCATCCATCCAGCAAGGCAGAAGGCGAGGAAGATTCGCGTCATTTCCGTTTGATTTCCCTTTTTTCGATTTGCCGCCCGGCCGCGAGCATACGCCGGACGGACTTTCGGTACAAGGCGAGTGAACTTTGTATCAGCGCAAAGTGAGGATGTCCGGTTCGTGCAAAGTAGAAATGTCCGGTTCCGTCGGGGCGGGAAAGCGCGACGGAAAGGGCACGAAAAGGAGGGTTCGGATTGGCTGCGGCAGGGTGTCACAGGTGGTCGAGCAAAAAAACCGGTAGGTGGTTTTGTTTCAACAGGATGATTTTTCCAGGGTGTCACTTTTTGGGCCTCTTCTACGTGGACTTCGGTGCGCGAAACGTCCGCGCCAGTCTCCCGGCCCATGTCCGCCGCGGCCCGCGAAGCGCTCGCCCGAATCGCGGAATTGCTGCGCAAGGCGGAGGGTGTCACTCGCGGGGCCTGGCGAAATGGGCTTCTTTGTCCTGTAATGCCCGTATTTTCAATGGAATACGCGCTATTACGTGGAAGATTGAGGGCGTCACGAGAGCGGCGTTTTGATTCTTCCCGAATCGCTTGAAAGCCGCATTGGTATTGGGGATTTGTTGACCGAGCGGATTTGGGCCGGTCACCCTGGGACTTTGCCACGCCCGTGGGCTCGAATGGAACGGTGACGGAAGTTCGGGCCATGAGTCTGCTTCTCCAGCTGCTCCCCGGCATGGGATGCTTCCTCCTTCGTACAGGTAAAGGCGGCTGTTTTTCCGCGCGCGATGGTATTTTCGCGCGATGCGAATGCGGGCGCGAGGGGTGGTTCTACGTAAGGTGCGGTCGCCACTTGGGCCGTGTGAATAGCTGGTGGGCAGTTCCACCGGGAAGTGATTCGCCGTGACCGTTCCGGCGCTTCGGTCCTCAACGTCTCCGGGCAGCCAAGCGGTGCTTCCCAGCACCGGTACGGTCCGCTGCGCCTTTGAGGGCAGCTTCGTTCTTGTCGAGGGGCACCCGCAGAAGCTACTCGCGTCATGGCGGGCGCCAGAGTGGTCGAGGCTGGTTTCCGGGTCGCGTTGCTTGCCTGTGAGCTTGTGGGCGGAAAGCGCGTGTCGGTAGTGGCCGTCGCACGTATAGGTTAACGGGGCGTGGCCTTGGGCACGCCGTAATCTCCAGCTACCGCGATTTGGTACACTGCCAGTTCAGGCGATTTGGTGGGAGCAATTACCCACACACTTTTGCCGGAACGGTGGATCAGTGGATCGCCCTTTTGGAATCCCTCGTTCGGCCCGTTGCCATTCGCAACTCCAAGCCAGCTCATGCGGCTCCGCCAAACCACCGCCGGTTCCTTCGTCTGTAGCAAGAGAAAGCTTGATGTGAGGATCTTGTTTTTTGCTGGCTCCGCCAAGTCAGTCATTGTGGGGCAAATAACGCCCGCATATTCGGGATCGTTGCTTATGCCATACGGACGAGGCGCACACTTTATCTTCAACTCACTTGTGTGATGGTGGTTGTATGTGGCAACCGTGCCCATGGCTACCATGTTTCCGTAAAACGCGAGCAGCTTCCCTTCGCCGAGTGCGATAGCTCCGTAGCTGACGCCGCCTCTGTAACGGAGCGCCTGCCCAGTTGCGCGCCCGGCTTCGGTATATTCCTGCCACTTGTCCGAGGCCGAATCAATCCACGTTAGCTTTTCGGACGGCGACCACACGATGCTGTAAGGCTCCAGGATTTCGGGGCCCTTCATGGTGAGGTCGGATACGGGCTTCAGGTCTGTTGGGCTTATGCGAATAAAGCGGAGTTTGTCCGACTTGACGGATGCGAAGGCTAGCAGATTGCGGCTGTCGAAGCCGAAGAATTGCCGCCCCAAGTCCCCCGGTGTGAATGGTAGCGCATTCGAACGGCGTATCACCGATAGGTCCCTCGTGGCGAGCAACAGGAGAAGAGTAGGACTGTACGCTTCCGAGTAAGCTAACTCCTTCCCGTCTTTGGAGAGGAAAAACCCCTGTGCGGCCCGTGCCCCATGGACTTCAGGAACAGCGATAGTCACTTGCTTAAGTTCTTTGTGCGAACGGAGGTCGTATGCCACGACCTGAAGCTGGCTGGAAAACCGGAGCAAGCCGAAGGATCGATAAGCCACGTACAAAACGCCGTCGCGCGCAGCCATACTCGGCAGCGACAGCGATGGGTTCTCCTTCCGTAGCGGGATGGTGTACCTGCTCTGTGCCCAGACGATACCCGGCAGAAGAAAGACAAGCATCAGCATCCATCTAAATTTCATGGCAGGCGCCTGTTTCTCTCGGCGGCAGCTCTTCCGCTAACTGCATCTCGGATCGTGCCGACGATGTGTAACACCCACTGCGTGACGTCGACGTGCGTCGGATGCCCCTCGAAGTGCATTTCTGTGATGCATGCATTTAACGTGCCTTGGCCGTTGAGGATGACATGGATATAGCCATTGGAATCCTTCCACTGTGTGCCGGCCGAATGCGCTCCGGAGAGAAGATCGATAGCTGACATGAGCCCGTCCTGCCGATTCAGTGCACCTTCCATCGCAGCAAGGGCACGGGATGTTCCCCGAAGTTCGGCGCGGCCCTGGCACGATCCTCCGCAATCCGATACGAAGACGCCCTGAATCGCCTTAAAGAGTCCGGAGCCGTTTACTATGGTGTAGTTGCTATTGTCGATGAACTGTCCGGTTCCGGAAGCTGAGCCATTAGCCGCAGAGAAGTGCACCCCGCTCCGATCGAACGTGCCGCTGTATGCTGCGTTGCCGTGATTGATATCAACCAGGTTCCCATTGTCATCGTTTGCGATCCTGTCTGGCGTGAAGTGCCCGTTGCTCGTTGTGCCCTGGACCCATACGGTCGAGCTACCGTTCTGCTCCTGGCCGCAGCCGGAGTGGTCCGCGCTCTGGCACAGGAGGTAGAAATCGAGTCCTGTCGGGTCGGTCAGACTAACGGGGTTGCCCCGAACGTAGCCGTAGAGATTTAGGCTCTGTGGGTCGACCAGACGGTCCGGGCTGATGAAGAGCGGATCAGGCGTCATGAAGCGGCCCATCGAAGGCGCGTAGTATCTGGCGCCGAGGTAGTCGAGGTTGTAGGCGTAGTCGTCTTCCTTGCCGGTATAGTACAGCGTGCTGGCGAACGTGCCGGTGCAGTTCTCGTCGTCGCCGAAAGGCAGACCGGTGCACGTCCTCTCCAGTGCGCCGCCGGCGGTGCTCCACGCATGAATCGTTCCCAGCTGATCGCCGTGGCTGAAATTGAATTGACTGGTGTAGGTCCCCAGATGCATCGCTCCTGCGTAAACCTCGGCGCTGTGAAACCCACCCGTGACGTTGTTCATGATCCCGATGTAGCGGCCAGCGGTGTCGTAGAAATAGTCGCCATCGCCGCCGAGCGCGGGCGTCTGCCACCGTACTCGCCGGCCCTCGGCGTCGTAATAGCTGATGGCCGTCTGCCCGCCGTCCACCTCCATGATTCGCCCTTCTGCATCGTACGTGTAGGAATGCGTCCCGTCGTATAGCAGGTTGCCTGCGGCGTCGTAGGAATAGCCGTCCATGCGGTTGTTGCCGCCGCTGAAGGTCAGGCTGGAGTTCCCGCCGCTTCCCGCCGTCACCGTTTGCTTCCAGCGGTTACCGTAACGGTCGTAGGCGTAGGAAAAAGCCTGCGTGTTCTGCGCGTCGGGGCAGTGCGAGGAGCAGGAACTGGTGGCCAAGCGGTTGAAGCCGTCGTAGAGGTCGGCTCCAAGCGGTTATTATACGCCATCGTTTCGGTCAAACCGTTCCCGAGCTGATCGGAGGTCAGCTGCCCCGATGCGTTGTACACCATGCTGGAAAGCAAGGTTCCCGGGTAACCCGTCCCCGTCCAACTGCTGGTCACCTCATCAAGCTGGTCCGCGTCGTTGTACGTGTAGGAAATGGTGTGACCGAAGCCGTCCGCGATGCTCGTCCGGTCGCCCAAGAGGTCGTAAGTGTATCTCAGCAGCGGTTCCCGGCAGGCCGTAGCATGGCTTCGCGCGCAGCGTGCCTCTACCGGAGTTTCCAGAGCGTAGGGCGACGCGGCGTCGCTTCTGCTGTCTTTCGGCGGCGGTCGAAGCTGGGAATGCCGCCCAGCCTTCCGGCGCTGATCGCCGGAAGACCGGGCCCCCCGCCGAGCATTTCTACTTTGCGCTGGCTCTCCCCCCCGTTCGGATAGGGAAGGGGCGCGCCGGTTGGCTCTTGCGAGCCGAGAAGAGCGCGCCCTTTGGTTCAGACGATCCCCAAACAATAGGAACGGTTTTGGCACCTGGCTTGCGCCCTGCGGGCAAGCTCCCGGTGCGTGCCGGGCCGAGGCCCGGCGCTACACAAGCGTGGCGCTCGTGCCGGGGTGAAGATTTCCAGGGCGCACCGCTCTACCGCGCGGCATTTTTCTTTTGACGGCCGGCGGCGAGATCGAAGCGGTCGAGGTTCATTACCTTGTTCCACGCGGCGACGAAGTCTTTCACGAACTTTTCCTTGGAATCGGCGCAGGCGTAGACCTCGGCGAGGGCGCGGAGCTGGGAATGCGAACCGAAGATGAGATCCACGCGCGTGCCGGTCCATTTGACCTTGTTGGTTTTGCGGTCGCGGGCTTCGTAGACGCCATCCGAGCCGGCGGCGGGCTGCCACTCGGCGTTCATGTCGAGCAGGTTGACGAAGAAATCGTTTGTGAGCGTTTCCGGGCGCTTGGTGAAAACGCCGTGCCTGGAACCAGCGGCGTTCGCGCCGAGGACGCGCAGACCGCCGATGAGAACGGTCATTTCGGGAGCGGTGAGCGTGAGTAATTGCGCACGATCCACCAGAAGTTCCTCGGGCGAGAAAGGCTGATGGCCGTGGAGGTAGTTGCGGAAGCCGTCCGCTTTCTGTTCGAGCGGCGCGAAAGAATCGACATCGGTCTGCTCCTGCGATGCATCCATGCGGCCCGGCGCGAACGGAACTTTCACGGCGTGGCCGGCGGCTTTCGCGGCTTTTTCGACCGCGGCGCAACCGCCGAGAACGATCAGATCGGCGAGCGAAACGCGCTTTTTGCCGGACTGTTTCGCGTTGAACTCATTCTGGATTTTTTCGAGTTTTGCGAGCACTTTCGCGAGTTGAGCGGGCTGATTGACGGCCCAGCTCTTTTGCGGCTCGAGGCGAACGCGCGCGCCGTTGGCTCCGCCGCGCTTGTCGGAACCGCGGAACGTCGCCGCCGAGGCCCAAGCCGTGGAGACGAGCTGCGAAACGGATAGGCCGGAAGAGAGGATTTTGGCTTTGAGAGCGGCGATGTCCTTCGGCCCAACGAGCGGATGATTCACGGCGGGAATCGGGTCCTGCCACGGCAGCGCTTCCTTGGGAACGAGCGGGCCGAGATAACGCGCGAGCGGGCCCATATCGCGATGCGTCAGCTTGAACCAGGCACGGGCAAACGCGTCGGCGAACTCGTCGGGATGCTGGTAGAAGCGGCGTGAGATTTTTTCGTAAGCGGGATCGAAGCGGAGGGACAGGTCGGTGGTCAGCATGGCCGGGGATTGGCGCTTCGAGGGATCGTGCGCGTCGGGCATCGCGCCGGCGCCGGCGTTATTTTTCGGCTTCCACTGATACGCGCCAGCCGGGCTTTTGGTTAATTCCCATTCGTAACCGAACAGGTTTTCGAAGAAGTCGTTGCTCCACTTGGTCGGCGTCGTGGTCCAGATGACTTCGAGACCGCTGCCGATTGCGTCGTCGCCTTTGCCGGTGCGGAATTTACTCTTCCAGCCGAGCCCCTGCTCCTCGATGGGAGCGGCTTCAGGCGTAGGGCCGACGAGCGTAGCGTCGCCCGCGCCGTGCGTTTTGCCAAAGGTGTGGCCGCCGGCGATGAGCGCGACCGTTTCTTCGTCGTTCATGGCCATGCGGCGGAACGTTTCGCGAATGTCCCTGGCCGCGGCGATGGGATCCGGCTTGCCGTTCGGGCCTTCCGGATTCACGTAGATCAGGCCCATCTGCACGGCAGCGAGCGGATTCTGGAGATCGCGGTCGCCCGAATAGCGCGCGTCCTCCAGCCACTTCCCTTCCGGGCCCCAGTAAACGGATGCATCGGCTTCCCAGACATCGGCGCGCCCGCCGCCAAAACCAAACGTTTTGAAACCCATGGATTCGAGGGCGACGTTGCCCGCCAAAATCATCAGATCGGCCCAGGAAATTTTGCGGCCGTATTTCTGTTTGATCGGCCAGAGCAGGCGGCGCGCCTTGTCGAGATTGACGTTGTCGGGCCAGCTATTGAGCGGCGCGAAGCGCTGCTGACCGGAGCCGGCGCCGCCGCGGCCATCGCCGATGCGATAGGTGCCCGCGCCGTGCCACGCCATGCGAATGAGCAATGGGCCGTAGTGGCCAAAATCGGCCGGCCACCAATCCTGCGAATCGGTCATCAAGGCGCGAAGGTCCTTGATCACGGCGCTCAGGTCGAGAGTCTTGAATTCCCTGGCGTAATCGAACGTTTCGCCCATCGGATTCGACAGGCTGGAATTCTGATGGAGAACGCGAAGGTCCACCTGGTTCGGCCACCAGTCCTGATTCGTCTGTACGGGGGTTGCGCCCGCGAACGGGCACTTGGCTTCGGTTGACACGGTTTTCTGCCTCCTTCGGATCGGTGAAAATTTCAGTCAAAAGAATTCCGGCGGACGGCGAATCCATGCCGTCTTTCGCACTGGCGGCTTCGCTTGCGGCCGGGCTTGCCGGCGCGCGTCAACGCGAAGCGGGCCGCGGAGCGCACTTGGCGCAGAGCCCGCGGAAAATCAGTTCGCATTCGCGAAGAACCCGCTTACCAAGGGCGCGCGAAGCGGGTTTGGGCACAGCGTACCATTCCACGTCCTCGACGCCGCCGCAGCGGTCGCAGATGAAATGGTGATGGCGCATGCCCGTCGCATCGAACCGGGCGGCGCGGCCCTCGGCGGCGACTTCGCGCACCAAACCCGCCTGCACCAGATCCCGCAGATTGTTGTAGGTGGTGGCGCGGGAAGAGCGCGGATCCACGCGGTTCACGGCCGCGAAGATTTCCGCGGCGGTGGGATGGCTATTCTGCGCCATCAAAAAAGCCATGACGGCGTAGCGCTGCGGCGTGCAGCGAAGCCCGCCAGCCTCAAGAGCCTTTTTGATCTCAGCAGCGTCCATCAAATACTCAGAATATATCTAAAATGATATTTTGTCCAGATTTCCGCTCCTGACCGCCGTTGGCGGCGGAGGATCGGCGGACAGGCCTTTGCGGCTCCTCCTGCCCAGGCGCGACGCTCATCACTCTCGCCGTCGCACAAACGCGTTGGAGCCCTCGCGACGCTTGACCTGTACGGCGATGTGCCGTACATTGTCCGTATGGGACCGCCGTTTCGCGTGGTACTCGGAGGGAATGGGCCATGAAAACCGCACGGCTCGAAGCCAGGGTCTCGCCAAGGCAGAAACGCCTGATCGAACGCGCAGCGGAGCTGCGAGGAACGACCGTGACCGGTTTCGTCACGGCAAGCGCGCAGGAAGCGGCGCTCGAGACCATCCGCGATTTCGAGACGCTCGATTTGGGGGAAGAAGCGAGCAGGGTTTTCGCGAACGCGCTGTTGAATCCTCCCGCGCCGAATGCGTCCCTTCGCATGGCCGCAACGCGTTACAAGAAGCGGATGGGGCGCTAGGTGCCCGCTTCGCCGCCGCCGACGTTCCGCGTCGAGCTTCTCGGAACGCAGCACGACCGAGGCGGATTCTCATGCGGCGTGGATGCGCTGGACAACTACCTGCGTCGGCAAGCCGCGCAAGACGGTCGAAAGCATGCCTCCGTCACGTTCGTGCTGACTTCGGATGGGCGCGCCATCGCCGGCTACTATACCCTTTCCCAGTTCTCTCTCAGATTGAGTTCCCTGCCGGACAGCGTCGTGCGGAGGCTGCCCAAATATCCGGATATACCGGCAACGCTGCTGGGGCGCTTTGCCATGAGCGTGTCATTTCAAGGAAAAGGCCTGGGCGAGTTTCTGCTCATGGACGCACTCAAACGCAGCCTGGAGGCTGCCAAAGAGATCGCGTCAGCAGCGGTTGTTGTGGACGCGAAGAACGATTCGGCCAAGTCGTTTTATAAGAGGTACGGTTTTGCCGAACTGCCGGAGGCATCGAACCGGATGTTCCTTCCGATGGCGACCACAGGGCAGTTATTTAGTTGACGGATTGCGCGGTGCGCACGAGCGAGGGAAATTCAGCGCGGCGCGGTTCAGTTCCCTGCGGACCCGTTGAATTCTGGCTGCAACCGTGCACGGGAGGCCGGAAATTAGCGGCTAGTGTCGCGATCCGAGGCGTGCGGCGCGAATCGGCCGGAGGCCTTCGGCCAGGAGAGCCGCGAACGTTTTTCCGACGTCGCGATCGGTCACGATAAAACGGGGCACGGCCATCAAGTCGGTCCGGGGCGTGATGCGGCCCCAGGCGACCGAAAATGCCGCGATGTAACCGGCTTGCCGCGCGGCAGCCATCAAATCGCCGTCGTAAATCCCGTACGGCCAGGCGAGCAAATCCACGCGTTTGCCGAGCCGGCGCGCAAGGACTTCCCTTGATTTCTCCAGTTGCCAGGAGACGAATTTGCGGTAATCGCTCGCGGACCGGCGGAGTTTTTCGGCGCGGAAATCGGGATGCCAATAGGTGTGGGATTCGACATCGAAAAGGCCGGTAGCCTGGAGCTGCTTCAGTTCCGGCCAGGTCATCGCGTAAGACGCGTTCGAAATCGCGGAGGGGTAGATGAACAACGTAACGGGAAAGCGATAGCGCTCGATGAGCGGGCGCATATCGGTGAAGACGGATTTGTGGCCGTCGTCGGCAGTGATCACCACGGCGCGAGGAGGCAATTCGCCGCGCCCCTGGATGTAATTCACCACCTGGCGCAAGGGAACCACGTGGTAGCCGTTGTCGTGGAGGAACTGGAGCTGGCTCGCGAAAACCGATGTTTCGACCGTGGTCATGCCGGGCGATTTGGGAGCGAAACGGTGATAGGCGAGGATGATGGCCGAGCCGGCGCCTGCGGGTGATTTTCGGGGTTTCGGCGGGGCGCCGGCAGCGGCGAGCGAACCGACGGCGAGCAGAGCCACGAGCCATTTCATCATGTTTGGGTCCCGAACCGCCTTTCGGGCCAGATTTTACCTCATCGCGGCGCGGCGGTCGCGGAACGTCCGCGCGCCGGACCCATTCGCGATGGCCGCGCGATCACCCGTTATTTGGATTTGGCTGCGGTCTTCCGCTCGGCGAAGCTGCGGACATAGTTGACCATATCCCAGATGTCCTTGTCGCTAGCACGGCCCTTTTCGCTGAGCATCGGTCCTTCGCCATGCTGAATCACCCAGAAAAGCGCGCCATCGGTTGCGGATTTAAGCGCCGCAGGATCGCGAAAATCGGGCGTCGACAATTTCATACTTTTGGTGAGGAAACCCTCTCCGTCGCCATCCGTTCCATGGCACATGGCGCAATCAATGTTGTAACGCTGCTTGCCATTCGCGAGCGATTTCGCGGTTCGCTTTTCGGGATTGGGCATTTTTGCGGCATCGGGAGGAATCACGATCGGGCCCGAAGAGGGCACCGGCACCGTTTGCCCGGCCGAAGACGCAGACTTTTTCTGCGATTGGGATTGCAAGGAATCCGTCGAAGCAGCCCCTGATTTCGCCAGCGCCCGATGGATGAATGGCGACGCGGCGAAAAGCAGGAGCGTCGCAAGCAGGAATTTCCGCCCTAGCACGGCAACCCTCCACCCCGCTGGCGCGTCCGTACCCGGAGTCATTCTACTCCCGGACGCACGCCGCGGGAAGATACTTCGGTTCGGAAAGGCAACGGCCGGGCTAATGAGCCGGCCAGGCAGGGGGATTGGTCAAAACCGCCGCTGGAGCACGTGGACGGCGGGCACGTCCCTCGTATCGGGATCCTTCCCCCCGTCCCGAAACATCGGGACGGGGCTCAGGATGAGAGAGGCTCTTCAGCCGAGGCGCGGGAAAGACGCGGCCTAGGCGGAGACGGTGGAGTCGCTGGATTCGCGCGGGCGCTGCCAGCGCCTGGGGCGCTTTTTCGGATCGAGGACTTTCTTGCGCATGCGGATGGATTGCGGGGTTACCTCGACGAATTCGTCCTCGGCGATGAATTCGATGGCGGTTTCGAGCGTGAGAATGCGCGGCGGAATCAGGCGAATCGCTTCGTCGGCGGTCGAGGAACGCATATTCGTCAGCTTCTTTTCCTTCGTGACGTTCGCGTCTATATCGGCTTCGCGGGCGTTTTCGCCGACGACCATGCCTTCGTATACCTCGGCGCCGGGGCCGATGAAGAGCTCGCCGCGTTCCTGAATGTTCCAGAGCGCGTAGGCGGTCGCCTTGCCGGCGCGGTCGGCGACGAGCGAGCCGGTGGGACGCGAAGCGAGTTCGCCGACGTAGTCCATCCAGCCGTCGAAAATCGTGTGGAGGAGCGCGGTGCCGCGCGTATCGGTGAGCAACTGGCCGCGCAAACCGATCAGGCCGCGCGAAGGGACGCGAAATTCGAGCCGAGCGCGGCCGGAGCCGTGATTGACCATTTTCACGAGTTCGCCGCGACGACGGCCGAGCGTTTCCATCACCACGCCGACGTAGGTTTCCGGGCAATCGACGGTGGCGCGCTCGACGGGCTCCTGGCGGCGGCCGTTTTCGTCGCGAACGACGATTTCCGGCTTGCCGACCATCACTTCGTAGCCTTCGCGGCGCATCGTTTCGAGCAGAATCGCGAGCTGCAATTCGCCGCGGCCAAGGACGCGGAAGGAATCGGGCGAATCGGTTTCCTCGACGCGAATCGAAACGTTCGTGAGGAGTTCCTTGTCGAGGCGGTTGCGGAGATCGCGCGAGGTAACGAGCGAGCCTTCCCTGCCCGCGAGCGGAGACGTGTTGACGGTGAAAATCATCGCGAGCGTGGGCTCATCCACGACGAGCGGCTCGCAGGGAGCGGGCGATTCGAGGCTGGTGATCGTTTCGCCGATCTGAATGCCCTCGACGCCGGCGATGGCGACGATTTCGCCCGAACGAACCACGTCGGCGTCATCGCGCTGGAGGCCGCGAAACGTGAACAGCTTGGTGATCGTAGTGGGCGTGACCGCGCCGGAAAGCTTGGCGATGCCGACTTCACTGGCGCGCTCGAGCGTGCCATTGAAGACGCGGCCGATGGCGATGCGGCCCAGATAATCGCTGTAATCGAGGTTCGTCACCTGAATCTGCAGCGTGGCGGCGGGATCGCCGGCGGGAGCGGGGATCGCGGCGAGGATGGTCTCGAAAAGAGGAGCGAGAGACGAGGAGCCGTCGTCGAGCCGGCGATGGGCGACGCCGGCTTTCGCGTTGGCGTAGAGAACGGGAAAATCGAGCTGGTCTTCGGTGGCGTCGAGATCGATGAAGAGATCGTAGATTTCGTCGAGCACCTGTTTGTGCCGGGCGTCCGCGCGATCGATCTTGTTGAGCACGACGACGGGCGTGAGCCGCGCCTGGAGCGCCTTTTGCAGAACGTAGCGCGTCTGCGGGAGCGGGCCTTCGCTCGCATCCACCAGCAGCAAGACACCATCCACCATGCGCAAGGCGCGTTCCACTTCGCCGCCGAAATCGCTGTGGCCGGGCGTATCGACGATGTTGATTTTCACGTCGTCCCAGAAGACGGCGGTGTTTTTCGCGAGAATCGTGATGCCGCGCTCGCGTTCGAGGTCGTTCGAATCCATTACGCGCTCGATGACGGCCTGGTTGGCGCGAAACGTTCCGCTCTGGCGGAGCATGGCGTCCACGAGCGTGGTCTTTCCGTGGTCCACGTGGGCGACGATGGCGATGTTGCGCAGCGGCTGCGTCAT
>JAKAOH010000216.1 GCA_021812285.1 Acidobacteriota bacterium | reverse complement strand
CACCGCGCTCGGCACGGACGGCGCGCTGGTGCCGCTGACCATCCTCTATCGCAAAAGCGACGAACTCGATGGCACCCATCCCACGCTGCTGATGGGTTACGGCTCCTATTCCATCCTGTTGTCGCCGGTCTATTCGCCGCTGTGGCGCGTGTGGCTGGACCGCGGAGGCGTGCTGGCCTTCGCGCACGTTCGCGGCGGCGGCGAATACGGCAGTTTGTGGCGATTCGAGGGCCTGAAAGTCGGCTTGGCCAATCGCTATCGCGATTTCATCACCTGCGCTGAGTACCTGGTGAATCAGGGCTACACGTCGCCGGCGCATCTGGCCGCGATGAGCGGGAGCGCGGGCGCAATTCTGGTGGGCGGAGCGATGACGGAGCAGCCAGACCTGTTCCGGGCGGTGATTATCGAATCCGGGCTGCTCGATCTGCTGCGGTTCGAGAAAACGGCCAACGGGGAAATGAACGTTCCCGAATTCGGCAGCGCCAATACGCTGGCAGGTTTCGAGAACCTCTATTCCGTCAGCGCCTACGACCACGTCCACCACGGCGTCCGTTATCCTGCCGTTCTGCTGGAAGTGGGCATGAACGATCCGCGGGTTTCTCCCTGGCAATCGGCGAAGATGGCCGCGCGGCTGGAGGCCGATTCCACGAGCGGCTACCCGGTGCTGCTCCGCGTGAGCGCGGAAAGCGGGCACGCGCTGGCTTCCACCGCCGGCCAGAAACGCCGCCTGTTCACCGACGAAATGACGTTTTTGCTCTGGCAGCTCGGCCAGCCGGGATTCCAGCCTGCCGGCGCGGCGACACCCTCCGACGCCGAGACGAGCCAGCGGTAGGGTTTTCCCAACGCTTCGCAAATTGCGAGTGAACGCCTCGCCATCCCGCGCGCGGGCCAGCCGCCGGCTACCTGCGAGCGACTCCAAAACAGAAAATTGCCGAGTTTCCGTTCCTGGCGGAGACCAGAAATCCATACTCGCCGGGTGGCAAGGTATAGGGAACAGTGATCTCAGTGGAGGATTTTCCGTACGGGTTGGACAGGATGGCCAATTCGCCGGGCTTCGACGGGTCGGTGGACGGCTCCCATTTCTTTCGCGTGCTCAGGGTCCGGCTGCCCTTCTTCGTTGCGAACCTGAATAGCTTAATGTTCAGTTGGAGGGATGACCGGAAGAGAAATTGCGGCGTCGCTCCCGGCTTCAGCCGAACGGGCGATCGGTCGCCGACGACGGTGATGGAGACGCCGGTTCCAAACAGGCCTGACTTCGCCTCGATGACAGGCTCTTCGGCTTCGAGCGGGATCAGGGAATTGGATTGTGAATCCGCGAAATAGAGAAAGCCTGCTTTCGGCGGTTCGCCCATCGCCGCCTGGGCCGGACGCGGCATATCCGGCGGCTGGGTGGCCATGGCCTTGTATTTGGCGGGAAGCCGATTGAAACCCTCCGTGATGGCTTCATTGGCCGGAGCGAGTTCGTGGGCCAGCAGGACCTGCTGATACGCCGCCTGGTGCTGATGATCCTTGTAGAGGGCCGTGCCGAGATTGTAGTGCGCGACCGCCAGATTTGGATTGAGCCGTATCGCCTGGCGATATTCCGCAATCGCGCCCGCCAAGTCGTTTTGCCGCCTGAGCACGTACCCCAATTCGGAGTGGGCGAGGGCGAAACCGGGTTTCAAACGGATCACTTCCTGCAATTCCGTTTTCGCTTCAGGGAGCTTGCCGCCGTCAATCAGCTCTTCGGCCAGGCGGTAATGATAGCGATACGCGGTCGGATCGAGCTGGATGGCGTCGCGAGTCGCGGCAATCGCGCCCTTTCGATCGCCCGTGCGAAGCAGCGCGTCGGAAAGGTCAATCCGCGTTTCCGGATCCTTGGAGCCCAAGGCCAGGGACCTCTTGAACTCCGCAATCGCGCCATTCACGTCGCCGGCCTCATAGAGCGCTGTTCCCAGCGAATCGTGCAGCGTGGGGTTATTTGGCTGGAGCGCGATTCCATCGCGAATCGTCTGGATAGCGTCCTGGGCGTCGTTGGTCTGGAACAACGCTTGCGCCAGCTGCACGCGGGCGAAAATGGAGTCCGGATCCACTTGAACGCCCAGACGCAGTTCCTTCATCGCGCCGGTTTCATCGCCGCTGCCGGCGAGCGCCTCGGCGACAGCCATGTGCGCGATGGCCAGGTTGGGCGCGCCGGCAAGAAACGCCTGCGCTTCGGGCAGGGCAAGCTTGTACTTTCCCTCGGCAAACAGAGCGGCGACCACGGGGAAATGCAGGACTGAGTTTTTCGGGTCCAGATTCAGCGCCCGGCGGAATTGCCCCGCTGCCGCCTGGATGCCGGCGGTCGCCGGGTGCCTGTTCTGGAGCAACTCGGCCCCCTTTGACAGGCAGACGAGAATTTGTGCCTGGTTGGCGGAGGGTTGCGGAATGGGGCTTTCCACCTTGGCAGATGCCAGCGCGGTCGAAAGTGCAGTCCAGCCCAGCGCGCCGCTCGCCTCGATTTGCCGGGCGAGTTTCAGGAAGTCCTTTGTGGGTTGGAAGGCGATTCCGTTCCGTTCGACAATCCCCGCCACTTCCTGGGCTGGTGCGCCGGCGGCCAGCAAAGCTGCTACCTCGATCTTTCTGAGCGGCGGAGTTGACGGCGTCGGCGGCGGGGCTGACGCGCCTGTCGCCGTAGATGAGAGAACTGCGAGGAACGAAAGCGCCAAGGTGAGCAGGTGTCTTTTCACTGCGAATCCCTCCGGCGGCTTCAGGCGACCGTACCTACAGCCGTGGGCGCGGCCATGGACGGGTTTTCGGCCTCCGCGCGAGGCACTTTACACCCCCAAGAATCCGACGTCGATGGCAAGTTTTCGATCGCGAAAACCAAGTCTCAAGGGCGACAAATTTTGGCTGGCCAGGCGCGGCGATCCGGCCGCGCCGGGAACTCAAGCGAGGAGAAAAGCGCGCCTCAGCGGACGTGGAAGAAAAAGAAGTGGTAGCTCATCCGGCCCAGCGTGATCCCGATAATCGAGCCGGCCAGAACGTCGCTCAGGAAATGCATCCCGAGAATGATTCGCGAAGTGGCGATGAGAATCGCCGTCAGCAGCAGGACGAGCAGCATGGCGTGGGAATAAAACGGTCCGATGGCCAGCGCGACGGCAAACGCGGTGATGGTATGGCCGGAAGGGAAGGAATACTGATCGGGCGGGGCAATGGCCGCCCAGCAGTGCGGCACGATCTCAAACGGCCGCTTGCGCCGGCTGGCGTGCTTCAAGGCGCAGAAGATGAGGATCCCGAGGCCGGCGGCTGTGGAACCGGCGGCAATCGCCAGGTACTTCTGCGTTCCGCCGAAGAGCAGCAGCGCCATACCCATCACCCACCACAACCAGCCATCGCCCAGCCGTGTGGCCGCAATCATCAGCATCTGCACCGGCCGAGGAGCCAGCCAGCGATGGACTCGGCGCATCAGGCCGTAATCTCCCGCTTCCAGCTGCCGCCAAACCGTCTTTGCGACGGTCATGCCTCTTCTCCCAACCCTTGCTCCGCTCCGATTCGGAACGGGCGATGACGCTGCCGCTGTTCGCCGATGACCCGGCCGGCCCAGCGGTAGCCAAAAACAATCTCCCGGGCGTAGTTTAACAGCGTAGCGACCGGAATTGCGAGCGCTAAAGGACCCAGAATCGCATTCCAACTATTTTCGCGGACGGCCTCCCGGGCGATCAAGAGCAGATCGTGCGTAAGTTTAATATATCCACCTACTTCCCCGGCCACGCGCCCGCGCCCGGCCCAAAGCCTGGCGAAGAACTCCTCTTTCGAAGCGGCGCCCGGCACTTCCGTATACGTTTTTCCCGAAGACGATTGGGTGTGGGCGTCGCTGCCGCCAACTTCCACTCGCCGCCAGAGCCGAGCGAGCTTTTCAGCGTGAAAATTCTGCCCTTCGAGCATTTGGCCGTTGCGCGTTTCGATGGCCGGGAAATATTGCGCGAACCAGGCGAAATCCTCCCGCTCCCGCCGCCCGGTCAGGCCCGAAAAGACATGATTGATGCTGAAAAAAATGCGGCGCTCGGTGAGGTACATCAAGAGCGCCACCAGATCGTTTCGCCGCTGCTGGATGTGGTAGTGCTGGTGCTCGCTGAGGTCGTAGACGCCCATGTGAATCGTGGTGCCGCTGGGCATGCGGCAAGTGACTTCCTCGCTGAGAAAACTATCGGCATGGCGGCGCAACGCCAAAGCGCCGTTGATGGAGTCGTGGTCGGTGATGGTGACGAGGTTCATGCCGCGGCCGCGCAAAACGTCGCGCAGCGTCTCTGGGTCCACATAGCTCTCACGGCAGAAACGGTTCAGGAAAGGGGTGTCGCAAGGCCCGGAATACCAGGAGTGGACGTGCAGATCGCATTTCATGGTCTTATTTTCGCTGCCGGCACGTTACACTCCGGTGAAAGTGGCGCTAAAGTTGAGAAACACAAAGGTTTAGTTTTTCAGCACATCCACAGGTTTTTCACTCTGCCGTAGCGTGCCATTTCTTTTGCTCGGGCACGATGGCGCTGTCTATGGCGCGCATCGAATTTGTTTTCTTCGACGCCGGAGGCGGTCACCGTGCGGCGGTTACGGCGCTCGAAGCCGTTATAGCCGCCCGCGGTTTGCCTTGGGATGTTCATTCCACCAATCTCCAGGAACTGCTCGACCGCCTGGACCCGCTCAAACGAGTCACCGGGGTTCGCGTTCAGGACAGCTACAACGCCATGCTCCGCCATGGCTGGACGATTGGCAGCACCGAACTGCTCCGCCTGCTTCAAGCGAGCGTGCGGCTGCTCCACGGACCGATTGTGAATGCGCTCGAGGCGCGCTGGGCGGAACGCCAGCCCGATCTGCTGGTTTCCTGCGTCCCCAATTTCAATCGCGAACTGCGAGAAAGCTTCGCCCGCGCCTGCCCCGGGCGGCCGTTTGCGACCATCCTCACCGACCTTGCCGATTTCCCCCCACATTTCTGGATCGAGCGCGAACCGCAGCATTACATCTGCGGCACCGAGCGCGCCGTGGCGCAAGCGCGGGCCATCGGCCATCCGCCGGAGCACGTG
>JAKAOH010000037.1 GCA_021812285.1 Acidobacteriota bacterium | reverse complement strand
CCCGGCTGACTGCGCGAAAATGCCGCGACACAAGCCGTTTGCGCTCGTCCTCACAACCAAGACGCCGAAAGTGAGGATGGGATCGGTTCCTGAGTTTGCCGTAACGATAACAAACTGCTCCGGCAAGGCGCTCAACTTAACCGCCAGTTTTCCCCAGGCCGGGCCCCTGGATACGTCGTTCCACCTCTACATCACGGACCCAGAGGGGAAAAGGGTTGAGCCTGGGTCTTACCACAAGTTCTTGCCGGGAGAAGTGTACACAGGCACGAGCCTAATACTTCAGAGGCTAGGGCCAGGCCGAGCGTACACTCAACCAGCCTACAACCTCTCATGGCGGTACAAGTTTGACAAGGCGGGCACGTACCTCATCCAAGTGGCGCGCAAGTTTCCCAAGGAGTCCGGAGGCGGCGTCCTGAAATCCAATGTCATTACGATCGCCGTGACGAAGCGCCGCGCGCCGTGAAAAATCTGGACCGCGCCTTGTTCCTGAACCTTCCCAAATTCCCGTGGCACACAAAAAGCCGGAACTCGTAAGGCGACGATTTCGAAGAGGGATGCTGGAGGTGCGGGTGGGATTCGAACCCACGAATAGAGGTTTTGCAGACCTCCCCCTTGGACCTCTTGGGTACCGCACCGGCAAAACTGAGTATAGCGGAAGACCGGCGAGGCTGTCAGTCGCGCGGCGGAAATTGGAGATGCGAGCCAGTTTCCGGCACAATCCTTTTCTGAAATGAGTCCGCTCCACGGTTACCGCGTTCGCGCGGAAAACGATATGCAAGGCGAGAGCGAAGCGCCATCGTACGGGACGTGCCTCTACCTGGGCCCGCGAGGCCAGCGCTGTAACCGACCCGCGAGAGAAGACGGTTTCTGCCGCGTGCATTCGCTCGAAGCGGAGCCGGCCAGCCCGTGGACGTGGTTTCGCCGCGTCGCGGCGATTCTGCTTGCGGCAGCGATCCTCTGGCCGATCATCGAAGCATTTATCGAGGAACTTTCCCACTGGCGACATTAGCAACCCTCTGAAAAGCTCATTTGGTGGTCGTTCCGAGGAGTCCGCCCGCGGCGGACGACGAGAAATCCGCTGCTTCCCTGAATTTTCGCAAACAGCAGATTCCTCGCTTCGCTCGGAATGACCGGGTAGAAGAGTTTTTCAGCAAGCTGGTACAGCTTGGCGCAGATGACCAATCTGGCCGCGCCGTCGGGGCTTCGAATCTTGGCTATCCCGCGCAGGATTGGCGTTAGAATGCCGCCATGCTCACGCGGAGGTTCAGAACATGGACCTGGCGCCTGACTCAGAATTTTTTCGACGTTGGTTTTCTCGTTTCTTCCTCGTCGTAGCTTCGGTCGTGGCCTTCCCCGCACTCTCGTTCGCTGCGCACAAACACAGGAAATTTCATCTCGACCTATTTGCCGAAGGCGGAGGATCCCTGTATCAGGGATCACAAATCGCAACGTCCTTCGTTACCGAAACCACCCCGACCGGCACAATCACGTCCCTGTTCGTGACAAAGGGAGCCGCCAACAGCTCGGGCCGGCTGTTTGTCGGCGGGGATTTATGGTTCACGCGGCACGATGCGGTTGAAATGAGCTATTCGTACGCTCGCGCAGATGTGTCATCCACAACGACGCAATTGTCGGGAAGCCCTTCGCCCGCGCCATTCGGCTTTGCCAGCTCAATCGGGGGGCATTTTCTCGCCTTCGACTATTTGCGGTCGTTCACGCTGAGCAGAAACTGGAGCCTGCTACTGGACGCGGGTGTGGGCGCTGTGTGGTGGCGAGCGCTCTCCGACACCAACAGGTGTTTCTCGGCGAACATTGGCGCCGGTGTCAGCTACCGGCTTACGCCGCACTGGTCACTTCGAGCCGACTACCGGGATTACATGGAAAGATTTCCGTTCTCGGGCGGCGCCATGTTGCACAATCACGCGCCGACGATCGGCCTCGTGTACCGCTTCTGATTCGGGCGTGCGAACTACGATCCGAGCGTCAGTTCCGTTTCTACCGGTTGCGTGTAGTCCACGCCTTCGACTTCGAAACCGAACAGATTGCGGAATTGGCGCTGGAACATATCGAAATCGGTCGCGGTGCGCAGATTTTCCGTGGTGATGCGCGGCCAGAGGGCCTGAATTTCCTGCTGAACGTCGCGCCGGAGTTCCAGATCGTCGAGGCGAATGCGCCCATCCCCGTCCACGACCGGGGTCTTGTCCTGCGCGAGATGCTGGCTGAACAGGCGAATCATCTGCTCGATCGGGTCTTCAAGAATCTGCTTTTCCGCGGTGATGCGCAACAGCAGGCTCAGATAGAGCGGTACGACGGGAATCGCGGCGGCGGCTTGCGTGACGACGGCCTGGTTCACCGAAACCCATGCGCGGCCGCCCAGCCTTTCGTGCAACAGCCGATCGAGCGAGCGCGATGTTTCCTCCAGATGCGCTTTCGCGCGGCCGATCGTGCCCTCCTTGTAGATCGGCCAGGTGAGCTCGGGGCCGATGTAGGAATAGGCGAGCGTGCGGGCACCGCGGGCGAGCAGATTTTCCTCGGCGAGCGCTTCGATCCACAATCGCCAATCCTCGCCTCCCATCACGGCTACGGTATCGGCGATTTCCGCGTCTGTCGCCGGCTCGACTGTCACTTCCGTCACGCGGCCATGATCGAGGTCCACGGTTTTCCCGGTGTACGGCCGGCCAATCGGTTTGAGCGCTGATGCGTGGGCCTGGCCGGTGCGCGGGTTCACGCGGCGCGGCGCGGCGAGGCTGTAAATCAACAGATCCACGGGCCCGAGCGACTGGCGAATGCGATCGATCGCTTCGCGTTTTGCCTCGTTGGTGAATGCGTCCACATTGAGGCTGTGCGCTTCGAGCGAATCGCGGCGGGCGAATTCGTGAAACGCGACGGTGTTGTAGAAGCCGGCGGTCGCGGTGCGTTTTCCCTCCGGCGGGCGCTCGAGCGCCACGCCCAGCGTCTTCGCTCCGAAACCCCACGCAGCGACGATTCGCGACGCGAGGCCGTAGCCGGCGCTGCTCCCGATGACGAGAACGCTTCCCATGCCGCCGCCACGCCGTTCGAACGCGCCCTGCACGGTGGCGATTTGTTGCTCGACGTTTTGGCGGCAACCCTCCGGGTGCGCGCTCACGCAGATGAATCCACGGGATCGCTGTTCGATCACCTGTTTCGGCATGCGTTCCTCCCTTACTTCCCGCCGAAATACAAATTCGCCACTTTCAGCGCCAGGTTGGCGGGATCGAGATCGGTGCGATTGCAGAGCACGATGATCGTCAGCCGATCCTTGGTGAAACGCTCGATCGCCGTGTGGAAACCAATCGAGCTGCCGTAGTGCCACATGCGCGGATGGCCACGGTAAGGATTCAGAAACCAGCCAAATCCGTACTTCACCGGCTCGCCATCCGGGCCTTTCGGCCACTGCGCGGCGTCGAGCGGGAGCGCAACCGGCGTAAGCGCGGGTTGCATCGCCCGCGCGCTGACCAGCGTATGGTTGCGCAGCGCGTTGTCCCATTTCACCAGATCGGCGACGGAAGAATAGACGCCGCCATCGCCGAGCGTGGCGGACGTGGGACTCTGATCGGTTTCGAGCCAGACGCCGGCGTCGTTCGTATAACCGTAGGCGCGATTCGAGACGTGATTTTTGCCGTAGACGTACGCGACCGTGCCGCGCATGCCGAGCGGCTGGAAAATCCGGCGCTTCAGAAATTCCGCGAAAGGCATTTTGGAAATTTTCTGCACCACCATCGCCAGGACGCAATAGCCTGTATTGCTGTATTCCCAATTCGTGCCGGGCGGGAATTTCGTCCCGGTCTGCCGTTCCATCAGGCGAAGCACGCCGGCGTCGTGAATCTGCGGAATCTGCTCCCAGGAGACGCCCGGATATTCTTTGGCTTGCAGATCCTCGTAGCTTTCTAGGCCGGACGTGTGGTTGAGCAGATTGCGGATGGTGATTTTCCGCCCGTAGGCGGGGAAATCGGGGAAAACGTCGGTGAGCGGTTCGTCGTAGCGCAGCTTGCCGTCGTGAACCAGAAGCATCACCGCCATCGCGGTGAACTGCTTCGTGCAGGAAGCGAGGCGGAAATTCGTGCGCGGCGTCACCCGCAGCTTGCAACGCAGATCGCGCATGCCATAGCCGCGCTCGAAAACTGTGCGGCCATTTTTGCGCACGACGACCGCGAGGCCCGGCGCATCGGGCGAAGTGACGGCAGCGAAAATCGCGTTGATTCGCGCGGGCATGGTTTTATCGCTCGTACGCCCGCGCGCGGCCAGCGGAGCAAACGTCAACGCCGCGGCAATCAGCGCGGCGCCGATGGTCCAACGGAACCCCCTCCAATGAACATGCATGAAGCATTCCCCTCCAGCGCCGATGCGGCGCGGGCAGATTGCCGAAAATCAAAGAGCGGCGCAACGGCAAAGTGATTTTCCGTTTGGCGCGACACGGCAGGAATCAGCCCTGCGAGACAATCTCTTCCGCCGCGCCTTCCAGATGAATTCGCCTCTGGTCCTCACCCGCGTGTTCCAGATGAATCCGGATGACCGGCCAATCGGCGCGAATCGTGAATTTTTCCGCCCATTCCACCAGAAGAATCGCCGGGCGGTCGAACAAGTCCTCGAGGCCCAGCGTTTCGAGGTCGTGAAAATTCGTGATGCGGTAAAGATCGACGTGATAGACGGTCTGGTGGTTGTGGAAGACGTGAACCAGCGTGAACGTGGGGCTGGTGACGTCTTCCTCGCGCGCGGCGCCGAGGCCGCTGACGATTCCCTTGGCGAGAGTCGTTTTGCCCGCGCCCAGATCGCCGGTTAGCAGCACGAGCAGCGGCGCTCGAAAACTCGAGGCCAGGCGGCGGCCCAGTTCGGTGGTCTCCTCGGCGCTGGCGGTGATCCACTCGCGCTCAGCCATGGGCAATCGCCTCGAGCGTTTGGCGGAACGCTTGCGGAAGCTCGCGCAGCAAATCGGCGGCCGTGAGAGAAATTTCGCCGTGCCGCTCGGCGGCCAGATCGCCGGCAAGGCCGTGCACGTAGACGCCAAGACACAGCGCGGCGGGCCAGCGCTCGGCGCCAAACCAGGCGCTGAGTCCGGCAAGAATGCCGGTGAGGACGTCGCCCGTGCCGCCGGTGGCCATGCCGGGATTCCCGGTGGAATTGACGTAAGCGCGGCCATCGGGCGTGGCGAGAATCGTGCGAAAACCTTTCAGCACGACGAAGGCGTTCCACGCGCGCGCCGCTTCGAGCGCAGTTTCGAGGCGCCGAGACTGCACCTCAGCCGCTGTTTGGCCGGTGAGGCGCGCCATTTCGCCGGGATGCGGCGTGAGGGCGAGCGGGCCGGCGTGACGTTTCAGCTCGGCGGGATTCGCGTCGAACGCGTTCAGGCCATCCGCATCCAGAATCAGCGGCAGCGGACAATCGGCCACCGTCTGTTGAACAAAGCGCGAAGTTTCGGAATTCGTCGTGAGGCCGGGACCGATGGCGACGGCCGTTTTGCCGTCGAGAAGCTGGCGCCAACGCCCGGATTCGATCATGCGCATTGCGGCCGTGCCTTGCGGCGTGGCATCGAGCGGCTCGGTCATCAATTCCGGCGCGAACTGCGCCACCGTCGCGAGCGAGGGAGCCGGCGTCGCCACCGTGACGAGTCCCGCTCCCGAACGCAATGCTCCCATTCCCGCCAGCGCCGCCGCGCCCGCTTTTCCCCACGAACCGGCAACGATGAGCGCGTGGCCGTAGGTGCCTTTGTGCGTGTTGGGGGCGCGGCGCAGCGGCAAATCGCGGAATTCACCCGGTTCGAGCAAGTGCAGCGTGAGCGAGGGATCGTCTTCCCACAGCTCGCGCGGCGAACCGATTTCATGGACGATCAGCCGGCCCACCAGCTCGGCGTTGGGCGGAAGGAGTTGGCCGATTTTCGGCGCGGTGAACGTGATGGTGGCGTCGGCGCGAACCACGGGCCCGGCGGAAATGAAGGTATCGGAAGACATTCCGGAAGGAATATCCACGGCAACGATTTCCGCATGGCGGGCGAGGCGATTCACGTCGTCAATCGCCTGCGCGGCGGGGCCCTTCACCGCGCCGGCGACACCCGTGCCGAGCAGAGCGTCCACCAAAACGTCGGCGGCGGCGATTTCCGCGCGGATGGCGTCGAGCGCATCCGGGGTGGTCACTACGTTCGCGCGGCCGAATTCGCCCCAGCGGCGCAAGTTTTCCGCGGCGTCGCCCTTCATCTCTTCCGGCACGGCGAAAAGATGAACGGAGGGGTTCGCTCCGGCGAGCGCCAAGTGCCGGGCGGCAACCAGACCGTCGCCGCCGTTATTGCCCTTGCCGCACAGAATGACGATGCGGAGACTTTCGAGCTTCGCGTGGCGCCCGGCAATCCATGCGGCCACGCCGCGGCCTGCCTGCTCCATCAGGTCGAGGCTGCGAACGCCGAAGCGGTCGGTGGTGAGGCGGTCGACTTCGCGCATGCGCGCGGCGGTGAAGGCTTTCATCGAGGCCAGTATAGCGAATGGCGAAGCCGAAGGGCGCAAGAGGTTGCGGGGAGCGGTTAGCGGGCGAAAACCGCTCCCCAGCTCAGGCGGGAAATGAAGGCCGAGGCGCGGAAAGTCTCAGTCCATTCGAGCGACAAGAATCGTCTGATCGTCGAAAGGCTCGGCCGGAGCGCACCAGGTTTTCACGGCTTCGAGAATGTCCAGGCAAAGCTGCTCGGGACGCTGATTGCGGCGGCGCAGGATTTCCGCCGCCAGGCGATCGGGCCCAAATTCCTCTCCATAGGAGTCTTCCGGCTCGGTGATGCCGTCGCTATAGGCCACGAGCAGGCTGCCCGGCTCAACTTGAATCGTCGCCTGCTCGTAGACGCAGCCATCGAGCAGGCCGAGGACGGGACCGCCGCGATCGAGTTTTTCGATGCGGTTGCCGTTGATGAAAAAGGGCGGAAGATGGCCGGCGTTGGTGTAGTCGAGACGGCGCGTAACGGTGTCGTAAACGGCGAAAAAGAACGTGGCGTAGCGATCGTCGGACGTATTGAGCAACAGGTAGCGATTCAGGCTCGCCGCCAGCGCGGCGGTGCTCTGGAGCCTCGAAGCATGCGTGGGATCGCCGGAGGCGGGCGCTCCGGGCTCGGAGGGATCGGCTCCGGCGAACCCGTCGGAAACAACCAGATTGCGCAACGCGGAATTGAGGCTGGCCATCAGCAACGCCGCGGAAATGCCCTTGCCGCTGATATCGGCGATCGCGACCGCGACCCGGTGGGAATCGAGCTGGAGGCAATCGTAGTAATCGCCGCTGACCACGCGAGCCGCGCGGCAGACCGCGCCCAGGTCGAGCCCCGGCAACGCGGGCAGCGAGCGGGGGAACAGCTGCGACTGGACCTCGCGGGCGATCGTCAGTTCGTTTTCGAGGCGCTGGCGCTGGCGCTGCTCATCGAGCAGCGATTCGATCGAGCTGGTCATCGAGTTGAAGGATTCGGCCAGCGCGCCCAATTGGTCGCGGCGCTGGATGGAAATGCGATGCGAGAAATCGCCGGCCTTGACGTGGCGCGTGCCTTCATCGAGCTGGGCAACCGTGCGGGTGATGGTGCGCGCGAGGACGAATCCGACAATCGACGCCAGGAGGAACAGCACCACGAACAGCCCGGCGACGACGATGAGCACGACCAGGTAGTCCCACTGGAATTCGCCGAGCGAATTTTGGATCCGCTTTTCCATCGCCGACGAGCGAAAGGAAAAGGCCACGAACAGCGGGGGCTCCGCTTTCGGTTTCGCACCCGGATGCGCGATGTTCACCACGTCGAACGTCGTGATGCCCGCGATCGCAATGTCGAACGGGTTTGCGGGAGGGGGCAGAGTTCGCGTACGCGTCGCAATCGCCACCTGTTGTCTTTTTGCGGCGGAGCCGGGCCGAGTGGTAGGCAACCGTGTCACCCTCGGTCGGGAGCCCACTGTCGCCTGGCCGTTCGTGCCCACGTGCAGGGTGCCTGAGCCCAGAAACAAGGGTCCGAGCTCCGGAGAGAGGTGATCGAGCAACTGCGGCGTCACCGGCAGCCGCGCGTCGGCTTTCACCCAGCGCCCATCCGGCAACTGTCCCACCGATGCCGCTTCGATGGCGAGCGATCCCTGGCGTTCCACCAATTCCGCCGGGCCCGTCGCCGACGTCGGGACGGGCATCGTGGGCGTTGCCGGTGAAAACGTGATGCTGAGGCCGGGCAGCAATTGCTCGGCCGATTTCGTAATGGCCAGAACCGGCTCGGCGCGATCGAGCGCGTCCAGGGTGGTCTTTTGCGTTGCGATAACGCGCGCCAGGGCTAGCGCCCGGTCGCTGGCGGCGGAGACCTGCTCCATCTTCGTGTGAAAGTCGTCGTGAAGGAGATGGGCCGCGACTTCGACGTCGCCCAGATAAAACAGAATCCCGCCCAGAGCCAGCAGCAGGATCACCGGCACGAGACCAACGAAGATGTAAGCCAGGATTAGGCGGTTCCGCAATCGCCACAGAACGCGAGTAGCGATCCAATGGCGCGACCTCACCAGAAGAAAAACGGCGGAGACGAAAAAAAAGAGCGGAAGCAGGCCGAGCACGGCAGAAAGCAGGCCCGAAGACGGCTGCCATCCGAACGCCTCGGCGACCTTCGCAGCGAGATAGAACAGAATGAGCAGCGTCGCCGCGCGATCCAACAGCGACGCGCGGCGCCAAAGTGCCCGGATGATTCTCATCTTCGT
This sequence comes from Acidobacteriota bacterium, assembly GCA_021812285.1. Lineage (GTDB taxonomy): Bacteria > Acidobacteriota > Terriglobia > Acidiferrales > UBA7541 > JAKASX01. Next base: position 14,282 of record JAKAOH010000037.1, on the reverse strand, counting down.
CATGCCGTTGCCTGCCGTCCCTGCGGGTACGCGGAACGGCGCGAAACTGCCGGAATCTTATCTGATTGTACCCGGATGCGGCTCGCCGAAAGGCAAGTGCGTCGCAAGAACGGGCCTGCGCAGCCGCCGAGACTTAAGACCGGCCCGCCAAGACGCGGGTTTCGAGTTCGCGATAGTCTCGAACGCGCGCGGCGGGGTCGGGCGCGGAGAGAATATCGGCGGCAACGGCCACGGAATCAGCGCCCGCACGCCAGACCTGCTCGGCGCGATCGAGGCGAATCCCTCCAATTGCCACGAGCGGCTTGCGCGTAAGGGCGCGGGCCTGGCGAAGGCCATCGGTTCCCACCACGGGATCGGAAGCGGCTTTCGTGGTGGTGGGAAAAATCGGGCCGAAAGCGATGTAATCGGCGTCTGTCAAATCCGCCTGCCGCACTTGATCGAGCGTATGGGTCGAGCAGCCGATCCAGCAATCCGGCCCGACAATCGAACGGACCGCGGCGACCGGCAAATCTTCCTGGCCAACGTGCACGGCCCCGGCGCCCACGAGCGCGGCGACATCGGCGCGGTCATTCACGACGAACCGTGTTGAAAAAACTTCGAGCCGGCGCGCAATGGCGGCGCAGATTTCGTAAAGGCGCTGCGCGGAAGCGTGCTTATCCCGATATTGCAGGAGTTGGGCGCCGGAAGCCGCCAGGCGTTCGGCCAGTTCCACGGGCGAGCCGGAGCAAAGCGCGGCGTCCAGAATCAGGTATAGGCCCGGAAAACGCGCGGCCATCGGGCTACTCCGAAGCGGCGGTGAGCAGATGGTCCAGGAATCCGGTGTCGAAGCGGCCGGCGACGAAATCGGGGTCGGTCAGGATGCGCCGGTGCAGAGGGATGGTGGTGCGGATTCCTTCGATCACGAAAAGTTCCAGAGCGCGGCGCATGCGCGCGATGGCTTCGGCGCGGTCGCGGCCATGCGTGATCAGCTTGGCAATCAAGGAATCGTAATAGGGCGGGATCGTGGAATCCGCGTACGCCGCGGTATCCACGCGCACCCCCGGGCCGCCGGGCGGATGAAACGCGGTGATGCGGCCGGGCGAAGGCCGGAACGTTTCCGGATCCTCGGCGTTGATGCGGCATTCGATGCTGTGCCCGCGGAATTCCACCTGCTCGATGATGTCGGAGAGAGGCACGCCGGCCGCGATCAGGATCTGCGCCTTCACCATATCCACGCCCGTGCGCATCTCGGTGACCGGGTGCTCCACTTGCAGACGGGTGTTCATTTCGATGAAATAGAGTTCGCCCTTGGCGTCGCGCAGAAATTCCACCGTGCCGGCGTTGGTGTAGCCGATCTTCTGGAGAGCCTCGACGACGCGGGCGCCTAAATGCTCGCGAGTTTCAGGATCGAGCGCGGGCGAGGCGGATTCCTCGATCAGTTTCTGATGGCGGCGCTGGATGCTGCATTCGCGCTCGCCGAGATGGATCACGCGGCCGGTATGATCGCCGAGCACCTGGAATTCGATGTGGCGAGGATGCTCGATCAGGCGCTCAATGTAAACGTCCGGGCTGCCGAACGCCTGCTCGGCTTCGGTTCGAGCGGTTCGGTAAGCATTCAACAGGTCGTCGGGGATCGAAACCATCCGCATGCCGCGGCCACCCCCGCCTTCGACCGCTTTGATCATCACCGGATAGCCGATTTCGTCGGCGACGCGGCGCGCCGATTCCTCGTCGGGCACCGCGCCATCGGAGCCAGGAATGATCGGCAGTCCCGCCTCCGCCACTTTGCGCCGCGCCTGATCCTTTTCGCCCATCAGCCGGACCATCTCCGAAGAAGGCCCGATGAAGCGGATGTGGGACGCTTCGCAAACCTCGGCGAAATTGGCGTTCTCGGAAAGGAAGCCGTAGCCGGGATGGATCGCGTCAACGTTGGTGATTTCGGCGGCGCTGATGACGGCGGGGATATTCAGGTAGCTTTGGGCGGAACGCGGCGGGCCGATGCAGACGGCTTCGTCGGCGAAACGCACGTGGAGTGCGTGGCGATCGGCTTCGGAAAAAACCGCGACGGTGCGAATGCCCAGTTCCTTCGCGGCGTGCAGGATGCGGAGGGCGATTTCACCGCGGTTCGCGATGAGGATTTTGCGAAACATCCCGCTTCAGGCCGGCCGCGCCGGACCGCTCGGCCGGATGGCGAAGAGCGGCTCGCCATATTCCACCGGCTGGCCGCTTTCGACGAAGATCCGCGTGATTTGGCCGGCGACGTCGGATTCGATCTCGTTCATCAACTTCATCGCTTCGATAATGCAAAGGATCTGGCCGCTCGAAACCTGATCGCCCAAGCGGGCAAAGGATGGCGCGCCCGGGCTCGGCGCTCCGTAGAAGGTGCCGACGATCGGCGATTTCACGATATGCACCGGTTCGGCGGGCTCGGCAGCGACCGGAGCCGGTTCGGCGGCGGGCGTGGGCGCGGCAACCGGGGCCGGACGCGGCGGCTCGAGCGGGGCGGCCGGCGCGGCGAAAACGACGGGGGACCCTGCGGTCGCCTTCTTCAACCGGACGTGGAACGCGCCGTCGGAGAACTCAAATTCCTCCAGACCGTGCCGCTCCATCAATTTGAGGACGCGTTCGACTTCCGTCCAATCCCGCTCCGGAAGAGCGGGATCACCATTCTTTTTCTTTGCGGCCATTCACAACTCCAGAAATTCACGCGGTGCATCGGTCAGTAGCTGGGGGCCACTGGGAAGTACCAGAACGTCGTCTTCGACCCGAATGCCGCCCAGCCCTTCCAGGTAAACGCCCGGTTCGATTGTCACCACGCTCGATGGTCCGAGCGGTGACTTCTGGCCCCGGCCGAGGCGGGGTTCTTCGTGGACTTCCAATCCCAGCCCGTGGCCGGTGCTGTGGATAAATGCCGCTTCGAGGCCGTAACCCCGAAGCACCTCTCTGGCGGCCAAATCCGGCTCTTCGGCCCGGGCGTCAGGCCGCAAGACCTGACAAGCCGCCTCGTGCGCTTCCTTCACCGCGCGATACCAACGGCGAATCCGCGCCGGCGCCCGACCCAGAAAGACCGTGCGGGTCAGGTCGGAACAGTAATGGCGGAGTATAGCACCCATGTCTATCACCACCAACTCGTTCCGGCCGAGGGGTTTTGTGGTGGCGCGAGCGTGAGGCAGCGCCCCGCGAGGTCCCGAGGCGACAATCGTCTCAAAGGAAGGCCCGGTGGCGCCGCGGCGACGCATGCGAAACTCGATTTCGGCCGTGACATCGCATTCCCGGAGGCCCGGCTTGAGCAGAGCGATCACTTCGGTGAGGACTTCGCTGGCCAATCGCGCGGCCTGGCGCATTTCGGCGATTTCCTCCGCGTCTTTCACCCGGCGCAGCGCTTCCACCCATCCCTCGGCGCCCCGCCAGCGGATTCGGCCGGAAGCGCCCTTGCGCAGACGAGCGGAATCGGCCACGGTTACTCGCGCGGACTCAAACGCAACGCTGCCACGGAATCGGCGGCCGAGGAGTTCCGCCGTTGCGGCGGCCGCGAGCGGCCCTTTGACGATTTTCACGCCAATACGAGCGCCGGCGAGTTCCTCATGCGCTTGCGTGGTGAAGCGGGAATCGGTGAGCAAGGTGGCGCGGGAAGGTTCGACAAGCAATCCGCCGGAATCGCCCGTAAATCCCGAAAGATAAAAGACATTCGGCGCATGAGAAACCCAGAATGCGCTCGTGCGCGCCTTCGCCATGGCCTCGCGCAATCGCTTTAGCCTCTGCTTGTGCTCGTTCAGGCTCATGGCTAACCCGGCTCCGAAATTCGAGAACGGCCAGCCGAGTGTGGCTGAATTGGGCTCGGCGGGTCAAGCCGGGGCGCGGGCGCGGTTTCAGCCTGGCAGGATGCGCGGAGTGAGGAAGAAAAGGAGTTCCTGCGTTTGGGTGCTGACGGCGGTGTGCTTGAAGAGATGGCCGATCACCGGAATGCTGCCGAAGAGCGGCACCTGGGAGATGTTGGTCTGGCGGGAAGACACGATGATTCCGCCGATCACCACCGTTCCTCCGTCGCTCACCAGCACGCTGGTATTTTCCGATTGCGTATCGAGCGCCGGAATGCCGAGAATGCGTGGAATGCCCTGATCGATCGCGGTGTTTTCCACGTGGACGTTCATGAAAACGTTGCCGTCGGCGGTGATTTGCGGCGTGACTTCGAGCTGGAGCACCGCGTTGACGAACTGCACCGAAATCGTGTTGTTGACGACGGTCTGCACCGGGATCTTCGTGCCCTGTTGGACGGTGGCTTTTTCGTTGTTCTGGGTGATGAGCTTCGGTTGGGAGAGCAGGCGGCCGATGCCCTTGTTTTCCGCGGCCGAAATCAGCAGGTCCACCGAAAGATTCGGCTCGGTGTGGGCGAACAGAATGCCGCTGGTGGGGGCCGAAGCTCCCAGGTTGGCGTTGAACGGAATCGGCGCACCGGTGACGCCGGGAATCTGGGCTCCGGTGCCATTGGAAACCAGCGGCGGGGGCGGCAGGATGTCGCGAACGATCGGGCTCGCGCCGACGGCGGGATTGCCGCCAATCACGTTTTTCCCGTTTCCGCCCGCCGTGGCAAAGCCGAATTGCGTGCCGATTTCGCGGGCGAAGCTGCGCGTCGCTTCGACCACGCGCGCCTCGATTTCCACTTGAGGCGAGCGGCGATCGAGCTTGGCGATCAGGCGATCGAGCGTCGGGAGCACCGAGGGAATATCGCGAATGATGAGCGTATTCGAGCGCGAATCGGCCAAAATTTCGCCGCGCGGCGAAAGGAACTGCTTGAGCGTGCCGCGCAGATCGTCCGCTTTGGCGTAGCTGAGCGTGCGCGTCACGGTGACCATTGGCGCGGCCTGCTCTTCCGCCTTGGCCAGTTCCCGTTTTTGTTCGGCTTCCTCGCGCAGAGTAGCCCGGGTGGCGATGCGAAGAACGTTGCCTTGCAGTTCGCTGGCCAGGCCGTTGTCGCGCAGCACGATATCGAGCGCTTGATCCCACGGCACGCGATCGAGCACGATGGTCAGCGTTCCCCTTACATCCGGGTCCACCACCACGTTCAAGCCGCTGATTTCGTGGATCAGGCGGAAGAAATCCTTCAGGTCCACGTCCTTGAAATCCACGGAAATCGGCTTGCCGTGATAGCGCCGCGTCCCTTCTTCGCCGACCGCGGTGTTCTCCGGAGAAAATTCCTGTTGAAGCCCGGAATTGGACGTGGTTCCCGCGATCGGTTCCCGCGGCCACGCCGCGGGCGCCGATTGTTGCGATGGTGAAGGCCGCGCGGAGTTTCCGGCGGAAACGGGCGGCGCGGCGGGTTCCCGCGCCGATTTTCTTGCCTGTGGCGCCGTGAAAACCAGGACGAGCGAATTCGCGGATTCTCGCCGGACAGCGAGACTGGCGGGCTGGCCGAGCAGCACGTCGAGCTCGGCTCCCACGGCCTTCCCCGGCAATGGGCGCAAGCGATAACTCGACACGACGCCGCCCGGAAGCATTCGCGCATCCGCTTCGGCCCGCGCGCCCGAGCCGGTGAGGTTCATCACATACAAATCGAAGCGCGGATGAACAACCGCATAGCCGATCGGGCCCGGCGCGCTCAGCGCCAGGCGCGTGGCGCCGGAAGCGACACGCGCGCGCAGATCGAGCGTTCCTCGCGCGGGAAGTCCCGCGGCGCAGGCCGCCACGGCGGCCACCGTCAGCACCGTCCATCCGATTTGCGATCTCAGGCAGCTACCCATCTTCATGGCTTTGTTCCTCCGGAAGCTTCCACCGGCTTCGTCACTTCGCGCGCGAACGCGCGGCCGAAAGCGTCGCGCTGGTGTTCGATGAAAACCACTCCTCGCCGGCCAATCCTCTTCACCGTGCCATCGAACAGACGGTCGCCAGAGTGCAGGAAATAGACGTGGCCCTCGGGGCTGGAAACAACGGCGACCGCTCCGCGCGGACCGAGGACGGTGCCCTCCACGGTGATTTCCGCGATCACAAGGCCCTTTTCCCCACGAGGGCGAAACACCATCGGCTTTTCCGCCGGCGAATCGGAAACCAGCGGAGCGAACGGATCGCGTTCGGCGGGCACCGACGCGGGGTGGGCCGGGCGGTCGCGGCGCAAGGTCGCTTTTTTCGCCAAGCGCGCGCGGGCGTGCACCGGGTGCCTGCGCCGAGCCGAGGCGAAAACGGATGGCGCCACGGCCAAGGGCGCGACCAGCAGCCAGATGGCGATGGCGAATGGATTCCGCACGGTTCGTTTTCGCATCGGTTCCGGTTCCCTCACCTGGGCGCGAGCGGCCGGCCGGGCACGGGCCCCCGGCCCGGCTTTTTGGGCGGCGGATGGCCCTGGAAATAGGTGACCACGGTGAGATTGGCCGTTACCGTGGCATCGGGCGATGTGGGATATTTCGCGGGACGCCGCAGGCCTTTGATCTCCAGGTCGCCGACGTTGACGATGCGCGGCAGGAACGCGAGCCGATGGAAAAAGGATTCGACGCCGAAATACGGGCCGTCGAGTTCGATAGCGAAGGGCATTTCGTAATGATCGTCGCGGGCGACGACGGGTTGCGCGGAAACCGAGCGAATCGTCACGCCGGAGGAAGTCGCGGCCTGCTGCAGCGCCAGCAAGAACCTGGCGAGTTGCTGTTTCCGCGGCAGCGCCCGACGAAGCAGGGCGAGCTGGGCGCGGCTGCTCGCGATGGCGGAAACCAATTCGGCGTGTTGCAATTGGAAGCCGCGCAGGCTGGCGAGTTGGCGCACGTTTTGAACGTTTTGAGCGCGCAACGCGTAGAGCTGCCCTCGCGCCGCGGCAATCGGAAACGGCGCCGGCGCCAGTTCGCCCGCGGCAAGGATAGCTGCGGCAAGGCCCAGCGCGAGCGCCAATTGCCACGGCCAAGCAAGGTCCTGGAAGGAGAATTTCAGATTCACGCGATCAGCCTCCGCTCCGCTGTTTCGCCGCGACGGCGTTCGCCTGGTATTCGGCGGTTAGAGTGAAGGCGAAGGTGGGAACGCTGGCGCTGGTTTGCTGGTCGGTGGATTTCATGCTGACCTGGGCGAATTGGCCGCTCTGGCGAAGCCGGCCGATGAAATCGGCGACGGCATCGATCGAGGCGGCGCGCCCCTGGATGGTGAGATCGGTTCCCTTGCGTGTGAGGCCGGTGAGCCAGAGCATCGGCGTGCGATTCACGGTCGAAGCGATCGAGTCGAGCAGGCGCTGGCTCAACTGCCGGTCGGATTCGAGCTTTGCGATGACGTTGATGCGCTGGTCGATGGCGGCTTTCTGGCGTTCGAACGTCGCCACCTGAAGTTGCAACTGACGCAGGCGCGCAAGCTGCACCTGCTGCAGCGCGACCTTGTAGCGCGCCGAGGCCAGCGCGTGTTCGGTGCGGAAATAGTCGAAAAACAGCCAGCCCAGCGCCAGCGCGAAGCAGGCGGCCAGCATCGCTCCCCGCCCGAGCGCGGCCAGACGCACTGGCTCGCGACGCGCTTCTGGCATTGCCTGCGAAATCAGGTTGATGCGAATCATGCCGGATCGAAACTCCTGAGCGCGAGCCCCACGCTGACGTTGAATTGCGGCGCGAGTTCGCGGACGCGGCTCTGGTCAAATCGCTCGGCGGGAATCGCGACGGCGCGAAACGGATCGTTTTCCTCCACCGGAACGCCGAGTTCGTCGGCGAGCAGTTCGGCCAGGTGTGGAACCCGCGAGCTGCCGCCGGAAAGCAGCAGCCGTTCCACGCCGGCGCCGCCGGAGGCGCGATAGAAATCCAGCGTGCGCCGGATTTCGACGACGGCGAGTTCGAGAAAGGATTGCAGCAGCAGCGAAAGCGGTTCGACCGGCGCGGCCTGGCTTTCGCCGCGCTTCACGCGCTCGGCTTCGGCGGCATCCAGCCCGAATTCGCGCGCAATCGCTTCGGTGAACTGGCTGCCGCCGACGGAAATATCGCGGGTGAAAAGCGGCAACGCGCCGCGCAGCACGACGACGTTCGTGAAGCGGTCCCCGACGTTGACCAGCGCCACGGTGTTCTGGGGCGCGGGGGCGTAATTCACCTCGTAGCAATTGGCCAGCGCGAAAGCGTCCACGTCCATCACCACCGGATTGCGCCCGGCTTGGCGGATGAGATCGCTCTGCCCGCGCACGACCTCTTTTTTCGCCGCCACGAGCAGCAAAGGCCGGCCGCTGGGGCCTTCCTCGGCATCGAGCAATTGGTAGCTCAAATCCACGTCGCCGGGCTCGAACGGAACGTGCTGCCCCGCGATTTCTTTCACCCATTTGTCCAGCGCCAGATCGTCCATGGGAGGCGCGGCGATTTGCTTGACGATGACGGCGCTGCCCGAAACCGAGCTCACGACATCCGGCGCGGCAATTCCCTGCTCGGCGAAAAGACGGCCGATAGCCGCGGCGACCGGGTGCTCGCCGGACGATCTGTTTTCGGGCGGGGTGTCGGGGCCAAGCAGCTCGAGGCCAAGCGAGGACAGTTCGTATCCATTTTTTCCAACGCGCAATTCGACCGCTTTGACTGAGCTCGATCCGATGTCCAGCCCAGCGATTCCGCGGGCTTTGCGAAGTTTCACAGTGTTCTTCCTGGGAAGGGGAGACTGCGCCGAGGCTCGGCTGTCAACCGGCGCCGAACGCCGCGTGAAGAGAGCTCGGACCGCCGAAAGAAGCGGCAGGGCAAGCCAAGGTCCTGCAACACAAATCCCTCGTCGGCCGGAATTCACGCCCGGCGAAAACTCGCCTGCCTTGAAATAGGAGAGAAGGACCCCTGCCATTTCTTATGGCACCGGGTGATAAATGTGTCAAGGAACGGTACAGCCGACTTTCTGTAAGCGTCACTGGCCCGGCTGGGGCCTTGACTCCGCGTGAGAGCGTGGGGGAAGCACGAGACGGTGCTTCCTGTGACGAACTGCCCGTTCCGAACTGCTCAGCCGCGCACGGTGAGCACGGGGCAGGTAGTCTGGCAGACGAGTTGATAGGCGCGGACCTGGGGCAAATGGCCGACGGCTGTGCCGCCGCCGCGGATGCCAAGCACGAGCAGATCGGCCTCGACGGATTGGCAGGTTTCGAGAATGCGCTCGACGGGCGAACCGAAGCTCACGATGAATTCCGGATAGCACCACAGGTCGGAGCCCGGCGGCAGCATGCTTTCCAGGCGCTCGGTGAAGAACTGGCGCAGGTGGGCGAGCGTTTCGGGAGAAAGCTCTTCGGGCGTTTCCACCACGTGCAGCATCGTGAGCGCTGCCTGATGTTCCTGAGCGAGCGAGAGGGCGTAGGGCAAGGCGCGGCGCGAATTGGGCGAGAAATCCGTGGCGAAGACGATATGCTTGAGCTCGACTTCCGCCGGAGCCTGTTTCGAGACCGCCGGCCCCACGGTGAGCACCGGGCGCGGGGAAAGCCGGAACACGCGCTCGGCCACCGAACCGAGGAACATCTTTTCGAAGCCGGTCCGGCCGTGCGTGCCGAGAACGATCAGGTCGGCGTCGTGCAGCGACGCCAGTTCGGAAACCACTTTCCAGACGTCACCTTCCTCGATCACCACCTGGTGCGGCACCTGCCGCAAGCGGCCGGAAACCAGCAGACCGGCCATCTCCTGCTCGGCCGACTGGCGCACGAGTTCGATCATGCCTCCAGCGGCTTCGGGAGGCTGCAGCGTGTAGAGATCGGGCCGAATCGCATGGACGACGTAGACGTGTGAGTCGTAGCGGCGCGCGATCGCGAGGGCATAATCCAGCGCGCGCTCGGAAGCCGGCGAAAAATCGGTGGCCACAACGATGTTGCTGATTTCCACCCGGCCCGGCGTTTCGACAGGCGTGAGTTCAGAGGGAGAGGTCATCGGCTGTTTTTCCTTGTTTGTCACTTTGGCTGGCCTCGCGGTTCCCGGCGCGATGTATTCAGCACTTCCCTTGCCACTGCCGGCGTCGCTAACACCTTGGCACAGATGGAATTACGAGAAAGCTCTTATGCGGGAATAACTTTTCTGCGCCACTTGGCGCACGAATCTGCGCCGGGGGGCACAAAGTCAACGGCCACAATGGTCCTGCCGTTTCTGGTTGCAGCAGTAAGTCGCTTCCCGTCATTAGAATCCGCCGACGGCCGGCAAAGTCCCTCTTGGCAGCGGGAATGCAACAAATGCTGGCAATGAAGCGGGGAGGAAGGCATGAACGACGATCTGAGCACGCCAGTGAATCCCCGTATGCTGACGATCGACATCCTGCAACGTTTCGAACAGGCCGCGGAGGGCATGCGCAACTGGAGAGCGGAAGGCGACTGGTCGGAAGCGATTGTCGGCTTGCGGGAAGCAACTGAACAGCTGCGCCACCATCTTGCGTTGCATCTGGCTCCTCGGGAATTGATGGATTGGCGTCCACTTCCCGACTACGACCAGGAAGTGACCGCGTTCGCCTATGAATTGAAGATGGAGCATGCCGACCTGCTCCGCGAATTGGCCGATCTGCTTCAAGAGATGGAATTGTTGCGCCGGGCGCTTGACCGGAGCGAAGCCGCGATGGAGCTTCAACTGAAATGCCAGGCGCTGGCGCGGCGCGTTGCGCGGCACACGGCGGCTGAAGACACTTCGCTCGGAAGGTACGCAACGTGAAGGCGCCGGCCGAGGCAAAACCAGCCGTGGAATCCCAGGTTCGGCGCGCAGCGGCTGGGCTTGCGGCGTGTGGGGCACGACGCAACTCGATAACACGCCGATGCTGCGCCTGGCGCGCTCGATGGGCTTTGAGCGCGGGAAACATCCGTGTTCCTTCCATTTGGATCTTCAGAAAACGCCCGGTCAGATACCGCAATAGCTAAGGCAACCAGGTCAGCAAATTGAAATCCGCGGAGTGGTGCGGTTGATGGGACCGGATGACCGGGAGTCCGACACCTGATAAAAAGAGCGGCGGCTGGAGGCGCAACCTGATTCCGGCCCTAAGGCCGGTGCGCCGAGATCTGCCGGCGCCCATTCAAGGTCACGCTCAGCCGCCGCAGAGGGTTCGGTTAGCGGCGTCCGGCGGCTTCGGCTCGCTCCCGACCGAAGCCTGGCGCAGGCAAGAGATGGAGAAGGCCGCTTCCCAGACCTTTCTCTTCCCTCGTCCACCCTTTACCGTCCCACTGGTCGCTTCCCGATACCCTCACAACCTGCTGTTCATTGATGCACGCCATTCTCCAAAACGGTACGGCGCACAACCCACGTGCGATCAAGAGATTAGATTCTTGCGAAGTGCGAAAAATACGCAGGGGCGCAGCCGGAACTGCGTGATTCGACGCTGGGGGTGCGCAAGTTCACCATGCGCCCAAATGGAGTATGACGAAGCGCATAGGACCGAGCGCGTTGGGGGAAGCGGAATGAACACTCGGAGCGAATGGGCGCGCGGCTAAGAAACGGCTTCCTCGGCCTCTTCGCCGTGGATCAATCCGAATTTCTTCATTTTGTAGCGGAGAGCGTCGCGGCTGATGTCGAGAAGGCGGGAGGCCTGGGTCTGGTTGCCATGGGCCTGTTCGAGTGCCAAAACCACCATCGAGCGCTCAATTTCCTCGAGGGACGTACCGCCCTCGGGAATGGTGAGCGAGGGCAGGCGGCGGCCGCCGGGCAACGCCTGACCACCGGCGGGAGAGGAGGCACGCTCGAACGCGGTGAGGCCCGCATGGGGCTGGGTGACGGCGAACGGGAGATAGTTGGGCCGGAGCAGGGCGTCGTCCTCGAGGATCATCGCCCGCTCGACCGCGTTGCGCAACTCACGAACGTTTCCCGGCCAGTCGTAGGCGAGCAGCAGCCGGCGCGTTTCCTCGTTGATGCCGCGAACCGCTTTCCGGAATTTGCGATTGTAATCCTGAATGAAGAAGTCCACCAGTGGCAGAATATCCTCTTTCCGCTCGCGTAGTGGCGGGATGTAGATGGAAATCACCGCCAGCCGGTAGTAGAGATCCTGGCGGAAACTGCCCTCGCGAACGGCCTTTTCGAGGTCGCGGTTGGACGCGGCGACCACGCGGACGTCCACCTGAATATCGCGGACGCCGCCGACGCGACGGATCTGCTGGTCCTCGAGGACGCGCAGCAGTTTGGCCTGCAGGAATGGAGAGAGTTCGCCGATTTCGTCGAGAAACAGCGTGCCGCTGTCGGCGATTTCGAACAGGCCGCGCTTCATCGCCTTGGCATCGGTGAAAGCGCCCTTTTCGTGGCCAAACAGCTCGGCTTCGATCAAGGTCTCGGGGATGGCCGAGCAGTTGATGGCGACGAGCGGCCCCTCGTGGCGGGAGCTTTCGTAGTGGAGCACCTTGGCGATCAGGTCCTTGCCGGTGCCGCTCTCGCCTTGGACGAGGATGGTGGAAGCTTCGCTCGCGGCGACCTTGCGAACGAAACGCATGAGCTCGGTGGTTTTCTTGGACGCGCCAACCACCTCGAACGAACCAACCTGGCGGCGCACCTCGCCGCGCAACGATTCCACTTCGCCACGCAGGCGCCTGGCCTCGAGGGCGTTCTGGATGGTGACGGAAAGCTCGTCGAAATCGAGCGGCTTGTCGATGAAATCGTAGGCGCCCATCCGAATGGCCGCCTTGATGTCGTCGAGCTGAGGGTCGCCGGTCATCATTACCACGGCGCTCGGCTCGCTGGCCGCGGCGAGTTTTTCCAGAACTTCCAGGCCGCTGATGTCTGGCAAACGAACGTCGAGAAGAACGACGTCAGGCGCCTCCGCCGCAGCCACCTCGAGGGCTTGCTTTCCGGTTTCCGCTTCGAAAACGGCGTAGCCCCATTCCTCGAATTTCTGCCGCAGGCTCCAACGGACGAGCCGCTCGTCATCGACGATGAGAACTTTCATCTTGACCATTTCGGTTTACTCCTGCCATCTGGAGTTCGGGCGCCGCCAGTGGCAGCCGCACCACGAACTCGCTTCCCTCGCCAGGCTTGCTGCGCACTTCGATCGCGCCGCCATGCTGTTCGGCGATGCGCCGGGAAAGCGAAAGACCGAGCCCCGTGCCCTGGCGTTTGGTGGTGAAAAAAGGCCGGAAGATATTCGCGAGCGCCTCGGGAGCAATGCCGCGTCCGGTATCGCGGACGCGGACGCGGGCGCTTTGGCCATCGGCGTTCGTTTCGACCAGCACCTCTCCCTTGCCGTCGATGGCCTGGAAGGCGTTGAGCAAAAGATTCAAAATCAGCCGCTGCATTTGCAGCCGGTCGTGCGAAACCGGAGGCAAGCTGCCGGGATGGAAGCGCAACTGGATCGGACGCGTGGTGATTTGCTGCCGCGCCAGATTCACCGTCTGCTCGACGGTGGCGTTCAAATCCGCCGGCCGGATATCGAAAGGCTTGGGGCGCGCGTATTCGAGCAGCTCGTTGAGAGTTCCCTGAATGCGCCGCACCTCCTGCTGCACGTCGCCGACGATCGCGCGGCTGGGGCTCGATGCGGGCAGCTCGCGCGCCAGAATATCCACCGCGCCGGCGATTCCCGCCAGCGGATTGCGGACTTCGTGCGCGAGCCCAGCGGCGAGTTCGCCGAGCGTCGCCAGGTGCTCGGCGCGCGACATCTGCGTCTGGTGAATGCGCTGGAGTTCGTCGCGGCTTTCGCGGAGCTGGCGCACCATGTCGTTGAAATCGCGGCCCAGGCTGCCGATATCGTCGTCGCGCTGCGAAAAGGAGACGTGCGCGTAAAGGTCGCCGGTGCGCACCTCTTCCATGCGGCGGCTCAATTCCACCAGCGGACGCTGGATCAGCACCGCCAGCGCGACTAGCAGCACGGCGCAAATCGCCAGCGCGCCGCCGGCCGCGAGCGCCAGCAGCTGCACCCGCTGCGGGGCCTCCACCTCGAGCGTAACGAACTCGAAAATGGCGAGACCCGCGAGCAGGATCAGCGCTACCGGCAAGACCGCTTTCAGACGCCACCCAGCGTGGAATCGCATGGTCTTTTCTTGCTATCATCGCATAAGAAGCCTCGCTCCCAAAGGAGAGTCCTCTATGGTCCGCGCTCGCGCGGCGCTGGCTTCGCCGTCCGCGGCGTGGATTTTCATTCGCCTTCATCCAGAAGGGAAGCTGCCGGCGATTGCGCCGGGAGTTTCGAGCCGAATGCGATTGCAGCAAAATCATGGGAGGAGACAATGCACCATAAAGTGCTGTGCGCCGCCGCACTCGTACTGGGCGCGGCGAGTTTTGCCTGGGCCGTGCCACCGGGAAGCGCCAAGGCTGGTCTGGCCGTTTACAACCAGAGTTGCAAAGGCTGCCACGGAGTGAACGGCGAGGGCAGTCCGATGATGGAAAAAATGATGCACGTGAAAATGCTCCCGCTGGGCTCGAAGGCCGTTCAAGCGAAAAACGACGCTCAGTTGAAGAAAGACA
>JAKAOH010000215.1 GCA_021812285.1 Acidobacteriota bacterium | reverse complement strand
TCGGAAAGGCGAGTCTGCGGCAGAAATTCCGCCAACGCGTGCGGCGCCGAAAGCTCGCCCGGCGTATTTTCGATCGCCAGCGTCACCTGCCGTTGCTTGGCAAATACCACCAGATATTCCAGCGAATTGAACGCGGCGTCCTGATGACGGCCGTCGAGCGGCTCGCGTCCCGTGCCGAGGTGCAGCACGAAATAGCGGAAGGGAATCTGCTCGGCCAGTTCCATCGCCCATTTCATTTCGTCCACCGCTTCGATCCGGCGCAGCTTGTCGGGCTCGGAAATGGAAATCGGCGCTCCGCCATCGCGTCCGCGGCCGGTGCTGCGGTCCATCGGGGCGTGAACCGAATGCAGGTTCAGCTTGGCGGTTTCGAGCCAGTGCCGAAGGTCGCGCACCTGTTCTTCGGAGCGGTAATTGAAATGGCCCGCGGCCGAGAAAAGCTCGATCTCGCCGATGCCGGCTCGCGCGGCGGCCGCGAGCATGTCCCGCTGCAGCGGCTGGTTCGAGAAAAGATACGTGGAGAGCACGCGGCGCATGGGGCCTTCTGGCGGCTAGTAGCCGGCGGCGACTCCGTGGCGGCGAGGATCGGGAGCGCCGATCCGCTCGCCGTTTTTCGGCGAAATGCCGATCGCGTTGTCCTGGGCGATCCACGTGTTCGATTCCACTTTGTATCCCATCGTTTCCAGCTTGCGGATCGTCGCCCGCGACATGGTCGGCTCTACGTACAGAATATCCGGCATCCACTGATTGTGGAAACGCGGGGCGTCGATCGCCTGCCGCGCCCCCATGTCCATCCGCATCCAGTTGAGCACGCTCAGGAACGTGGCGCTGATGATGCGAGGACCGCCAGCTGCCCCGCTGAGGAAACTCAGCTTGCCGTCGCGCAGCACCATCGTCGGCACCATCGAGCTCAGCGGCCGCTTGCCGGGCGCGACGTCATTCTTCTGCGACTGAAGCAGGTGGAACAAAACGTTCGGATGCCCGGGATCGGTGGTGAAATCGTCCATTTCGTCGTTCAGCAGGAAACCGGCATGCGTCGTCACGCCCGAGCCGAAGAAATCGTTCAGCGTATAGGTGTTGGAAACGGCATTGCCCTCGGCGTCCACCACGCAGAAATGCGTCGTGTGCGTGTGCTCCGACGTCCATTTCGACCACGCGATGGCCGCGGCGCGGTCGTAGGAATTCGGGTTGCCGGCCTTCACTTCGCTGCTGGGCGTGGCGCGGTTCGGATTGATCGTCGCGCGAAGTTTCGCGGCGTAAGCCATGCTCGTCAGTCCGCGCACGGGAACGTGCACGAAATTCGGATCGGCGAGCCATGTCGCGCGGTCGGCGAACGCCAAGCGCATCGCCTCGGCCACGTAATGCACGTTTTCGGCGTTGTCCCACGCGGCTTCCGGATTTTTCGGCACCGTTACGAGCGGCAAGCCTTCCAGGATATTCAGCGTTTCGATGATCGCCACGCCGCCCGAACTTGGCGGCGGCGACGTGATCACCTGCCACGTGTGGCCGCCCTGATGATAGGTCGCGACGAGCGCAGCCGTGATTTGCGCCCGGTAATCCGAGAGGTCGGCCAGCGAGACGAGCCCCTTGTGCTGCGCCATTTGCGCCGCAATCAGATGCGCCGTGCGCCCACGATAAAATTCGCTCGGGCCGTATTTCGCGATCCGTTCCAGCGTCACGGCCAGTTGCGGCTGCCGGAAAATTTCGCCCGGCTTGTACAGGTTGCCATTGCGCAGGAAGATGCGGTCGCTCTCGGGAAATCGCGCCAGGCGCTTCCGCCCGGCCTTCAAATCGCCCGCCAGGCGCTGGCTCACCGGGAATCCGCCTTTCGCCAGCCGAATCGCCGGCGCCATCACCTGCGAAAGCGTCATCGTGCCGAAATTCCTCAGCGCCGCCGCCATTCCCGCTACCGATCCCGGCACGCCGACCGAAAGGTATCCGATCGTCGAAGCTCCGGGAATCCGCTTGCCGTTCGGATAGAGGTACATTTTCGCGGTCGCGCGTTTCGGCGCCACTTCGCGATAATCAATGAAGGCGGTTTTGCCGGTGTGCATCCGCACCAGCATGAACCCTCCACCGCCCAGATTCCCCGCTTCGGGATAAACCACGGCCAGCGTAAACGCCACGGCCACCGCGGCGTCAACGGCGTTGCCGCCCTTTTTCAGGATCTCCTCGCCGACCTTGGAGGCGATCGGATCGTCGCTGACCACCATGCCATGCGGGTCGCGCACGGCGTGTTTCGGCCAGTCGAGCGCCGCGGCGCGGGCTTCTCTCGCGAATTGCGAAAATTCGATGTTCGTTGTGCCGTTGGACTGCGGTTTTGGCTTGGCTTGCTGCGCGATTCCCGCGGGATACGCGCCATTGGCGAATACCAGCGCCCCGGCCGCCGCCAGCAAGAGCAGATGTTTCAAAGAAAGACGGTTCGTTCTCATAGGGATGATTGACTCTATGCAAACCGGCCGCGCGCGTCAAGGCGCGCACGGCTTCGTCGCGAAGCCGGCACGGCACACTCTCGCTCTGGAATCCATCGCCGCTCTTCCCCTCCGATCCCCGGAGCGGGAAGCGGAATCTACCCAAACGAGCGGAATTTTTCCCAGAACGCCGGCCAGGCTCCGCGTAGAGCGCCGCAAACGTATATCTCGGAGTGATACTGCGATTCCTCGTTCGCCACGCCGTAACGATTCCCGTTGTGGCCGGCCACATGGCAGGAAGAGAAATGTTTCTCCAGAAACTTGCGTGTCAAGCCGACCACGATCAGCGTTTGGGGCGGCGGATCTCCGTAACCGCGCTCCCAGTACGAATTGACCCCGCTGATCGCTCGCGGCAAGCCGTACCGCGGCCCGTAGAGATCGACGGCGCCCGCTTCGCCGTAATTTCCCACCAGGATTCCCAACTTTGCGCGGTCGGCGGCGGGAAGGCCGTCGCGAATTTTCGCGATGGTCGCCACCAGTTCCCGCCAGCCGAACTCTTCGGCAATCACGCTGTTCGCGTGGACCTGGTTCTTGAACCACTGGGAACCGATCGGCGCAATCGGCAAGGCAAACAGGGACATCAGGGCGATATCCACCGCCAGAATCACCCCCACAATCGTTCCCGTTGCCCATGCCCATCCGCGCCGCATGGACTTCACCCACCTCTCGCCCCACGCGCTGCCCGCCGCGTACAGCATCGGATAAGCGGGACCCAGGTAATAGAGGCGGCCCTTGGCGACGACGAACAGCCCGAGCGTCACCAGATACATCCACCCCAGCGCCCGGAACCTCCGGCCGCTCTTCGCGATCAAGCAGTAGTAGAGCCCGGCCAGCCAAATGGGCAGCGCCAATTGTGTAATCTGAAACTGGCCGGGGAAAAGAAATCCCTTCGCTCGGCCGATGCGAACGTCGCGCGCGTGGATGTGCGTGAGAAACGTGAGAGTGATGAACTGATGGTTTGCCTCCCACAGCAAATTGGGCAGGAAAATCAGCAGCGATAAACCCACTCCGTACCAAAGCCACCGGCTGCGCAGATCGCGGCGAAGATCGGTCAGCAGCACGGCCGCGACGATGCCGGCCGTGAAAAACAGCATCGAGTATTTCGCCATCATGCCGAGCCCGATCGCCCCGCCCACCGCGAGCCACCAGCGCGGATCGCCCGTTTTCAGCCGCCGCACGACGAAGTATGCCGCGAGCACCCAGAAAAGATAGTCGAACGCGCTGTAGGTCATCAGCGACGCGAGGGCCAGGCACCATGCCGTCGCCGCCAACGCCGCCACCATCTGCGCCGCTCGTCCGCCGCCCATCTCTTGCGCCATCAGCCCGGTGAGCACAATCGCCACGGCCTCCGCCAATGCCGCGAAAAAACGGAAACCTGTGAGTGAAGTGCCGAACAGGATCAAAGACACTCGGCCGAAAAACGCCGCCATCGGCGGATAGGCGACGTAGCCCCAGGCCATATGCCGCGCGTCGTCCAACAACGCCAGCTCGTCCCGATGAAAGCCGTAACGCCCGCCCGTGATCCAATGCACCACAACGGTAATCAGCGCCAAATAAATCAGCAGCGCCGTGTCGGAAGACCAGCGGGAACTTCGCGTGGAGGAATGGCCGGAATTTGTTGGCATCAGCGCTCCCCTCGCCGGCAATTACGGCCGATTCACCGGTGGTCCGGCATTTCCGATGTGAACACCGGAAGCCGGTATCATACGCCTTTCACGCAAGCGAAGTTCGCCGCGACGCCGCCAGGCTTCCGCCCGGATTCAAGAAAAGAGATCGAGGAAAACGAGGGAATGACAAGACGCGGAGTGACGAACGCGATTCCAGGCCCGGGACGCGTGAGAGTTCGAGCGATGAAAACGGAAATGGCTGGCGAACGCCGCCCAGCCTGGTCAGGCGGCCACGGCCGCTGCCGTCAGTTGCGGAAAGCCTTGGCCGCTTCCACGCAGAGCCGCAATTTGGCGATGGCTTCGTCCACCGTCCGCGTTTTCAGTCCGCAGTCGGGATCCACCCAGATCTGGTCCTTGGGCAGGATGGTCAGCGCCTGTTCGATGCGCTGGCGGACCGTCGAGGGTTCCTCCAGCACGTGCGAATGGACGTCCACCACGCCAAAGCTGATGTCTTTCGTGAAGCGATGCCGGCGGAAGAGTTCCAGCAGATCGAGGCCGGAATTCGACATTTCCAGATCGAAATTATCCACTGGCAGCTCGAGCATTCCCGGATAAATCAGTTCAAACGCGCCGTAGCAGGCGTGCGTGATGAAATACGCGTCGAGACCGTCGGTCACTTTGTGCATCGCCTCGATCGCCACCGGCAGCTCTTCAGGCCGCACCGAAAGCGCCGGCTCGTCCACCTGAATGATTTTGCATCCGGCGGCGATCAGCGCTTCCACTTCCTTGCGGATCACGCCGGCCAGCGCCATGCAGGTGGCTTTCCGGTCAGCGTAATGCTCGTTGAAGCTCCAATCCATGATCGTATAAGGGCCGGTCAGCATGCCCTTGACCGGCTTCTTCGTCAGGCTCTGCGCGTAGCGCCACCATTCGACGGTCAGCGGCGCCGTCCAGCGCACCTCGCCCGTGACGATCGGCTTGTGGTAATAGCGGTTTCCGTAGC
>JAKAOH010000214.1 GCA_021812285.1 Acidobacteriota bacterium | reverse complement strand
TTCCGATCTACCGCGGGCGACGTGACCAGATGGACGTTCACGTCGAGCCGGCGGCCGACCATGCCGATGGGGTCGCGGATGCCGTTTTGCGCGTCGAGCCAGAAGCCCTGCGGAAGAACGTGCAGAACTTCGGCGCCATCGGGCAGGCGCACCTGGCGAGCGGCGCCGACGGCGCGGCGAACGTCGTCGCGGGTGACGTCGCGCGGCTTATTGCCGAGGCCGAGTCCGCCCCGGGAATTGAAACCGGCGATGTAGCCGCCACCAATGCCGAGAATCGCCGATTCGACCGGAATTCCGGCCTGTTGTTCGGCCTCTTCCACCGCGAGGCGAATGGAAGAGGACGCCTGTTCGAGATTGGAGACTTGCCCCTTGCGCAATCCCTTGCTTTCGGCGACGCCGAGCCCGAGCGAGCGCACCTCGCCTTCGGCGGTGGTTTGCGCGACGAGCGCGGTAATCTTGGTGCTGCCGACGTCCAACGCCACAACGTTTCGTTCCTTGCTCACTGCTGTTCGGTCCCCCTTCCGCTGATCTCACGAACTCGAATGGATTTCCCCGGCGTAGCGGCGGATGGCGCCGGCGTCGCGGCCGGCGCGGGCGAGGACGAAGCGGCGCCGGACGCGGGAGCCGCGGCAACCGGCACGGAGCCCGTCGAACCGGAATTCTGCGGCGCGGGCGTCACAAGCGCCTGGCCGTCGTAACGCAGGTCCACCGCTTCCACGCTGCCGGCCTTCGCCTGCCAAGCGGGAAAATTCGCCAGGAACACGCGATAGCGGTCGGCGAAGGCGCTATTGCCAAAATCCACAATCACCGGTCCCTGGCCGGAAAGTTCCGGCGCGCCGGCCAGCGTCACCTGAACGTCACCGGAACTGGCCAGATTCGCCTGGCTCACTTCGGACGCGGCGCTCGGCCGCACCGTCTGAATCTCCTTCAAAAACTCGAAAAAGAGGCCCACGCGGCGCGCGCGCTCGGCGATGGGAGTGTCCGGCCCAAGTCCGGTGACGATGGGCAGGTTGAAATTCGTTCCCGCCGGGCGATCCAAAATCACGCCATCGGCGTCGATCAAACGCATGCCGGCCGACGTGCTGAGGAACGCCACCGGCTGGCGCTCTTCGACCCGGACGGACAATTCGTTGGGCATGACGCGTTCGATGGTGGCCTGGCCAATCCAGGGAATCGCCTGAATCTTCCGCAAGCGCCGATCGAGCGGAACGAGCAAAACACTTTTCCCGATATCCGAGGAAAAGATGCCGGCGATTTGGGCGCTCGAAACGAAATGTTCGCCCTGGATTTCGATTCCGGCGGGCTCGAGCCGCGTGGCCGGAGAAAACCAGAGCAGGTACGACGCCCAGCCGATCACCGCGCTGGCGCCGAACGCGGCGAGAAAAATCAGCGCGCCGCGACGCGCGCGCTGGCCCCAGGAACGCGCCGCAGGCGCCGGGCGCGAGCGGCGGCGCTTGGCGTCGCCGGCTTTCTGCTTGCGCAGATAGCGCGGCGAAACGTCGTCAACCGCCGCGCGTTCGAGTGTTTCCTCAGGCACCATCGGTCAGTTCACCCACATGACGATTTCCGCTTCCAACTCGATCTGGAAGGCGGTCCAGACGCGCTCGCGGACGTGATCGATCAGGCGATGCATATCGGAGCAGGTGGCGCGGCCGCGGTTGATGAAGAAATTCGCGTGACGGTCGCTGACCATCGCTCCGCCGATGCGCAGACCTTTCAGGCCGAGATCGTCGATCAGCTTTCCGGCCGCAGTTCCGGCGGGATTTTTGAAAATGCAGCCCGCGCTGCGCTCGGCGAGCGGCTGGCTGGTGCGGCGATTGAAATTGCACACGTGAATCCGGTCGATGATTTCGCGATAGGGCCGCTCGACCAGTTCGAGCCGCGCGCCGAGCAGGATGTCGCAGGGGCTGAAGGTGGCGCGGCGATATTCGAAGCGAACGCTGGTGGAGGAAAGCGTTTCGATGCGGTTGCAGACGCCGCGATAGACCACGATGTCGCGCGCCAGCTTGCCGATTTCGGAGCCATACGCGCCGGCGTTCATGCGCAAGGCTCCGCCCACCGTGCCGGGCACGCCGACCAGACCCTCCATGCCGCCCAGATTCGCCTTGGCGCAGGTGGTGATGGCGCGGCCGAGTTCCTCGGCCGCGTCGAGCCAGGCGCAATTGCCCTCGATGCGCACGGTCGGTTCGACTTTCGCGAGCCGCAGCGCGACCCAAGGCAGTTCGCCATCGGCCACCAGCAGGTTCGTGCCGCCACCGAGCAGGCGATGGCGCACGCCGTGCTTCCGGAGTTGACGCAGGAGCTCGGGCAGATGGCGGCGCTCGCGGACGACCAGCAGATCGGTCGAGCCGCCGATTCCGAGCGACGTCCAACTGGCCAGGCGGACGCCGGGCCGGCGCTCGACTTCCAGCTGGCGCAGCGATTCGAGGAGTTTCGGATCAGTGATGAGCATGAGTTGAGTCCTTCTTTCCAAGGAGTTCCGCGACGCGATCCAGAACCTGATTCACGCTGCCCGCGCCAATCGCCAGAATTGCGTCGCCGGGCGCGGCGTCGGCGGCCAGCAACTCGGCGGCTTCGGCAAGGCTGGAGCAGAAAGCCGCATTGCGATGGCCGGCGGCGGTGATCGCCTCGACGAGCGCCGGACCGGTGACGCCCGGGATCGGCGGCTCGCCCGCCGGGTAAATTTCCAGCAGGAGCAGGCGATCGGCCTGATCGAAAGCGCGGGTGAATTCGGGCCAGAGAAGTTTCGTGCGGGAAAAACGGTGCGGCTGGAAGCAGACGAGCAGCCGCCGGTAGCCGGCCACGCGCGCGGCGTCGAGCGTGGCGCGAATTTCGGTGGGGTGGTGGCCGTAGTCGTCGATAAGGGCGACTCCGCCCGGCGTGCCCTTCACTTCGAACCGGCGGGCGACGCCTTCGAAGCGCTCGATGCCCTCGCGAATCAGCTCGACCGGAAGATTCAGGTAGAGTCCGACGGCGACAGCGGCCGCGGCGTTGCGGACGTTGTGGATTCCCGGCGGCGCGGCCAGGCGGAAACGCCCGAGCGGCTCGCCACGGAATTGGAGAGCGAACTCGCTGCCCAGGCCGCGCAATTCCACGTCTGAAACCACCAGGTCGGCCTGCGGCGAAGTACCGTAGGTCAGAACGGGGCGCTTGACGAGAGGCAGAATCGAGCGAACGTTTTCGTCGTCGAGCGCAAGGATGCCGACGCCGTAGAACGGGACGCGATTGACGAAATCGGCGAACGTTTCCTCGATCGCTTCCAGCGAGCCGTAGTGATCGAGGTGCTCGCGATCGATCGTGGTGACGACGGTGACCACCGGCGAAAGGCGCAGCAGCGAACCATCGCTTTCGTCGGCTTCGACCACCATGTACTGGCCCTGGCCGACGCGGGCGTGCGAGCCGGCCTGCTTCACGCGGCCACCGACGACGAACGTGGGATCGAGCCCGGCGGCGGCCAGAACCGAAGCGATCATCGAAGTGGTGGTGGTTTTGCCGTGCGCGCCGCCCACGGCGATGCCGTATTTCAGGCGCATCAGCTCCGAAAGCATTTCGGCGCGTGGAATCACGGGAATCTTATGGCGGTGCGCCTCAGCGACTTCCGGATTTTCCGGACCCACGGCGGAAGAAACGACGACGACGTTGGCTCCTTCGACATTTTCCGCGTGATGGCCGGAGAAAATTCTGGCGCCGAGCCGCTCGAGGCGCTCGGTGACCGCCGTCATTTTCTGGTCCGAGCCGGTGACGGTGAATCCCTGCGTCAGCAGGACCTCGGCGATGCCGCTCATGCCGGTGCCGCCGATGCCGACCAGGTGGACGCGCTGGAAATTGCGGAAAATGGGGTTCATCGGCGGGCCACCTCTTCGAGCAGATCCACGATCGCCGCGGTGGCGCCGGGCCGCGCGAGCGCGCGGGCGCGGCGGCCCATTTCCTCGATTTGGCGCGGCGCATCGAGCAGGCCGAGGATTTCGCCGGCAAGCCGCTCGGGCGTGAGTTCCGCTTCGACGATCACGCGGCCTGCGCCCTCGCGCTCGATGGCGCGCGCGTTGGTCAATTGGTGAGAATCGGCAGCGGCGCCGAACGGAATGAAGATGGCGGCGCGGCCGGCAGCGCAGATTTCAGCGACGGTGGTGGCGCCGGCGCGACAAAGAACCAGATGCGCGGCGGCGAAGCGCATGGGCATGTCGGAGAGAAACGGCACGACTTCCGCGGAAAAATCACGATCCGCATAGGCGCGTTGCACTTCGGCGAAATCGCGCTCGCCGGTCTGATGCACGATGCTGAGTTCCCGTTTGCGCGCGGCGAGCAGGTCGAGCGCTCGGGCCATGGCGCGATTGATCGCGCGGGCTCCCTGGCTGCCGCCGGTAATCAGGATGCGCAGTGGAGGCTCGCAGCGCGGATCGGGCGTGGCGAAAAACTCATCGCGAATCGGGCAGCCGGTGAGCACCGCTTTGCGCGGCCAGCGCTCGGCAGTCTGCTGGTGCGCGACGGCCACGCGGCGCGCCAGGCGCCCAAGCACCTCGTTCGTGAATCCCGGCTGCACGTTCGGTTCGTAGAGCACCGAAGGAACGCCCGAGAAAATCGCGGCCAGCATCATCGGCCCGGAAGCGTAGCCGCCGACGCCAAACGCGGCGGCGAACCGGTGACGCGAGAGCACGCCGAACGCGTCCCAAAGGCCGAGGGGCAGCAGGGCGAGATTCGCGGCAAGCCGCTTGCCTTTGATGCCCTTGAGCCCGCGCACGCGCAGCGTCTCGAGCGGCACACCGGCCGCCGGAGCCAGCTTGGTTTCGATACCTCGCGCCGTTCCCACGATCACCGCTTCCCTTCCTTCATCCCGCTTCATCCATTCCTTGGCGACGGCAAGCGCGGGAAAAACGTGCCCGCCCGTTCCGCCGCCAGCCACCAGCAGCTTCACTGAGGACTCGCCTGCTGGCTGATGTTGAGCAGCACGCCGGTTCCCAGAAGCATCACCACCAGGCTCGATCCACCGTAGCTGACGAACGGCAGCGGAATGCCCTTGGTCGGCACCATGCCCAGCACCACGCTCAAATTGATCAGCGCCTGGCCGGCCACCATCGCGGTGATGCCGAGCGCGGCCATCCG